>NZ_CP130630.1:1348333-1685416 GCF_030551255.1 Streptomyces sp. NL15-2K
TCCAGCAGCTCGGCCATCCGGGCCTGCCAGGCGACGTTGACCGGGAGTTTCTCCAGCTCGGCGAGGAGGCGGGCGTAGTCCTCGCACTCCAGGACGTGGAAGAGGTCGGTGCCGCTGCGCCAGATCGTCCAGGAGGTGGCGCCGGCGGCGCGGATCGCGTCGGTGAGCTCGACGGGGACCTCGCGGTGGGCGGCCTCGTACTCGGCGACGCGGTCCGCGCGGACCTTGGTGTGCAGGGCGACTCTCATGACGGCTCCTCCAACGACCCCTCTGACGGCTCTTCTGACGGTTCCTCCGACGGCTCCTCTGACGGTTCCTCCGCGGGGACGGGGACATCGGCGGGCAGGAGGCCGCTGTCCCGCAGTTCCTGCCAGAAGGCGGTGGGCACAGTGGCCGCGAACTGGTCGGCGCAGTCGTGGACCTCGGCCGCGGAGCGGGTGCCGACGAGGACGCTCGCGACCGCCGGATGCGCGGCACAGAACGCCAGGGCGGCGGCCCGCAGGGTGGTGCCGTGACGGTCGGCGACGGACTTCAGGCGCAGGGCGTGGTCCAACAACTCGGATGGCGCCTGGGCGTAGTTGTACGTCGCTCCCGGCCTCGGGTCCGCCAGCAGGCCGGAGTTGAAGGCGCCGCCGACGACGACGGAGGCACCGCGTTTCTGCGCCTCGGGCAGCAGCTCGATCGAAGCCCGCTGATCGAGCAGGGTGTAGCGGCCCGCGCACAGCACCACGTCGACGTCCGTGTCACGGACGAAGCGCGTGAGCATCTCGGCCTGGTTCATGCCCGCGCCGATCGCACCGACGACGCCCTCCGAGCGGAGCTTCTCCAGGGCCGGGTAGCCCTCCCGGAAGGCCTGTTCGGCGTGGTCGTCGGGGTCGTGGAGGTAGACGACGTCCACGCGGTCGAGGCCGAGCCGTTCCAGACTGGCCTCCAGGGTGCGTCGTACACCGTCGGCGCTGAAGTCCCACACGCGGCGGTGGGTGGCGGGGACCGCGAAGCCGTTGGCCAGATCGTCGCCGCCGCCCTGGGAGGCCTCCAGGCGGCGGCCCACCTTCGTCGAGACCGTGTACCGCTCCCGGGGGTGGGCGCGCAGGGCGGCCCCGAGGCGGCGTTCGGACAGGCCGAGGCCGTAGTGCGGGGCGGTGTCGAAGTAGCGCACGCCCCGCTGCCAGGCGGCACTCACGGCCTCGTGCGCCTGCTCCTCGCCGACCTCCGTGAAGAGGTTGCCGATCGCGGCGGCGCCGAAGGCCAGGGGGCTGACTCGCACGCCGCTGTTGCCGAGCCGGTTCACTGGCCCGCCGGACGCAGGCGCAGGCCCTGCATGCCGCCGTCCACGGCGAGTGAGGTGCCGGTCGTGGCGCCGGACAGCGGGCTCGCCAGGTAGGCGATCGCGCCCGCGACCTCGTCCGCGCTGACGAGGCGGCCGGTGGGCTGGCGGGCCTCCAGGGCGGCACGCTCGGCGGCCGGGTCGGCGGCCTTGGACAGCAGGCGGCCGATCCACGGGGTGTCCGCCGTGCCGGGGTTGACGCAGTTGACGCGGATGCCCTCGCGGACGTGGTCGGCGGCCATCGCGAGGGTGAGGGAGTACACGGCGCCCTTGGTCGCGCTGTACAGCGCCCGCTGCGGAAGGCCCGCGGTGGCCGCGATGGAGGACGTGTTGACGATCGCCGCGTGCTCGGACGCGCGCAGGTGGGGCAGGGCGGCGCGGGCCACGCGGACCATGCCGACGACGTTGACGTCGAGGACGCGGTGCCACTCCTCGTCGTCGTTGTCCGCGACGGTGCCCTGGGCGCCGATGCCCGCGTTGTTGACCAGGACGTCGAGTCCGCCGAGGTCGGCGGCGGCCGCCGCCACGGCCTGGCGTACGGAGGCGTCGTCGGTGACGTCGGCCCGGTAGGCGCGCAGCGGCTTGTCGACCGACGACGGGTCCAGGTCGAGGACGGCGACCTGGGCCCCGCGCGCGGCGAGGAGTTCGGCCGTCGCCCGGCCGATGCCGGAGGCGCCGCCCGTCACCAGGGCCTTGAGGCCCTCGAAGTCGCTCATACCGCCTGTCCTTTCTTGTCGGTCGTCTTGTCGGTCGTCTTGTCGGTCGTCGCGAGATCGGCTGCCCAGAAGGCGCCGTCGGGGAACGTGAACCGCGCGATGGACTCCGGCCGCATGGCGGCCGAGAAGCCCGGCGCGGTGGGTGCGGCGTAGTTACCCTCGCGGATCACCACCGGGGCGAGGAAGTGGTCGTGGAGATGGTCGACGTACTCGATCACGCGGTCCTCGGTGGTGCCGGACAGCGCCACGTAGTCGAACATCGACAGGTGCTGGACGAGTTCGCACAGGCCGACGCCGCCCGCGTGCGGGCATACGGGCACGCCGAACTTGGCCGCGAGCAGCAGGATGGCGAGGTTCTCGTTGACGCCCGCGACCCGGGCCGCGTCGATCTGGAGGATGTCGATCGCGCCGGCCTGGAGGAGCTGTTTGAAGACGATCCGGTTGTGGACGTGCTCGCCGGTGGCCACCTTGACGGGTGCCACGGCCTTGCGGATCGCCGCGTGGCCGAGCACGTCGTCGGGGCTGGTGGGCTCCTCGATCCAGTACGGGTCGAACTCGGCGAGGGCCTTGGTCCAGCGGACCGCCTCGTCGACGTCCCAGCGCTGGTTGGCGTCGATGGCCACGCGGATGTCCGGGCCGACGACCGAGCGGGCGACACGGCAGCGCCGGATGTCGTCCTCCAGGTCCGCGCCGACCTTGAGCTTGATCTGCCGGAAGCCGTCGGCGACCGCCCGGTCGGCGAGCCGGGTGAGCTTGTCGTCGCTGTAGCCGAGCCACCCGGGGGATGTGGTGTAGGCGGGGTAGCCCTGGGCGAGCAGGCTCGCGGTGCGCTCGGCGGCGCCCTCCCGGCCCTTGCGCAGGATCTCCAGCGCCTCCTCGGGCGTGAGCGCGTCCGTCAGGTAGCGGAAGTCGATCTGTCCTACCAGCCACTCGGGCGCGGCCTCGGCGAGCAGCCGCCACAGTGGCTTTTCGGCGCGTTTGGCCGCCAGGTCCCACACGGCGTTGACCACCGCGCCGATCGCCATGTGCATCACGCCCTTCTCGGGCCCGAGCCAGCGCAGCTGGCTGTCCCCGATCAGGTCCCGGAAGAGTCCACCCGGGTCGGCGCACACCTCCTCGACGGGCCGCCCGACCACGTGGTGGCGCAGCGCGTGGATCGCGGCGACCTGGACCTCGTTGCCCCGCCCGATGGTGAAGGTGAAGCCGTGCCCCTCCGGCCCGTCCTCGGCGTCGGTGCGCAGCACGACGTACGCGGCCGAGTAGTCGGGGTCCGGGTTCATCGCGTCGGAGCCGTCGAGCTCGCGTGAGGTGGGGAACCTGATGTCGTAGGTGTCGACCGCGGTGATGCGGACGGGCGTCGGGGACACAGAGGGCCTTTCGGTCGGTGACGGGGACGAGGCGGGTCAGTCCTGGGCGCGCCCCGTCGTGACGCGGGCGATCATGAGGGCGAGCAGGATGATTCCGCCGTAGATGGCCTGGATCCAGAAGGACGGCACCTGGGCGAGGGTCAGCAGGTTCTGTACGACTCCGAGGAGGAGTACGCCGGTCAGGGCGCCGAACATGGTGCCCTTGCCGCCGTCGAGGCTGATGCCGCCGATCACCGCCGCCGCGAACACCGTGAAGATCATGTTCTGGCCCTGGTTGGCGCTGATCGCGCCCACGTAGCCGGTCTGCAGGAGCCCGCCGACGGAGGCTAGGACCCCGGCGACGACGAACACGCCGAGCATCACCCGGTCGACGCGGATGCCGGCCGCGCGGGCCGCGTCCGGGTTGCCGCCGATGGCGTACAGGGCGCGTCCGACGCGGTGGTACTTCAGCACGAACCCGGCGACCGCGAAGGCGACCGCGGCGAGCCACACCGACATCGGGATGTTCAGGAAGGTGGTGGTGGCCAGCGAGTAGAAGCTGTCGGGCATGCCGAACAGCGTCTTGCCCTTGGTGGCGCCGACGAGCAGACCGCGCAGGACGATCAGCATCGCGAGCGTCACGATGAACGCGTTCAGCTTGAACTTCACGACCAGGACGCCGTTGAACGCGCCGATCGCCGCACCGACGACGAGGATCGAGAGCAGGGCGAGCGCGGCCGGGAACTCGCTGCCCCAGCCGGACTGGGCGGCGGGCAGCACGAGGAGCGCGCCCACGGCGGGGGCGATGCCGACGACCGATTCGAGGGACAGGTCGAACTTGCCGGTGATCAGCACCAGCGACTCGGCCAGCACCACCATCGCGAGCGCGGCCGAGGCGCCGAGGATCGAGATCAGGTTGCGCTCGGTGAGGAACGAGTCGTTGACGATCGCGCCGAACACCAGGAGCAGCAACAGGGCCGGTACGAGGGCGAGTTCGCGGGCCCGGCGCAGCAGGACGGTCCTTGCCGACCGGGCGGCCGGGGTCCGGAGCGGTGCGAGCGGCGGGGCGGCCTTGGTATCAGCCATGGTCCACTCCTTCGATGGAGGCGATCAGCTCGTGGTCGCGCCAGCCCGCCTGGTGCTCGGCGACCACGCGGCCGTGGAAGAGGACGAGGACGCGGTCGCAGCGCCTGAGGTCGTCGAGTTCGTCGGAGACGACGAGTACGGCCGTGCCGTCCTCGCGGGCGCTGTCCACGCGGGCGAGCAGGGACTCCTTGGACTTCACGTCGACGCCCGCGGTGGGGTTGATCAGGACCAGCAGCCGTGGGTCGGAGGCGAGGGCGCGGGCCATGACGACCTTCTGGGCGTTGCCGCCGGACAGGTCGGAGACGGGCTGGTCGGGGCCTTCGGTGTGGATGTCGAGGCGGTCGATCAGTTCGGTGGCGAAGCCGCGTTTGCGGTCGGTGCCGACGAAGCCGAAGCGGCCGAGCCGGTCGAGGACGCTCAGGGTGGCGTTGTCGCCGACGGTCATGCCGACGACCAGGCCCTGGGAGTGACGGTCACGAGGGACGCAGCCGACACCGGCGCGCAGAGCTGCCCGCACATCGCCGAACGGGAGCTGCTTTCCCTCCAGTCGGGCCGTTCCGCGCTGCGGCGTGTGCAGTCCCGTGAGGGACTCGGCCAGCTCGATCTTGCCGCTGGCGCTGGATCCGGCGAGTCCGACGACCTCGCCGCTGCGGACGGTCAGGTCGACGTTGTCGTAGGCGTCCGAGGTGAGGCCGCGGGCGTCGAGGAGGACGGGGGCACTGTCGTCGACGAGCCTTTCCTGTACGGCCTGGTCGGCGAGCGTCTCGATGGTCTCCCCCGCCATGGCCTCCACCAGCGCGGCCCTCGGCAGGTCGGCGACGGGGGCGGTGGTGATCCAGCGGGCGTCGCGCAGGACGGTCACGGTCTGGCAGACCTCGTACACCTCCTGGAGGTGGTGCGAGATGAACAGGAAGGTGACTCCGGAGTCCTGCAGGGCGCGCATGCGGGTGAACAGGCGCTCGATCTCACGGTTGTCGAGCTGGGCGGTCGGCTCGTCGAGGACGATGAAGCGGGCGCCGAAGCTCAACGCCCGGGCGATCTCCACCATTTGACGGTCCTCGACCTTGAGGTCGGCGGTGCGCGTCTCCGGGTCGACGTGCACGTCCCAGGTGGCGAGCAGTTCGGCGGCCTGGCTCTTGAGCCGCCGCCAGCTGATGAACCCGCGTTCGAGCGGCTGCCGGTTGATGAACAGGTTCTCGGCGACGGTCAGCTCCGGGACGACCGTGGGCCGCTGGTAGACGCAGGCGACCTTGCGGCGCCAGGCGTCCCGGTCGGCGAGCGGGGGCGCGGGGTCGCCGTCGAAGCGGACCGTGCCCTCGTCCGGGGCCTGGAGGCCGGTGAGGACGGTGACGAGGGTGGACTTGCCGGCGCCGTTGCGGCCGACGAGTGCGTGGGACTCGCCGGGCAGGACGGTGAGCCGGCCGTCGGCGAGGGCGGTGGTGGGGCCGTAGCGTTTGACGATGCCCCGCGCCTCAACAAGTGGGGTGCTCATTTGACCGTGTTGCCCCAGAGCTTGGGGTCGTCGACGTTCTCCTTGGTGACCAGTGGTGCGGGCAACTGGTCCTCGAGGATGCCGCTGGGCAGCTCGACGATCGTCGAGTCGTGGTCGGTCGGGCCCGGCTTGAACGTCTTCCCCTCCATGGCCGCCTTGATGTAGTACATGCCGTACTTGGCGTAGAGGTCCGCGGGCTGGGAGACGGTGGCGTCGATCTCGCCCTTGCGGATGGCGTCGTACTCCTGCGGGATGCCGTCGTTGGAGACGATCGTGATGTGGCCCGACTGGCCGGCCTTCTTCAGCATCCCCTTCGACTTCAGGGTCTGCAGGGTCGGGGCGAGGTAGACGCCGCCCGCCTGCATGTAGATGCCCTTGATGTCGGGGTTGGCGTTGAGGAGCGTGTCCAGCTTCGAGGCCGCCGTGTCGGACTCCCACTTCGCGGGGATCTCCAGCACCTTCAGCTTGGGGAAGTTCTTCTTCACGCAGGAGCGGAACGCCTCCGAGCGCTCGCGGCCGTTGACCGAGGCGAGGTCGCCCATGATCTGCACGACCTTGCCGGAGGGGATCTGCTCACCGAGGTACTGGCAGGCCTTCTCGCCGTACGCGACGTTGTTGGCGCGCACCACCATGGCGACCTTGCCCTTGTCCGGCGCCACGTCGACCGCGACGACCGGCACGCCCTTGCGTTCGGCCTGGTCGAGGCCGGCCTCGATGGCGGCGCTGTCCAGCGGGGCGACGACCAGGCCCTTGACGCCCTGGTTGAGCTGGTTGTTGATGTCGGTGATCTGCTGGGAGGGGTCGCTGTTGGAGTTGACCGTCTTCAGCGCGTCGACCTCCTCGGACTTCGCCATCTTGGGTACGTAGTCGTTGTACGACTGCCAGAACGGCGAGGTCAGCAGGGGCAGGATCACTCCGACCTTGCCGGTGCCGTCACCTCCCGCGCTGGAGGCGCCGCCGGTGTCCTTGGTGCTGCCGCACGCCGCGAGCACGAGGGAGGCGCCGACGGCCGCGGCCACCGCGCCGACGCTTCGGGACCTGTTCCGCTTCCACACTGTCTTGCCGGGCATCTGGCGGCTCCTCGTTGAGCGTGTTCGAGCAGATGCCCGCATACTTATCAGACCACTTCCCCGGAACAACACCCTCTAGAGGCAGATTCTCGCGGATTCCAGCCATAGTGGTCGGACCACACTGGTGGTTAGACTGCGGCGCACCCGGTGAGTGGAGGAATGGCGTGGACGAGACAGCCCCGCAGAAGGGCACCGTGACACAGCGCGCCATCGAGCAGATCAAGGCGATGATCGGCGAGGGGCGGCTGGAGCCGGGCCAGCGGCTGCCCACCGAGCGCGATCTGGCCGCCCGGCTCGGTATCTCCCGCAGTTCGATGCGTGAGGCGATCCGCGCGCTCACCGTCTTGGGCGTGCTGGAGGCCCGGCACGGTTCGGGCATCTACGTCACCCAGCTGGAGGCCGGCGATCTGCTGGAGACCTTCGGCGTGGTGGCCGATCTCTCGCGCGGCCCGCGTCTGGTGGAGCTGCTGGAGGTCCGCCGCATCCTGGAGTCGACGGCGACGGCGCTGGCCGCCGCCCGCATCACCCCGGACCAGCTCGCCGAGGTCGAGAAGCACCTGACGGCGATGAACGCCACGGACGACCCCGAGGAGATCCTCGCCCACGACCTGGCCTTCCACCACGAGATCGCGACGGCCGCCGGCAACGAGACCATGGCCGCGATCCTGGACGGCCTGTCCTCCCGCACCTTCCGCGCCCGCGTCTGGCGCGGCTACCAGGAGGAGGGCGCCTTCGCCCGCACCCGCCGCGAACACGCGGCCATCCACCGCGCGCTGGTCGCCCGCGACCCGGAGGCGGCGCGGGCGGCGGCGGCCGCGCATGTGGGGGAAGTGGAGGAGTGGCTGCGCAGTCAACTCGCGCGGTAGACCAGGCGCTCGACCGGAACCTTCCCTTTTTGCCCCGACGCGACGCGGCCCGAAGGTCACTGGGGCCGTTGTCGTCGTGGACAATGGGCCGCATGCGGTCATGGGGAACGGCCTGCGCCGCCGCCGCACTGCTGCTGGTGGCCACGGTCGGCTGCACCGGGGGCGACGGCGGTGACGGCGGTGACGGGGGTGACGCGGCGCGCAGCAGCCCGCCGACACGGACCAGCGCCGAAAGCCGGACCCCCTCCCCGACCCGTACGCCCGTCAACCCGGTGTCGATCCCGGGCCTGATCCAGCGCGAGCACCACGGTTCCGGCCTCCGCCTCGGCGCCGTGCTCGCCCGGACCGCCGCCTACACGAGCTACCGCGTGACGTACGAGGCGAACGGGCTGACGATCTCGGGCCTGATGAACATCCCGACCGGCAAGGGCCCGTTCCCGGCGCTGGTCCTGGCCCACGGCTACATCGATCCGGCCGTCTACACCACCGGCCGCGGCCTGGCCCGCGAACAGGACCTCCTCGCACGCAACGGCTACGTGGTCCTGCACACCGACTACCGCAACCACGCGGGTTCGGACGACGACCCCGACAACGACGTGAACCTCCGCCTCGGCTACACCGAGGACGTCATCGGCGCGGTGATGGCCCTGCGCTCCTCCGGCCGCGCGGAGATCGACGGCGACCGGATCGGCCTGCTGGGCCGGTCGATGGGCGGCGGCGTCGTATACAACACGCTGGTGGTGACCCCGGGGCTGGTCGACGCAGCGGTGGTCTTCGCGCCGGTCAGCTCCCGACCGGAGGAGAACATCGACCAGTTCCAGCGCCCCGAGAACGACCCGATCGTCGCCGAGATCGAGGCCGAGCACGGCACCCCGGAGGAGAACCCGGCCTTCTGGCGTGAGGTCTCGCCCGTCACCTACGTCGACCGTGTGACCGAGCCGCTGCTGATCCACCACGGCACGGCGGACGACACGTGTCCCCTCACCTGGTCGAGGCGGACGGCCGCCGCGTTCGAGGCGGCGGGCAAGGACGTGGAGCTGCGCACCTACGACGGCGAGGGGCACACGTTCGGACCGCAGTGGCCGCGTTCGATGGACGCCACGATGGCCTTCTTCGAACGGCACCTGCGCTGAGGCGCGCTGCTGCGCCCCGCGACCGATCCGGCCCGCGACGACCGTCGCTTCGCGAAAAGTCCAAGAAGACCGGTCCGCATGTCCGAACTCGCCAGTACGCTCACCGCATTCGCACCCCGCCCACCTCCGAGGAGCGCCCGTGACCAGCTGGGTCGGCCGGACCGCCGCCGAGATCGCCGCCGCCGTACGCGAGAAGCGGGCCACGCCCCGCGAAGTGGTGGCGGAGCATCTCGCCCGGATCGAACGGCTCGACGGTCGCGTCGGAGCCTTCCGCGTGGTCCGCGCCGAGGCGGCGCTCGCCGAGGCCGACGAGGTGGCCGCGCGCGGTGACCTCGCCGAACTGCCCCTGGCCGGCGTGCCCGTGGCCGTCAAGGACAACCTGGCCGTGCGGGGCGAGTCGCGGCGCCTCGGTACCGCCGCGACCCGGGACACGCCCGCCGCCGACGACCATGTCACCGTGGCCCGGCTGCGGGCGGCGGGCGCGGTGGTCGTGGGCCTGACCAACGTGCCGGAACTGTGCGTCTTCGGCACCACGGAGGGCGTCCACGGCACCGCCCGCAACCCGTGGGACACCTCCCGCACGGCGGGCGGCTCGTCCGGCGGCAGCGCGGCCGCGGTCGCCGCCGGCCTGGTGCCGATCGCCCTCGGCAACGACGGCATGGGCTCCTTGCGCATACCGGCGGCCAACTGCGGCCTGCTCACCCTGAAGCCGGGCATCGGCGTGGTCCCGGCCGGCGTCAGCGACGGCGACTGGTTCGGCATGTCCGAGAACGGGCCCCTGGCGACGACCGTCGAGGACGCCCGCCTGATGCTGTCGGTCATCGCGGACACCGGGTTCGTACGACGGGACGGGCCCGCCGCGCACAAGGTCGCCGTCTCCCTGCGCAGCCCGATCGCCGGAGTCGCCATCACCAAGCCGTATACGACCGCGGTCCGGGAGGCCGCCGGGCTGCTCATCAAGGCAGGTCACCCGGTACGGCGCGCCGACCCGCCGTATCCGGTGTCGCTGAGCCTCACCTCGCTCGTCCACTGGACGGCGGGCACCTTCGTGGACGCGCAGGGCCTCGACAGACAGCACCTCGCGCGGCGCACCCGGGTCCACGCGGCCATCGGGCGGTCCTTCGTCGGCACAGCCCGCACCGGCAGGGCCCGGGAGGCACTGCGCCGGCGCCTGGAGCCGTTCTTCGACGAGTACGACGTGCTGCTCACCCCGGCGCTCGCCCGCCGCTCCCCCAAGGCCGGGCCCTGGCACGAGCGGGGCTGGCTGAGCAACGTGCTGGCCAACACGAACTACTCACCCATGACCCCGCCGTGGAACCTGACCGGCTGGCCCGCGATGTCGGTCCCCTTCGGCACCCTGCCCTCCGGCGCCCCCTGCGCGGTACAGCTGGTGGGGCGGCCGGGGTCGGAGGCGGATCTGCTGGAGGTGGCGGAGCAGTTGGAGCAGCGGCATCCGTGGCAGCGGACGGCGCCGCTGGACTAGGTGCGGACCAGGAGCGGACTAGAGGGCCTTGTACATGATGTGCAGGCCCACCCGGCCGTGCCGGGGGTGTTCGTACGCGTCCGGGACCGTGCCCAGGATCGTGAAGCCGAGGGACGTCCAGAGCTTCACCGCCGGGTTGGTCTCGACGACGGCGTTGAAGACCATCCCCCGGTAGCCGGCGGTCTCGGCGGCGGTCAGAAGGTGCTCGGCGAGGGCGCGGCCGATGCCGCGGCCGGCGTGGTCGGGGTCGACCATGAAGCCCGCGTTGGCGATGCGGGAGGCGGGGCCGCCGTAGTTGGGGGTGAGGTAGGCGGAGGCCACGACGGCTCCCGTGTCGTCCTCGACGACATGGACGGTCTTGGCCGGGGCCATCCACAGGGCACGGGCCGCTTCCTCGGACGTGTCCGGGTCCCAGGCGTAGGTCTCGGCGGCGGCGACGATCCGGTGCCAGAAAGGCCAGATCCGCGGCCAGTCCTCGGCCACGGCTTTCCTGATCAGCATGGGCGCAGTCTCGCACGCCCATGCTGTCGGCGATCGCGACGGGTCCTGCCTGCGGGTCGGTCCCCGCGGGGTCAGTCCACGCTGGGCAGGATGTGGGGCTCGGCGAGGTCGTCCTCGTAGCCCGCCAGGCGGATCGGTGCGGACCGGGCCCACACGTCCAGGCTTCCGATCTCGCCGGGCCGGCGGCCCGCGCGCTCCGTGCGTTCCTTGGGGCGCTGCTCGCGATTCGTCTTCTCCGGTGTCACCGCGCACTCCTTATGTGTCGGGTCACCCTCGGGCGTTCCGGCCCAGTAATGCGGCCTGGTTTCCGACGCCCGATGGTGTCTGGCTTGAGGCAGTTCGGACGCGGTGGCGTCGGTCCCATGACGGACTGTGGGTGTGGGTAGGACCCCGTACTGCTGTCCGTCCGTTACAGATTAACCAAATGAGCGGGGGTCCGCTCGATGGGGCTGAAAACAAAGGGTAACTGTCTGAAGTCGGCCCACATTCGACCAGGCATGATTTCCAACGCTTTGTTACATAGTCTTCCGGTTTGGAAGTCGCCCGTTCGGCCTACGGCGGCGAACAGCCGACGCAGTTCAGATCCCGTTGGCCGAATCGCAAGCCGGCCATGATCTGCTGCCGGACGGCAACGGCTTGTCCGGCGGGAGGACTGACGCATGGAGCTGCGCAGTGTCGAGGAGCTGATGGATCTGCTGTACGCCTGCCGGGGCGCCTGGCGCGCCTCGCCCGGGCCCCGGGGTGGCCGGGTCGATCTGCACCAGCACGCACTGCGGACCGCCGCGCTGCTGCGCCGCAGCCGTCCCGCCGACAAGGAGCTCCAAGTGGCGGGCCTGGTGCACGCGATCGGTCCGCTGCTGCGCCCCGGGGACGAGAGCGCGCACGCGCACTGCGCGGCCGAAGCGGTCCGTTCCCTGCTCGGTGAGCGGGTCTCCCGCCTGGTCCGAGGGCACGTCCCGGGCGGCGGTCCCGCCGACGACGACCTGCTGCGCCTGCGCCAGGCCGAAGAGGAGGGCAGGACAGCCGGGTTCGACGCGGGCGTCCTGGAGGACTGGCGCACGGTGCTGGAGCTGATGGCGGCGCGGAACTCCCGCCTCGGGGCTGTCGACTGACGGTCCGTCATGAGACCGTACGGCGATGACGTCGCCGTACGGTCTTCAGGGCAGGGCCGCCGTGGTCACCGGGGCCACGCGGGGCATCGGGTACGCCGTGGCCCGTGAGCTGGCCGCGGCGGGGGCGCTGGTGTGCGTGACCGCGCGGCACGCCGATCAGGTGCGGCGGACCGCCGCGCGGCTGGGCGGCATCGGGCTGGCCGGCAGTGTCGCCGATCCGGCACATCTGCGGCAGGTCACGGAGTTGACGCTGCGCGAGTTCGGCCGGATCGACGTCGTGGTCAACAACGCGGCGACCAACCAGCCGTACGGACAGCTCATGGACGCCGACCCGGACCTGTGGCGCACGGCGTTCGCCGTCAACGTAGAAGCGCCGCTGCGGCTGGTGCGGGAGGCGTGGCGGGCGTGGATGGGGGAGCACGGGGGCTCGGTGGTGAACATCTGCACGGAGGGCGCGGAGCATGTCGGGCCCAACGTCGGCGCGTACGGGACCAGCAAGGCGGCGCTGCTGCACCTGACGCGCCAGCTGGCGGGCGAACTCGCGCCGCGGGTACGGGTCAACTCCGTCTCCCCCGGTCTCGTCCGCACCGAGATGGCGCGGTTCGTGTGGGAGCGGGGCGAGGACGAGGTGGCGGCGGGGCTGCCCCTGGGCCGGATCGGCGAGCCCGAGGACGTCGCGCGGGCCGTCGTGTGGCTGGCCTCGGACGCGGCGCGGTGGGTGACCGGGGCGGATCTGGTGGTGGACGGGGGCACGCGGGTTCGGGCGGCGGCCACACCGACGGCGTACGCGGTACACGAACGCCTGCGGTCGCAGGCACCGCCGGATGCGGGCAGCGGCGCGTCCTGACGCCGCTGAGCGGACGCGGCGTGCGGGGGTGGGGGGTGGGGGTGCCCGAGATCGAGGCGGCTACGCGATCGCCCCCGACAGGGCGACAGGCCCGTGGCGGGGCCTGCATGGAGTCGAACCACGAAGAACGCGTGACCAACGCACCGGGCACCCTCACCGTAGGACAGCGGCCCCCGCACAGGCCACCGGATTACAGCGGGCGGGGCCTCACCACTTGCCCGGCGCGTAATCCTTCAGGAAGACCCCGTACAGGTCCTCACCCTCCTCGCCGCGCACGATCGGGTCGTACACGCGGGCCGCGCCGTCGACCAGGTCGAGCGGGGCGTGGAAGCCGGCCTCGGCGAGGCGGACCTTGTCGGGGTGCGGGCGTTCGTCGGTGATCCAGCCGGTGTCGACGGCCGTCATCAGGATGCCGTCCTTCTCGAACATCTCCTGGGCGCTGGTGCGCGTGAGCATGTTCAGCGCGGCCTTGGCCATGTTGGTGTGCGGGTGGCCGGCGCCCTTGTAGCCGCGCGCGAAGACGCCCTCCATGGCGGAGACGTTGACGATGTACGACCGGCGGGAGGCCGAGGCGGCCATCGCCGGGCGCAGGCGGCTGATCAGGATGAAGGGCGCCGTGGAGTTGCAGAGCTGGACCTCGAGCAGCTCGACCGGCGTGACCTCCTCGACCGTCTGGATCCAGCTGTTGGTGTCGTGCAGGTCGGGGACGAGCCCGCCCGCGTCGATCGCCGTACCGGCCGCGATGCGCTCCAGGGACGCCGAGCCGGAGACCAGGGCCAGGTCCGTCACGTCCTGGGCGGTCAGCGCACCGCCGCCCGCGACCGGGAGGGCGGGCACCGCGCCGGAGCCGAAGGTGCCGATCACCTCGGCGGCGGGCAGTTCACCGGCGGGCAGCGGGCCGGACTCGGCGCCGAGCAGCTCGCTGTAGGCCTGCGGGGAGCGCCGTACGGTCTGCGCCGCGTTGTTGATCAGGATGTCGAGGGGACCCTCGGCGGCCACCGAGTCGGCGAGGGCCACCACCTGGGCGGGGTCGCGCAGGTCGATGCCGACGATCTTGAGGCGGTGGATCCAGTCGGCGCTGTCGGGCTGGGCCTTGAAGCGGCGGATCGCGTCGTTCGGGAAGCGGGTGGTGATCGTGGTGTGCGCGCCGTCGCGCAGCAGGCGCAGCGCGATGTACATGCCGATCTTGGCGCGGCCGCCGGTGAGCAGCGCGCGCTTGCCCGTCAGGTCGGCGCGGGCGTCGCGGCGGGCCCGGTTCTCGGCGGCGCACTTCTGGCAGAGCTGGTGGTAGAAGTAGTCGACCTCGACGTACCGGGCCTTGCAGATGTAGCAGGAGCGCGGGCGCTGGAGTACCCCCGCGATCTGCCCCTCCCCCGTGACCGACGACGGCAGGACGCCCTCCGTCTCGTCGTCGATGCGCTGGGCGGAGCCGGTGGCCGTGGCCTCCGTGACCGCCTTGTCGTGGGCGGTCTTGGCGGCCCGGCGCTCCTGGCGGCGGCGCTGCTTGACCGTGCGGTAGACGCCCGCGGTGGCCCGGCGCACCGCGATCGCGTCCGGGTGGTCGACCTCCAGCTTGTCGAGTTCCTCCAGCACGCTGAGGCAGACGGCGAGCCGTTCGGGGTCGATGCCGGGCCCGTACGAGGACTCAACCACCTCGTCCATCGTCGCCGAGCCGTTGTCTGTCACCGTCATGGCCGCTGCCGTTCCCTGGGTCCCTCGCGCGGCGCTCCGACGGCGGCCGCTTTCGAACGGGGCATTTTACGGAGCGCCGGGCCGCACGCCAAACCCGCCCACTGTCACGGCTCACAAGCGGCGATGAGCGTCTCCACCTCCTGGGACAGTGCGTGGGCCAGCCGGTCGAGGTCCGGTACGGCGTGCGCGTCGGCGACGAGCCCGTAGTGGACGCTCCCCCGGTACGTCGAGATGGCGACCGCGAGGGACTGGCCGCGGGCCAGCGGGGCGAAGGGAAACACCGCGGTGACCGGATTGCCGCCGAGCCTGAGGCCGATGCTCGGCAGCGGCACGCTGGTGACGAGGATGTCGAACCAGAGCCGCGCGGCCTGGCCGGCCAGCGCCCCGCCGAGCCGGTGACCGAGCGCCGGCACATGGTCGGCGAGCAGGGCGACGGCACCGGCGCCCCGGTTGGGTCCGGCGTCCTTGTTGCGGTCCATGGCCGTACGGACCGTGGCGAGGCGGCCGAGCGGGTCCGGATCGGCGACGGGAAGCCGTATCAGGTACCCGGAGAGCCGGTTGCCCTGTGGGTGGGCGGTGCGCGGGCGGCGCGTGGAGACCGGGATCAGCGCGCGGGGCGCGATGCCCTCGCTGCCGTCGCCGCGCTCGTCGAGCCAGCGGCGCAGGGCGCCCGCTACGACCGCGATGAGGACGTCGTTGACGGTGCCGCCCTCGGCCTTGCGGACGCGGTGCACGTCGTCGAGGTCGACGACCACTCCGGCGGTGCGGCGGGTACCGGTGGGCCAGGCGGTGAGGGCGGCGGAGGAGCGCACGCCCAGGTTGGCCACGGCGAGGGAGGCGCCGATGTCCAGCGCCCGGCCCACGTCGGTCAGGGCTCCGCGCACCAGCCCGGGCAGTTTCCGCACGTCGGGGAGGAGGCTGCGGGAGGGCTCGGTGCGGCGGGGCCGGCGGGCCGGCAGGTCCATCGGGTCCAGGACGGCGGCGGCGAGCGTCAGCGCCCGCAGCCCGTCGGCCAGGGCATGGTGGAACTTGAACAGCACGGCGAACGAGACGCCGTCCTCCCCGGGCAGCACGTGGGCCTCCCACGGCGGCCGGCCGCGGTCCAGCGGGCGCTGCATGAGCCGGCCCGCCTCGCCGTGGAAGTCCGCGGTCGGGGCGTGCAGCAGGACGTGGTTCAGGGGATCGAAACCGGGGTCGGGCTCCCGAGCCGCGCCGCCGAGGACCGGCGGCAGGCCGAGCGGCTGCCACACACTCCGGATCCGCATCCGCAGACCGGGCACCGCGGCGGCCCGTGCGGCGAGCAGGTCGGCCGCGTGGGCGCCCGCGGTGGGCGAGCGTGCCGCGAAGACGCCGAGCGCGCCCAGGTGCATGGGATGCTCGGCGGATTCCATGTTCCAGAACGCCAAGTCGAGAGGTGCCAGCAGGTCAGCAGTCAAGGGCTTGCCTCGCGTCGACGACGGGTGGGTCAGCAGTCAATCGCCCGCAAGCGATTACGGTCAAGTACGATCAAGCTACGCACAGTTAACACCAGATTAAGTCCCGCCCCCAGCGAAAGGGGCGGGACACATGGGGCAACAGAGGCGAAATCAGCGATCGCGCAGGCCCACCGGGCAGCCCGCCGGCACCACCTGGGAGGCATCCCGGATCAACGACTCGTGTGCGGCCTTCAGCCGCCGCACGTCCGGCTTGAGGATCTTGCGGTCGTAGGTCAGCAACCCGTTCAGCTCACCCTCGACGTCCGAGATCTGGGTGTAGACGGCACCGTTGCTGCCCCGGCAGACCAGGGCCCGCACCTCGTCGAGCTTCGCCAGGTAGTCGTCGGTGTAGGTCGCCGGGTCGACGTCGACGTACGACTGCTGCACGGACCAGGCGTGTCCCGGGACGGCCAGGCCGAGGCCGCCGTACTCGCCGCTGACCAGGGCGCGCCGGCCGTCGGGCCGGGGCGGCAGGGCGGGGCTGGGGTAGCCGTGCTCGTCCATGAGGTCGCCGGCGTTGCCGTCGGCGCCGAGGTTGAGGCCCGACTGGTTGTTGACCAGGCGGGTCGGGTCCCAGGCCTTGGCCTGCTCGGCGACGCGGCCCACGTCGTACTGGCCCCAGCCCTCGTTGAAGGTGACCCACATGACCACCGACGGGCTGCTGATGTGCTCGTCGATCATCTCCTTCATCTCTCGCTCGTACTCCGTACGGGCGGCGGCGCTCGGGTTCACCCCCGCGGTCATCGCGGGCATGTCCTGCCACACCAGCAGGCCCAGCCGGTCGGCCCAGTGGAACCAGCGGTCCGGCTCGACCTTGATGTGCTTGCGGACGGAGTTGAAGCCCAGCTTCTTGTGCGCCTTCAGGTCGTACGCGAGGGCCTCGTCGGTGGGCGCGGTGTGCAGGCCGTCGGGCCAGAAACCCTGGTCGAGGGTGGCCATCAGGAAGATGGGCTCGCCGTTGAGGACCGTGCGCGGGACTCCGTTCACTTGTTCGACGGCGATGGAGCGCATGCCGAAGTAGCTGCCGACGCGGTCGGCGCCGACGGTCACTTTCAGGCCGTAGAGGAAGGGGTCGTCGGGCGACCACAGGCGCGGGTCGTCGATGGTCAGTGTCAGCGGGCCGCCGGTGCGGCCGCGCGCCGTGGCGACCTTCCGCTTCCCGTCGTACGCCGTCGCCGTGATCGGTACGCCGTCACGGACTCCCCTTGCCTCGACGCGCAGTTGGTTCTTCGACAGGTCCGGGGTCAGCTTGAGCGAGTCGACGTGGTCGCGGGCGACCGGTTCCATCCAGACCGTCTGCCAGATCCCGGAGGAGGGCGTGTACCAGATGCCGCTCGGGTCCAGGCGCTGCTTGCCCAGCGGCGGGTTCTCGCCGTTCGCCGCGTCCGTCGGGTCGTGGACGCCGACGATCAGTTCCTGGGCGCGGCCGGGCTTGAGCGCGTCGGTGATGTCGGCGCTGAACTTGTCGTAGCCGCCCTTGTGCTCGGCCACCTTGGTGCCGTTGACGTACACCTCGCTCTGCCAGTCGACGGCGCCGAAGTTGAGCCGCAGCCGCCGGCCGGCGCCGATGCCCCAGTCGGCGGGGACGGTGAAGGCGCGGCGGTACCACATGCGGTCCTCGTGCCGCTCGATGCCGGAGAGCTGGGACTCGACCGGGTACGGGACGAGGACGCGTTCGGCCAGGGTCTTCCCCACGGGCGGCTGCTCGCCCGCCTCGGCCGCGGCGAACTGCCAGCGGCCGTTGAGGTTGCGCCAGGCGTCGCGGGTCAACTGCGGGCGCGGGTATTCGGGGTGGGCGTTGTCCGGGCCCACCTCGTCGGCCCACGGTGTGCGCAGCTGGTACGTGGAGCGGTTGGGGCCGCTGCTCCAGAACGCCTGGACAACGTTGCCGTCGGCGCCGGTGAGTCCGCCGTCGCCGTCGTAGCGGATGTCGGCCGTGCCGCGTGCGGTGCCCGTCTTGTTTCCTACGACGGGTTCGTCGAGGGCGACGAGGAGGGCGCTCGGGTCGGCGGGGTCCGGCCTGGCCGTGCCCAGGGGCCACTTGGCGCCGCCGATCACCGCTTCGAGGTGGTCGGTGAGGCCGGCCGGGGGCGGAGCGAGGCGCTGGGCGAAGTCGAGTTTCAGGGTGCGGCCGTCACCGAGGACCGTGGTCGCGATCGGTCCGTCGTAGTCGAATCCCTCAGGGAGGCGGAACGCCGCCTGCGGGACGGGTTCCTTGCTGCCGCCCGGCTCGGTCCAGCGCAGGTGGAGGTTGGAGCCGCCGTAGTGCTCGAAGTACTCGAGCTTGATGTCGTAGGCCGTACCCGCGGTCAGGTCGATGGGCTGGGCGGTCTGTTCGCGGTCCCAGTCGTCGACCCAGTGGTCGATGGCGAGCTGTCCGCCGATCCAGAGGCGGAAGCCGTTGTCGCCGATGATCGAGAAGGTGTGGGGGCCGGTCCGCTCCGGCACGATCCTGCCGGTCCAGCGGACGCTGACGTCGTCCGGGCGGCCGGTGGCCGCGGCCAGACGCGGCTCCAGGGTGTCGAAGTCGACCGTGGGGTCGAAGGTGGTGGCCTTGAGCTCGTGGAAGTCGAAGGCGCCGGGGGCGGACTGGGTGTAGTACTCGCCCTTCAGGCCGCGGGCCTCGACGGGGTCGTCGGCCAGTGCGGGTGCCGCGGTCAGCCCGGTGAGGCCGAGCAGCGCGGCGAAGAGTAACGCGAGCCGGTCTCTGAGCCGGTTTCTGAGTCGTCCGAAGCGCACGGAATCCTCCATAACAACGTTGTCATGGACAGCAGTTGGCATGACAACACGGATTCCACTGCGCGTCCAGGTCTGGACCGAGGCGTACGGCGGTACCGAGGCGAAGGCGCCTCGGTACCGCCGTATGAACGGTTGCCGGGTCTCAGGAACCGGTGGTTCCTTCGTACGGCGCGGCCCGCTGCTCACCCTCGTACGGCGCGGCGCGCTGACCGCGTTGGCCGCGCTGCCCGCGCGCGCCGACGGCCGCGACGACGCTGGCGGCGATGCCCAGCACAAGGGCGATCACGCCCACGAGGACGTTGGTGACCACGGTCCTCGTGGTGTCGACGTCCCCCGAGATCGCCCACGTCGAAATGATCGTCCATACGCCCAGTGCGCAGCCGGCCCACGCCATGCTGTGCGTGCGTTCGTAAGCCCGGCCGAAGCCGCCGCTCATGAGCAGCGCGTAGGCGATACCTACGATCAGGTTGTTGACGGTCAGGGTCTGAAGGTCGTTGAACCCGACGACCCAGGGAGAGATGGCGAGGAACGTACCCGTGAGCACGGCCAGCGTTTCGATGGCTTGCACAGCCGCAGTGGTCGTGGCGCGCTCCGCCATCTCATGACGATTTCGCATTTCGACGATGTCGGGATGGGTTTCCATCGTCGACCGGGGAGTGGTTGTCACTCCCATCACCTCCTGGGGCTATCGGCGCTCTGTGAACTCCCGGGTACCCATAAGACGAAAATACCAGCATTCTGACATGTCCGGCTAAGTTCGGACATATCTGAGCCATCCCGACTCGCGCCGCCCCTACGAGACCACCTGCCCCTTCCCCAGGGCGATCACCCCGCCCTTGGAGACCGTGTACAGCTCCGAGTCCCGCTCCGGGTTGACGCCGATCGTCGCGCCCGGCGGCACCTCGACGTTCTTGTCGAGGACGGCACCGCGCACCACCGCGCCCCGCCCGATGTGGACGTTGTCGTGCAGCACCGAGCCCTGTACGACGGCTCCCGGGTCGACCAGGACACCCGGCGAGAGCACCGACCGCGTGACCTGGCCCCGGATCAGGCAGCCCGCGCTGATGATGGACTCGCTCGCCATGCCGCCGGCGTTGAAGCGGGCCGGCGAGAGCTGGCCCGAGTGCGTGTAGATGGGCCAGCTGCGGTTGTAGAGGTTGAAGGCGGGGCGTTCGGCGATCAGGTCCATGTGGGCGTCGTAGTACGCGTCGAGCGTGCCGACGTCACGCCAGTAGCCCCGGTCACGGGTGGTCTCTCCGGGGACGTGGTTGGCGCTGAAGTCGTACAGCTGGGCCTCGCCGCGGTCGGTGAGCTGGGGCAGGATCGAACCGCCCATGTCGTGCACGGAGTTCTCGTCCTCGGCATCCCGTTGCAAAGCCTCGATGAGGGCCTTGGTGGTGAAGATGTAGTTGCCCATCGAGGCGAAGACGGACTCGGGGTCGTCGGGCAGACCGGGCGGGTCGGCGGGCTTCTCCAGGAAGGTGTCGACGGTCAGGCCGTCGGAGCCGGGGCTGATCACGCCGAACGACGAGGATTCGGAGCGTGGGACGCGGATTCCCGCCACCGTCACGCCCGCGCCGCTCTCCATGTGCTGGGCGAGCATCTGGCGCGGGTCCATACGGTAGACGTGGTCCGCGCCGAAAACGGCGACGTACTCGGGCCGTTCGTCGTAGATGAGGTTCAGCGACTGCAGGATCGCGTCCGCGCTGCCCAGGTACCAGCGCGGGCCGAGCCGCTGCTGGGCCGGGACCGGGGTCACGTAGTTGCCGAGCAGACTGGACATCCGCCAGGTGGTGGTGATGTGCCGGTCCAGCGAATGCGACTTGTACTGCGTGAGGACGCAGATGCGCAGGACGTCGGCGTTGACGAGGTTGGAAAGTACGAAGTCGACCAGGCGATACGTTCCTCCGAAAGTGACCGCGGGTTTCGCGCGGTCTGTGGTCAGGGGCATCAGGCGCTTGCCTTCCCCGCCCGCCAGTACGATTCCGAGCACCGAAGGTCCGCCACGACGCATGGCCGCTCCTATCAACCAGGTTGATCCATGCCTGCCCTCTGCCCCTGAGCAGGTCGTACTAAGCCTCTCCGAGGATCTCCCTTGCCGTATCCGTTCTGTTTCTACGCCTGCTTGAGGATCTCCTCGTAAAGCCGGACCGTGCGCCGGGCGACCGCGTCCCACCCGAACTCGCCCACGGCGCGCTCCCGTCCGGCCTCGCCCATCCGTCGGGCGGTCTCCGGATCACCGATGACCGCGTCGAGCGCCCGCGCGAGGCTCGTCTCGAAAACCTCGTCGTCCCGGTCCACGGCGACGAGCAGCCCCGTCCTGCCGTCCTCCACGACCTCGGGGATGCCGCCGACCCGGGAGGCCACGACGGGAGTTCCGCAGGCCATCGCCTCCAGATTGACGATGCCGAGGGGTTCGTACACCGACGGGCAGACGAACACGGCCGCATGCGTGAGGAGTTGGATCACCTCGGGACGCGGCAGCATCTGCGGGATCCAGTGCACGCCCTCGCGGACACTGCTGAGTTCCTGGAAGAGGTCGCGGAACTCCTGGTCGATCTCGGGAGTGTCGGGGGCGCCCGCGCACAGCACGACCTGCGCCGCGGGATCGATGTCCCGGACCGCGCGCAGCAGATGGGGCACGCCCTTCTGGCGGGTGATACGGCCGACGAACAGCACGTACGGGCGGGCCCGGTCGAGGCCGATCCGGTCCAGGACGTCGGTGCCGTGGTCGGGCCGGTACAGGCTGGTGTCGATGCCGTTGTGCACGACGTGGACCCTGGCCGGATCCAGCGCCGGATAGCAGGTGAGGATGTCCTCGCGCATGGCCCCGGAGACGGCGATCACCCCGTCGGCGGCCTCGATCGCGGTGCGCTCCGCCCAGCTCGACAGCGCGTATCCGCCGCCGAGTTGCTCGGCCTTCCAGGGGCGCAGAGGCTCCAGGGAGTGAGCGGTCATCACGTGCGGGATGCCGTACAGGAGCTTGCCGAGGTGGCCGGCGAGGTTGGCGTACCAGGTGTGGGAGTGGACCAGTTCGCGGCCTTCGAGACCGGCGGTCATGGCGAGGTCCACGGAGAAGGTGCGCAGCGCGTCGTTGGCGGTGTCCAGCGCCGACCAGGGGCGATGCCGGATCACGCCCTCCGCGCGCCCCTCGCCCCAACAGTGCACGTCCAGGTCGACGAGCGCCCTCAACTCCCGGGCGAGGAACTCGACATGGACGCCCGCGCCGCCGTACACGTCCGGCGGGTACTCCCGGGTCAGCAGTCCCACACGCACCCGGAACCCCCTGTCTCAGCGGCTGCTTGCCTTCATGGTCACCCAGATGTGCCGCGCGGGGAAGAGCGCGGGGGGCGTGTGAAGCAACAGTCACCACAGACGCCCCCGCCGGGCACACGGTAGTAGAGGCAGCAGCTGCGCCGCCGGAAGGCGGTGCCGGTGAGGGTTCCGGCGCCGGCGAGGAGAGGGTGGGCGAGGAGTTCCGTCGCGAGGTCGCGGGCCCGTGCGGCGGCGTCCGTACGGCCGTTCGCCCGCGCCCAGACGTCCACCTGCCGGGCGGCTCCGGCCAGCGCGGAGGCCGCGTTGCCCCACAGCAGGCCCGGCGCGATGCGGTACGCGCCGCACAGCGCCTGCGTCAGTGGCTGAAGGTGACCTTGCAGCACGACGTCCGCGAGGGTCGTGGCGTCGGCGGGCAGCGGTCGTACGGCGGACAGCCACAGGTCGTCGGGGGCGCTGCCGTCGGGGTCCCAGTGCAGCAGCCTCGGGTCGAGGTCGGGCAGCGACTCGTAGAGGACGGCACAGCCGAGCGACACCGACCACAGGCGGGCCGCGAGCCCCTGCTGGGCCACCGAGGCCGCGACCCGCGTCTCGGGGGCGTGGAGGGCGCCCGCGACCTTGTGGACGCGGAACGTCAGGGCGTTTCCGTAAGGATCCGATGCTCCTCCCTCGTAGCCCTCGTAGCCCTCGTGCTTACGTCCCGCGTGGCCCTCATAGACGTGCGCGAGCGTCGGCGGCGATGAGCGCGGTGCTCCTCCCGTACGTAGTACGAAGAAGCCGCCGAGCGGCCGGAGTGCGGCGAGTTCGGAGTCGAGGTCCACGAAGAGCAGTAGTACCAAGGTCAGGAGGGCTGTCCCTCAGGGGATCCACCCCGCCGTCACCCACCCTGGGTAGGACGGCGGGGCGGTCGTACTCCATCGGCAGTAGGACTCATTGCCTGCTCAGGTACGACGACGGGAAGAACTTTTCACGGCATCGTGTTGGCTATGGAAGCCGACCGTTCGTCGCACCGGGGTCACCGCCCCCGCCTCACGCAGAGGAGCAGTAGATGAGTGCCCTCGCGTTGTCCGTGCTGCTGTCACTCGTCTCCGCCGTCGCCTACGCGGCCGGAGCGATCGTGCAGGAGCGCGTCGCGGTGTCCTCCCCCGGTCAGCAGTACGCGCCGCTGCGCCGGCCGATCTGGTGGGCGGCAGTGGCACTGAACGGTCTCGGCGGACTGCTGCACGTGGTGGCACTCGCCTACGGCCCGCTGAGCCTGGTCCAGCCGCTGGGCGCGCTGACCATCGTGTTCGCCCTGCCCATGGCGGCGCTGTTCGTGGGCCGCAAGGCCGGAGCGACCGCGTGGCGGGGCGCGATCATGGCGACGGTGGGCCTGGCCGGTCTGCTGTCGCTGGTGGGCGCGTCCGACGCGCAGTCGCTGGACACCGCCCAGCGGGTGCTAGTCGCCCTGGTCACCACGGGTGCGGTCGTCGCCCTGATGATCGCGGGCCGGGCCGCGCACCGGCACCCCGCCGTGCGCAGCATCCTGCTCGCGACCGCGTCCGGCATAGCCTTCGGCATGTCCTCGGTGTTCACGAAGACGGTCGCCGTCGACTGGACCGGCGGGGTCTCCGCGTCCGACCTGCCGTCCCTGGCCGTCATAGGCGTGCTGGCCACGGCCGGCATGCTGCTGTCGCAGGCCTCCTACCGCGGTGCCGGGCTCGCGGCGCCGCTGGCCACGCTCACGGTCGTGAACCCCGTGGTGGCGGCCGCGGTGGGCCTCACGATGTTCGGCGAAACCTTCCGCTACGGCAGCGCGGGCACCGCGCTCGCGCTGAGCTGCGGTGTGGTCGCGGCGGGCGGCCTGATCCTCCTCACCACGGAGCGGATCGAGCGTACGCACGCCGAGCCCGTGCCGCCGCTGCCGGAAGCGGTGCCTGCCGCGGAGCTGGTCGTACCGCTGCCCGAGCAGCCGGTGAGTGCCGTGCGGGAGGAGGTCCTCGTTCCGGCCCCGACGCCGGCGCCGGTCCCGGAGGTCCTCGTTCCGGCTCCATCGGTGGTACCGGTCCAGACGGTCGCCCTCGTCCCGGCGGCCGTCCCGCCCGCACCGCCGGTCCAGGAGGACGTCCCCGAGGACCGGGAGCCGCCGGAGGCCGCGCCTGCGCACCTCCACGGCCTCATCTACGGCGGCCTGTACGTCCCCGTCCTCGGCCGGCACCGCTCACGCGTCAGATCCTGACGCCGCCGGCCCTCAGGTAGGCCACCGGGTCGATGTCCGTACCGAAGCCGGGCCCCGTCCGCACCTCGAAGTGCAGATGCGGGCCCGAGCTGTTGCCGGTGCTTCCCGAGCGGCCGATGCGCTGCCCGGCGCCCACCGTCTGCCCGGACTTCACCGAGATCGCCGACAGGTGGGCGTACTGGCTGTAGCGGCCGTCGGAGTGCCGGACCACCACCTGATAGCCGAAGGAGCCGCCCCACCCGGCGGTGACGACCTTGCCCGCCGCGACCGACTTCACGGAGGTACCGGTGGGCACGGGGAAGTCGACGCCGGTGTGGTAGCCCTTCGACCAGGACGAACCTGCCTTGTGGTACGGCGTGCCGGTGGCGGCGCTGACCGGGGCGACCAGGGTGTTGCTCTTCGTGGCCTTCTTTTCGGCCTTCTCGGTTTTTTCCGCCTTCTCTGCCTTTTCTGCCTTTTCGGTTTTTTCGGTGCCGGTGCCGGTGCCAGGCTTCTTGGTGGCGGACTTGCCCTTGGCCTGCGTGGGCGTCGTGGCGGAGGCGTCCTGGGCGCGCAGCTTCAGTCGCTGGCCGGGCAGGATCAGGTCGGGGTCCGGACCGATGGTCTGCCGGTTGGCCGCGTAGAGTCCCCGCCAACCGCCCCGGACGCGCTCGGCGTCGGCGATACCGGAGAGCGAGTCGCCGCGCACCACCGTGTACATCTCGGCCTTCCCGGCCCGGGATTGCGGCGTGGTCTGCGGCTGCACGTCCTGTACGGAGGTGCCGCCCGTGTTCTTCGTGCTCTTCTTGGTGCTCTTCTTGGCGGTGTCCTCGGAGGCGCCTGCGGGCTGGATGTCCGGGGTGTCGCCGCCCCGGGTCAGCCCGGCGCGCACCGAGCACACCGGCCAGGCGCCGGGCCCCTGCCCGTCCAGCACCTTCTCCGCCACGGCGATCTGCTGGTCCTTGGTGGCCAGGTCCGCCCGCGGCGCGTACCGCGTGCCGCCGTACGCCTCCCAGGTGGACTGACTGAACTGCAGTCCGCCGTAGTAGCCGTTGCCGGTGTTGATGTCCCAGTCGTTGGTCGACTCGCAAGCGGCGACCTTGTTCCAGGTCTCCACGTCGGCGGCCTGGGCGGCGCCGGTACCGATGAGCGGGATCGCCATACCGGCGCCGCCCGCGGTGACGGTGAGTGAGGCGCGGTTGATCCTGTTCGGCTGATACCGGCGGTGCCGGCCGCGCACGGCCATGGAAAGCCCCCCTCGACATGCGTCAGGAGGGGCAAAAGTAAGCGCCGCGAACAGGCCATGACAAGACAGCAATCGGCCGCTTGGTCACGCCAAGTGGCGCGTATGGAACGCTCCTTGGCCTGATCGGGCGGCGCTCCTCGGCTTGATCGGGGGCGCTCCTCGGCCTGTTCGGGGCGGCTCGCGCTGAGGCGCACGGCCCCTTCCGTGCGTACTCACCCCCGTCGGGTCCGGGTGCGCGACGGGCGTACCGGCACGTCAGGATGGTCCAGGGAGTCCGGGGAGCAATACTGGCGGGCAGCACGACGTTATGCAGGACTCACGACGTTATGCAGGACCTACGCGATCTACCGGATCTTCTGGATCTTTAGGAGCAGGCGGTATGAGCACAACAGCCCAGATCGGCGTCACGGGGCTCGCGGTCATGGGCCGCAACCTCGCCCGCAACTTCGCGCGCAACGGCTACACCGTCGCGGTGCACAACCGGACGGCGTCGCGGACGCACGCCCTGGTGGAGGAGTTCGGGAGCGAGGGCGACTTCATCGCGGCCGAGACCGCAAAGGATTTCGTGGCGGCGCTGGAGCGGCCGCGCCGCCTGGTCGTCATGGTGAAGGCCGGTGAACCGACCGACGCGGTGATCGAGGAGTTCGCGCCGCTGCTGGAGCCCGGCGACATGATCATCGACGGGGGCAACGCGCACTTCGCGGACACCCGGCGCCGCGAGCGCGAACTGCGCGAACGGGGCATCCACTTCGTCGGCATGGGCGTCTCGGGCGGCGAGGAGGGCGCGCTGCACGGGCCGAGCATCATGCCGGGCGGTCCCGTCGAGTCGTACGACTCGCTCGGGCCGATGCTGGAGAAGATCTCCGCCAAGGCGGCGGACGGGACGCCGTGTGTGACGCACGTCGGTCCGGACGGTGCCGGGCACTTCGTGAAGATGGTGCACAACGGCATCGAGTACGCCGACATGCAGCTGATCGGTGAGGCGTACCAGCTGCTGCGGGACGTCGCCGGGTACACGCCCGCCCAGATCGCGGACATCTTCCGCACCTGGAACACGGGCCGGCTCGACTCGTACCTGATCGAGATCACGGCAGAGGTGCTGTCGCACGTGGACGCGGCGACCGGCAAGCCGTTCGTGGACGTGGTGGTGGACCAGGCGGAGCAGAAGGGCACGGGCCGCTGGACCGTCCAGATCGCCCTCGACCTGGGCGTGCCGGTGTCCGGGATCGCGGAGGCGGTCTTCGCCCGCTCCCTGTCCGGGCACGCGGCCCTGCGGGAGGCCTCGCGCGGGCTGGCCGGGCCGAAGGCCCTGCCGCTGACCGAGACCGAGGCCGGTGCCTTCGCCGACCGGGTGGAGCAGGCGCTGTACGCCTCGAAGATCGTGTCGTACACGCAGGGCTTCCACGAGATCGCCGCGGGCAGCGAGGAGTACGGCTGGGACATCGACCTGGGCGCCGTCTCCGCGATCTGGCGCGGCGGCTGCATCATCCGCGCGGCCTTCCTGGACCGCATCCGCGCCGCGTACGACACCCGGCCGGATCTGCCGAGCCTGCTGTCCGACGAGACGTTCGCGCAGGAGATCGCGGCGGCGCAGGACGACTGGCGCGAGGTCCTGATCGCGGCCACCCGCCAGGGCGTCCCGACCCCGGGCTTCGCAGCGGCCCTCGCGTACTACGACGCCCTGCGCGCCGAGCGGCTGCCCGCCGCGCTGACGCAGGGACAGCGCGACTTCTTCGGCGCACACACCTATCGGCGGACCGACCGGGACGGCTCGTTCCACACGCTGTGGGGTGGGGACCGGTCGGAGGTTTCCGCGTAGGCGGGGACACGGCGCCGGCTCAGGAGCTTGACGCGGCGGTGGGCGACCTTGGTCGTCCACCGCCGTTGTGTCGCGGTGCAGCGGCACGGACCCGGCGAGCGGCCCGGCTCTCAGGCGGGCCCGGCTGCCCGCCTCAGGACAGCGGAGGTCCCGGTTCCGGGTTCGGGACCGGCTCCGGGCCCGGTGGGATCGGGGACGGGGAGGGCTCGGGGCCCGGTGGGATCGGGGACGGGGAGGGCTCGGGGGTCGGGCGCGGACCCGGAGGCGGGGACGGCGTCGGCTGTGGCGGCGGCGTCGGCTCCGGTGGGGGTTCCGGGGTCGGGACCGGGTCGGGGTGCGGCTGCGGACGCTGGGGATCCGGGTCCGGTGCGGGCCCCGGCCCGGGTCCCGGCGTGGGTCCGGGCTGAACAGGGTCGGGGTAGGGGTTCGTCATGACGTCCTCCGGCCAGTCGGTCGACGTAGGCTCTGGACTACTCCCACGCGTACCCGACGGCGGCCCCAGCACTCACTCCCCCGCGTGAACCGCCTGGCCCGGGTGGGCTTGTCGGCGTGCCGCGTCCGCGGTACGGCGCCCGCCTCCTCGATCAGGGACACGGCCGGCTCAGCAGTCGTACGGCTGTCAGAACCGGTCAGGATGCTCCGCGAGCCAGTCCTTCGCCGCCCGCAGCAGCTCCGGGTCGGCCGCCGGGGCCTCGGCGGGGTGGCGCTCGGCCCACTTGACGACGTACGGGCACAGCGGCGCCACGGCGATGCCCTCGCGTTCGGCCGTTGCGTACAGCTCGCGCGCCAGCGAGCCCGCGATGCCCTTCCCCTCGTGGGCCGGTTCGACGATCGTGTGCACGGGGACGAGCGCGCCCTCGGGTGATGCCAGGACGAAGTACTCGATGCGGCCGACGACTTCGCCGCCGCCGATCGCCTCCAGGCGGCCCGCCGCCCGGTCGTCGCGGATCTCGATGTCGCTGTCACTCATGGGCACGCTCCTGATCCGTACGCACGAGGTCGGTGGTCAGGTGTCAGGGCTCAGGGGTCAGGCCGGCACCGACTGCGGGCTGCGCTGCTGGTCCGAGCCCGGCACCGGCTCGGACGGGTCGGCGCCCAGGGCCACGATGCGGTTGCCGTGGTCGACGTGCACGACCCGCGGCTTCAGCGCCCGTGCCTCGGCGTCGGTCACCTGCGCGTAACTGACGATGATCACCAGATCGCCGGGGTGGACGAGGTGGGCCGCGGCGCCGTTGATCCCGACGACACCCGAGCCCCGCTCGCCCTCGATGACGTACGTCTCCAGGCGGGCGCCGTTGGTGATGTCCACGATGTGCACGAGCTCGCCGGGCAGCAGGTCGGCGGCGTCGAGCAGGTCGGCGTCGATGGTCACCGATCCCACGTAGTGCAGGTCGGCCTGGGTGACGGTGGCGCGGTGGATCTTGGACTTGAACAGAGTACGCAGCATTCAGCACTCCCTGAATTCGCTCCCTGCCTGCTTTTTGCAGGTCAAGGGCTGTTTGCTCACCCTACAACGGCTCGCTCTCCGGTCAATACCAACCACTCATAGTCGGATTCGTGGGCTGCGCTCCCCGCGCCAAACACGGGTCCCGATCCATCCTCACCTGGCATTATGAGGGGCGAACGGAGATCCACCCGTTCTGTGTCGCAGTGGGGGCGAGAGGTAGTGCCACATCAGAATGACGATCTGCAGGCCCTTCACCAGCAGGGCTGGGAGGCCGCGTGTTCTCTCCACCGGCACCTGAGCAGCGGAGGACAGTTGGCCCCGATCGCCACTCCAGGCGTGCTGCTCGAAGCGGGTGAGATCGCATACGGTGACGTATCGGCGCACTACGCGCGCTTTTATGCCACGAACGTGACCTACAACCAGCGCTCGGGCTTCTACTTCGGGTCACCGATGTTCGTCGCCGCCGGGCTGGTCGGGGACGCGGTCGTCAACAACAGCGCCCGCAACCGGGCGCAGGCGATGGCTCAGGCGCAATGGCGCGACTTCTCCCCCTGCCGCGCGATCCTCACCGACCGTCGCATGCTGCTGCACGTCGCTGCCGAGAACCGTTGGGTGACGCTGCGGCACCACGAGATCATCAGCTTTCTCCCCGTGATCGACCAGTGGGCGCTGTTCACCGACTACCAGCAGTGGGAGCCGATGCGGTTGGCCGGGCCGACCGTGCCATGGTTCACCGCCGCGACGATCTCCGTGCTCAACCGGGGCCGGTCCGAGTACCAGCAGCTTCCTCCACTGCCTCTGCCGGACTGATCCCCGCATTGTCCAGAACCTGGACACTTACGCTCTGTTGGTCACTTGCTGCGCTGCAGCGTTCCGGTGTCCTCCGCGCTCTTCACCTTGTAGCGCAGACTGCCGTCGTCCAAGGGGGTCAGGACGACGTCGACCTCGTCGACGCAGTTCCACGGACTGCTCTCCTTGGTGATTTCCTCTCGGACCTGTACCGAATGTCCGGTGTCCATGGTGAGGATCCATCGGCCACTGCACTCCAGCGACGGGTACTCGACGGTGGCCACCTGGTCGCCGATCTTCCCGCCCGTGTAGTTCGCCTTGATCGAGTAGAGATCGCCGTCCGACTCGCGCACGTTACCGGTCCACTTGCCCTTGTAGTCGGCAGGGGACGCCTTCGGGGACTTCGTAGCCGAAGCCGCCCCGGAAGCCCCCTGGTTCTCGTTCCCTTTGAGGCCGGGAAGTGCCACGGCCAGGACGATGGCGAGTACGGCGATGGCGGCCACGGTGAGCAGCACGGCGCCGACCCGGCTCTTGCGGCGGCCGCCCGGCTGGAAGCCGCCCGGTACGGGCGGCATCGGCGGTGTGGTCACCGTTATCCGTGGTGTCGGCATCTGCGGCATGGGTGTCGGCGTCGGCGTGGGTACCGGGGGCATCGGTGCCGGCGTCGGAGTGCCCGGCGGCGGAGACGGGACATTCCCGCCCAGCACGGTCGGCAGGGCGTGCACGTCGTCCCCGCCCCTGCCCGCGGCCGGATTGTCAACCTGGGTCGGCGGCGGCGGCCCCTCGAGGTCGAGGAGACTGGAGGCGTGCCGGCCGAGCTCCGCTACCAGGGCGCCCGGAAGCCACGCGTCCGAGGTGGCGTCCGCCGTGACCGCCTCTGCCGTCGCCACGATCTCGGCCAGCGGAATCCGGTCCTCGGGCCGCTTGGCGAGGCACCGCCCCACGAACTCGGCCAGCGGCTCGGGCATCCCCTCCAGGTCCGGGTCGTCCTCGGTCACCCGCAGCATGATCGCGTGGACGCCGCTGTCCGGGCCACCGAATGCCTGTCGGCCCGTAGCGGCGAACACCAGCACCAGGCCGAGGCTGAACACGTCGCTCAGCCCGGTGATCTCGCTGCCCAGGATCTGCTCGGGCGACATGTACCCCGGAGAGCCGACCATCGCACCCGTGCGGGTCAGCACGCTGGAGTCCGCCGCGCGGGCGACACCGAAGTCGATCACCCGGGGACCATTGATCGTCAGCATGACGTTCGACGGCTTCAGGTCCCGGTGCACCAGCCCGCAGCCGTGGATGCTCTGCAGCGCACGCGCCAGACCGGCGGCCAGGTGCCACACCGACCGCTCCGGCAGCGGCCCGCAGATCTCGGTCACCGCCTGGTGGAGTGTGGGGCCGGCGACGTACCCGGTGGCGACCCAGGGCGTGTCCGCCTCGGTGTCGGCGTCCAGGACCGGAGCCGTCCACTCCCCGCCCACCCGCCGCGCCGCGGCCACCTCCGCGCGGAACCGGCGGCGGAACTCCGCGTCGTACGCCAACTGCGGATGGACCAGCTTCACGGCGACCGTGCGCCCCCGCTGCGACCGCCCGAGGAACACCTGCCCCATGCCCCCGGCCCCGAGCCGTCGGAGCAATCGGTAGTCCCCGACCTGCGTGGGATCGCCGGGCCGCAAGTTCTCCATGATCGTTTCGTCCCCCTGTTTCCCTCGTTCGAGGGCTCGAACTGTCCCGCGCTGAGTGATATGGACCGTTGTGCACCCGGCATCGCCTCAGCGTGGCACTACAGCCCGACGCTCATTACAACATCACCGGTTGCGTCTGCGGGCGTCACAGGTGGATCACGCCGCGATCGAGCGACCGTCGGCGGGCGGAGGAACCGTCTCACCCGTCGCCTCACCCGTCGCCTTCTCCTGCCCCGTCGTCTCCCCGGCCCGCTGCGCGAACTGCGTCCGGTACAGCTGCGCGTACCGTCCGCCGAGGGCCAGCAGGTCCTCGTGCGTGCCGCGTTCCACGATCCGGCCGGACTCGACGACCAGGATCAGGTCCGCCGCACGCACCGTGGACAGCCGGTGCGCGATCACGATCGCCGTCCGGCCCTGAAGTGCCTCGGTGAGCGCCTCCTGGACGGCGGCCTCCGAGGTGTTGTCCAGGTGGGCGGTGGCCTCGTCGAGGATGACGACGCGCTGGCGGGCCAGCAGCAGGCGGGCGATGGTCATGCGCTGGCGTTCCCCGCCGGAGAGCCGGTAGCCGCGCTCGCCGACCACCGTGTCGAGGCCGTCGGGCAGGGAGCGTACGAGATCGTCCAGGCGGGAGCGGCGCAGGGCGTCCCACAGGTCGTCCTCGCTCGCGCCGGGGCGGGCCAGGAGGAGGTTCGCGCGGACGGTGTCGTGGAAGAGGTGGCCGTCCTGGGTGACCATGCCGAGGGTGCCGCGCAGTGAGGCGGCGCTCAGGTCGCGGACGTCGACGCCGCCGACGCGGACGGCGCCCTCGTCGACGTCGTACAGCCGCGGCAGCAGCTGCGCGACCGTCGACTTGCCGGCGCCGGAGGAGCCGACGAGCGCGACCGTCTGCCCGGGTTCGGCACGGAAGGAGACGCCGTGCAGGACCTCGGCGCCGCCCCGCGTGTCGAGCGACGCCACCTCCTCAAGGGAGGCCAGGGAGACCTTGTCGGCGGACGGGTAGCCGAAGCGGACGTGGTCGAACTCGACGGAGACCGGGCCGTCGGGGACCTCGCGGGCGTCCGGTTTCTCCTCGATGAGCGGCTCGAGGTCCAGTACTTCGAAGACCCGCTCGAAGCTGACGAGGGCGCTCATCACCTCGACGCGGGCGCCCGCGAGAGCGGTCAGCGGGGCGTACAGGCGGGTCAGGAGCAGCGCCAGGGCCACGACGGCGCCCGCGTCCAGAGTGCCGCGCAGGGCGAACCAGCCGCCAAGGCCGTAGACCAGGGCCAGCGCGAGGGCCGACACGAGGGTGAGCGCGGTGATGAAGACGGACTGGGCCACGGCGGTGCGTACGCCGATGTCCCGCACGCGGCGGGCGCGGGCCGCGAACTCCTCGGACTCCTCCTCCGGGCGGCCGAAGAGCTTGACCAGGGTGGCGCCGGGTGCGGAGAAACGCTCGGTCATCCGGGTGCCCATCGCCGCGTTCAGCGTCGCCGCCTCCCGCTGCATGCGGGCCATCCGCCTGCCCATGCGCCGGGCCGGGATCACGAACACCGGCAGCAGCACCAGTGCGAGCAGCGTGATCTGCCAGGAGAGGGTGAGCATGACGGCGAGGGTGAGCAGCAGCGTGACCAGGTTGCTGACCACTCCGGACAGGGTGTTGCTGAAGGCCCGCTGGGCGCCGATGACGTCGTTGTTGAGACGGGAGACGAGCGCTCCCGTACGAGTGCGTGTGAAGAACGCGACCGGCATCCGCTGGACATGATCGAACACCGCCGTCCGCAGATCGAGGATGAGCTCCTCCCCCAGCGTCGCCGACAGCCGTCTGCCGAGGATGCCGAGGGCCGCCTCCGCGACCGCGATGAGGGCGATGAGCAGGGCCAGCCGTACGACCCTGCCCTCGTCGTCGCCCGACACGATCGCGTCCACGACATTTCCGGCGAGGACGGGCGTGGCGACGGCGAGCATCGCGGTCAACACGCCGAGCACCACGAAGTACGCCATGCGGCGGCGGTGCGGGCGGGCGAACGTGCCGATGCGGCGCAGTGTGGCGCGGGCGAAGGGGCGGCGGTCCTGCTCGGCGTTCATGACACTGTGCAGCTGTGTCCAGGCTGTGGTCTCCATACTCATGAGAGAGACCGTAGAACCTCAAGCAAGATTGAGGTCAACTGGCAGGTCAACCTTGAGGTCGACTCCGAAAAGGACCCGATGACCGTACGTAAGCCCCTGGCCCCGCTTCCGCAACCCGCAGTTGGCACGGGGTGGGAACCCTCTTCCGGTGTGACAGCGGTACAACTCCCCGAGCGACGAGTCCCCCGTCGCGTCCCGATCCACCGGATACGCCAGGTTCTGTGTCTGCTTCCGCTCGTGCTCGTCGCCGTGGTCGCGGTACGGCACCGGTCCGTGCTCGCCGAGGGCTTCCGGCACCTCGCGCACGCCCAATGGCCATGGCTGCTGGCCGCGGTCGGCGCCACCTGTCTGACCTGGGTGGCCGCCGCCGTCACCCGGCAGGGTGCCGTCGTCGAGCCGCTGCCCAAACGGCGGCTGCTGGCCACGCAGTTCGCGGCGGGCGCGGCCAACCACCTGCTGCCGACGGGTCTGGGCGCGGGCGCGGTCAACCTGCGGTTCATGACGGTGTGCGGGCTTCCGCTCGCCCGATCCTCGGCCGCGCTCGCGCTGTACCTGCTGGCGGAGTCGATCGGCCGGCTGGGCCTGCTGGCCGTGCTGCTGGTCGCCTTCCCGCACGCGCTGCGGATCGGCACGCTCCTCCCGGACGGGGCGGTCGGCCCTCTGCTGTGGGGCCTCGGAGTGGCGCTGGTCGTGGCCGCGGGGGCGCTCGCGTTGGTGCGCCGACTGCGGACGGCTGTGTTCTCCTTCCTGCGGACCGCGCTGAGCGAGGCACGTTCGGTGCACACCCGGCCGTCCCGGGCGCTCGCCCTGTGGGGCGGTTCCCTCGCCTTCCCCGCGTTGCAGGCCGCCGGGTTGGTCCTGGTCGGTCGGGCGCTGGGGCTGTCCGTGCCGCCGGCGCACATGGCGCTCGCCTATCTGGCGGCGACGGTCGCCGTCGCGCTCGTGCCCACCCCGGGCGGGCTCGGTTCGGTCGAGACGGCGCTGGTCGTGGCGCTGGTGGCGGCGGGCGGCCCGGTGGCCGTGGCCACGGCCGTGGTCCTCGCCTACCGGATCATCACCGTGTGGGTCCCGCTGGTGCCGGGGGCGTTGACGCTCGGTGCGCTGGTACGGCTGAAGGTGATCTGAGCCGCCAACAGGCCGCCGACAGGCCGCCGACCGGTACTCAGCTGATCGTCACCCGCACCGGTCCGCCCTTCGGATCCACCCTCCCGGTCCAGCCTGCCGTCAGGGTCAGGGTGCGGTTCGGCAGGGCCGTGGGCGTCCACCGGCGCTCCCGGTGCAGGAGGCGGCCGTTCTGGGTGACCCGTAGGACCGGGCGGGTCAGCGGGGTGGCCGTGCGCAGGACGTACGGCAGGCGGTCGCCCGGCGTGACGCGGTTCGGGACGATTCGGCACAGGGGCGGCTCCGCGATCAGGGGGACGCCCTCGTGCCGCTCGGCTCCGGCGAGCCTCTCCAGGACGGCGCCTGCCGCGTGGGCGCCCTCGCGGGCCGCCGTCGCCGCGCTCTCCACGGCGTGCAGCACGCTGCCGACCGCGAACACACCGGGACGCGAGGTGTGCAGCGAGCCGTCGACGGCAGGTCCGCGGGTGCCGGCGTCGAGGGTGAGTCCGCCGCGCCGGGCGAGCTCGTGGTCGGGCACGAAGTCACCGGTGAATACGACGGTGTCGCAGGGCAGCGTGGCCGTCCGGCCGTCGTGATGCCGTACGCGCACGCCCGACAGCCGTCCGTGGCCGACGAGTTCGGTGACCGTGGTGCCGGTGAGGAGCGGGATGCCCCGGCGGAGGCGGGTGTCGAGGGCGCGCGCGGGTGCGGTCCGGGCGCGGGGCAGGTCGGTGGTCATGGCGACGACCGCGGCTCCGGCGGTCCGGACCGTGTCGGCGGCCGCGTAGGAGACGTCCTCCGCGCCGACCACCACCGCCCGGGAGCCGATGCGCTGTCCGTACAGGTGCACGGCCTGTTGCAGTTCGCCCGTGGTGTACACCCCCGCCGGGCGGGTGCCGGGCACCAGCCGTGCGGCGCGGGGGCGTTCGCGCGCTCCGGTGGCCAGGACGACGGCCCGTGCGCCGATCGTCTCCGGTCCGCGCGGGCCGACCGTGTGCAGCGCGAGAGGGCCGGCCCAGTCGAGGGCGGTCACCCCGGTGCGTACGACCGCTCCGGCGCGCTCGGCGGCGGTGATGAGCAAGCGGGCGTACGCGGGGCCGGTCAGCGGGTGGAGCAAGGTGCCGTAGCCGCCGTGCGCGCAGTGCCGTGGTACTCCCCCGGCCTCCTGTTCCCGGTCCAGCACCTCGACCCGGCCCACGCCGGCGGCGGCCAGGCGCGCGGCGGCCGCGAGCCCTGCGGGGCCCGCGCCGACCACGAGGACGTCGACCTCGCGTGTCGCGCTCATGCCCGGCGCCTCTCGACCGGGTCCGACACGGCCGCACCACACACGCCGACCGCCCTCACGCCCCCGCCAGGCACCGCCGCGCCACGAACAGACCCGCCGACCTCACGCTCCGCCGTCATTCCCCCACCCCCTCGAACAGCGCCCGCACCGCCGCCCCGCAGTAGAACCCCTGGCAGCGCCCCGCCCGGGCACGGGTCCGGCGGCGCAGGCCGTCGAGGCCGGCCGGCGGGATCGTGCTGGTGAGGGCGTCGCGGATCTCCCCGCGGGACACGCGCTCGCAGTGACAGACGAGGGTGCCGTACTCCGGGTCGGCGGCGATGAGTTCGGGCCGCTGGTACGGGCGCGGGAAGGCCTCGCCGAGGTTGGGCATGCGGGCCGGCTCCAGGTCCCGGGCCGAACCCGCGTCCAGCCCTGCTTCGGTGAGCAGCCCCGTCACGTGCTCGGCGATGGCCAGGGACGCCGTCAGGCCGGTGGAGCGGATGCCGCCGACGGTGACGTACGCCTGCTCGGGGTGGGCCGAGATGCGGTAGTCGTCCTGCTCGGTGGCGGCACGCAGGCCCGCGTAGACGGCGGTGACCTCCTCGTCGAGCAGACCGGGGAGGATGCGGCGGCCCTTCTCGCGCAGCAGGGCCAGGCCGTCGGCGGTGGAGCCGGTGGCCCGTTTGTCGTCCAGGTCCTCGGCGGTCGGGCCGAGCAGGACGTTGCCGTGGACGGTGGGGGCGACCAGGACGCCCTTGCCGAGGGCCGTGGGGACGGGCAGCAGGATGTGGCGGACGAGGTCGCGGGCGAGTTTGTCGAAGACGAGGAGCTGGCCCCGGCGCGGGGTGACGGAGAAGTCGTGGTGGCCGAGGTGCCGGTCGAGCGTGTCGGCGTACAGGCCGGCCGCGTTCACCAGCCAGCGGGCGCGCAGGGTGCCCCGGCCGGTGGTGAGGACGTGTGTGTCGTCCTGCCGGCTCGCCCGCTCCACGCGGGAGTTGAGGTGGAGGTCGACTCCGTGGCGCACGGCCTGGGTGGCGTACGCCAGAGTCGTCGTCCAGGGGCAGATGACGCTCTCGCCCGGTACGTGCAGGGCGGCGAGCGCGCCCGGGCCGAGGTGGGGCTCGCGCTCGTACAGGTCGGCGGGCCCGATCAGGCCTGTGGCGTGGTGGTCGTTGCGCTCGGCCTTCTCCGCGAGGCGGGGCAGCGCGGCGAATTGCTCCTCGTCCCAGGCGACGAGGAGCGCGCCGACCTCCTCGACGGGGATGCCGGACTCGGCGGCGTACGCGGCCAGCAGCCGCCCGCCCTCGCGGACCAGCCGGGCCTCCAGGGAGCCGGGGACCGCGTCGAAGCCGGTGTGCAGGATCGCGGTGTTGGCCTTCGACGTGCCCTGTCCGACGTCGTCCTGCGCCTCGACGAGGGCGACGCGCAGCCGGGGGTGGCGGGCCAGGGCCCGGGCGATCGCACAGCCGACGACTCCGGCGCCGACCACCGCCACGTCGTACGTCATGGACGGCAGCGCCCCTCGACGGGTGACCGCCGTCCGAGCAAGTGGCGCCGCGTCGTCCGTCATCCGGGCGTCGTCCGTCATCCGGGCGTCGTCCGTCATCCGCGCGTCCCGTCGAGCAGCGCGGTCACGGCGGCCCGGAAGACGCCCAGGCATTCGGCGGCCTCGTCGGCCTGGATGCGCGGCTCGTACACGGCGGCGGGCTTCCAGGCGGGGAGTGCGTGGGCCACGCTCAGGCCGGGTTCGGCGCCGAGCCGGGCCAAGGTGCCCACGCCGAGGGCGGTCGCGTCGGGCAGCGCGGACACCTCGACGGGGCGCTGCAGCAGGTCGGCCTGGGTCTGCATGAGCAGGGCCGAGCGGGTCAGGCCGCCGTCGACGCGCAGCACGTCCAGGGCCGAGCCGAGGTCCGCGGCCGCCGCGTCGGCGAGTTCGACCACCTGGGCGGCCAGGCCCTCGCACAGGGCGCGCACCAGGTGCCCGGCGGTGGTGTCCAGGCCGAGCCCGGTGAGCGAGCCGCGCAGGTCGCCGCGCCACCAGGGGGCGGCGAGCCCGGCGAGGGCCGGGACGAAGGTGACGCCACCGCTGTCGGGCACGGCGGCGCCCACCGTGTCGAGGTCGGCGGCGCCCTGGATGACACCGAGGTCGGTGAGCCAGCGGACGGCTGAGGCGGCGGTGTACACCTGGCCGTCGAGGCAGTAGGCGGTGCGTCCGGCGAGCCGCCAGGCGACGCAGCTGACCAGCCCGGAGGTACCGCGTCTCGGCGTGTCGCCGGTGTGCGCGAGGAGGAACGCGCCGGTGCCGTAGGTGCACTTGGCGCCGCCGGGTGCGGTGATGCGCTGGGCGAGCAGGGCCGCCTGCTGGTCGACGACGAGCCCGGTGAGCGGGATCTCGGCCCCGAAGGCGGTGGTGGTGCCGACGGGGGCGGCGTTGTCGACGACCTCCGGGAGGCGTTCACCGGACAGGCCGTACAGGTCGAGAGCGCGCGGCGACCACTCGGCGCGGTCCAGGTCGAGGAGCTGGGTGCGGCCGGCGGTGGCGGCGTCGGTGACGTAGGCGCCGGTGAGGCGGTGCACGAGCCAGGCGTCGCTGGTGGTGACGACTCCGTCGGTGGTGCCGTGCCGTCGTATCCAGGCCATCTTGGGCGCGGCGAAGTACGGGTCCAGCGGCAGACCGGTCAGGTGCCGCAACTCGTCGGTGTGCTCGGTCAGTTCGGCGCACACGCTCTCGGCCCGGCGGTCCTGCCAGACGAGGGCGTCGGTGAGCGGTCGGCCGGTCGCCGGGTCCCAGGCGAGCACCGTCTCGCCCTGGTTGGCCAGACCCAGCGCCACGACGGGTTCCCGCGCCGCGGCCAGGGCGAGCGTCCCGGCCTCGACCACCGAGTCGTACAGCTCGGCGGGGTCGACCTCCACCAGGCCGCCGGGCAGGTGGCGGGGCCGTACGGCGGCGAAGCCGGTGCCGATGACACCGCGTTCGGGGCAGATCACCAGGGCCTTGGTGCCGGAGGTGCCCTGGTCGACGGCGAGCACCGGACCTGTCATCACGCCACTCCCTCGATGATCAGTCCCCTCCCTCGGTGATCATTCCCTTTCCTCGGTGATCACAGCCCGACAGCCTGCCGTCGCTGCCCGATCGCGTCAAGCAGCCCCGACCAGGCTCGACGCCAATTTCGGTCACTGGTCGATCACCAGTCAACTCGTCTCGAACACAAAGAAGTTCGAAATGATCCAGGAATCGGAGGTGAAGCGGAATCCGCGCCTCTATAGTGACCGCCAGCCCACGCGATCTCCTCAACCGCCGCCCGGAGGAGGGCTGTTGTTACTCCACCTCGCCGTCCCGCACGACCCGCACCCCGAGGCGGGCCGCTGATGGCCAGAGCAGGAGCACGCCCCGTCTACGACCCCGCCGGCCACGACGCCGAACTGCGCGCGGCGCTCCAGGAGGTGCGCGCCGGTCGCTGGATGTCGATGCGCAGCCTGCTGGAGCGGACCACGGCCTGGTGGCAGTGGACGCAGCGCACCCAGGTACTGGCCGCGGCGGCCGCCGGCACCGACGTCGTACGGACCTGGCTCGCCGAGGAGCCGCACAGCGTTCCGGCCGCGGTGATGCGCGCCCGGGTCGCCGTGGAACGCGCGCTGCGGGCACGCCGCGAGGGGCACCGCCGTACGCACGAACTGTGGATCGAGGCCTGGGACGTGAGCGACGCGGCCACCCGCGCCGCGCCGGAGGACCCGGTGCCCTGGGTGTGCCTGCTGGCGCTCGCCCAGCTGGACCACGGGCAGCGCTGGGACGAGCACCGGGCGCCGCCGCCGGAGCCGATGCTGTCGCCCGGCCCGTGGGGGCTTCTGGCCGAGGCCGAGAAGCGCGACCCGTACAACCGCGAGGCCCACCACCGCATGCTGCAGTTCCTGTACGCGCAGGCGCCCTCGGGGCGGCCGGCGGAGGCGGTCGGCTACGCGTACTGGGTGTCGGACTCGGCCCCGCCGGGCTCACCGCTGCACACCCTGCCGCTCTACGTGCGGGTCGAGCGATACCGGCGCGGCGACGGACACTCCGCCGCCCTCGATCTGCACTGGGTGGCCGAGGACGCCACCCGTGAGGCGCGACGGGCGCACGACACCTGGTTCGAGCCCTCCCGCCCCGCCGAACGCTCCCCGCTCGACCTGAACCACCTGGCCCACGCCCTGTGGGGAGCGCTGCGGTTCGAGGAGGCGGCCCGGGTGTTCGAGGCGATCGGCCCGTACTACACGCCCCTGCCCTGGGCCTACCGCAGCGCCGACCCGGGCGACCGCTCCCGGGCCGTACGGATCTTCCGCCAGGCCCGTGCGCGCAGCCGGTCGGCGGCACGTGGCGGTCCCGCCGCCTGACCCTGCCCTGTTCCGTCCGTCCCGTCCTTTTCGGAGGTTTCCGCATGTCCCCCAGCCCCGATCCCGTGACATCCCCGGGAGTGCCGCAGCACGACGAGGAGAAGCGCCTGCGCGAACTCGGTTACCGGCCGGTGCTGGCCCGCCGTATGGGCGGCTTCGGCAACTTCGCGATCAGCTTCTCGGTGATCTCGATCCTGTCCGGCTGCATGACCCTGTACGGCTTCGGCATGGGCGCGGGCGGACCCGCCGTGATGCTGTGGGGCTGGGCGGGCGTCGGCCTGTTCGTGCTGTGCGTGGGACTCGCGCTGGCGGAGGTCACCAGCGCGTATCCGACGTCCGGCGCCCTGTACTACATGGCCGACCGGTTAGGGGGCCGCCGCTGGGGCTGGTACACGGGCTGGCTGAACCTGCTCGGTCTGCTCGGCGCGATCGCCGGCATCGACTACGGGGCCGCCCTGTTCACCGGCGCGTTCATGAACCTCCAGTGGGGCTTCGAGCCGACACCCGGCAAGACGATGATCATCTTCTGTGTGATCCTGCTGCTGCACGCCGTGCTGAACCTGTTCGGCGTCCGGCTGGTCAGCGTGCTCAACTCGATCAGCGTGTGGTGGCACCTGGCCGGTGTCGCGCTGATCGTCGGGACGCTGGCGATCGTCCCCGACCACCACCAGTCCCCGTCCTTCGTCTTCACCGAGTTCGTCAACGACACCGGCTGGGACAACCCCCTCTACGTGGCCGCGATCGGCCTGCTGCTCGCGCAGTACACGTTCTCCGGCTACGACGCCTCGGCGCACCTGTCGGAGGAGACCTCCAACGCCTCGGTGTCGGCGGCACGGGGCATCGTCCGCTCCATCTGGGTGTCGTGGATCGCGGGCTTCGTGCTGCTCGCGGGTCTCACCTTCGCCATCCAGGACTACGACGCCACGCGGGCCAGCGAGACGGGGGTGCCACCGGCGCAGATCCTGCTCGACGGGCTGGGCACCGACGGCGCGAGCGCGCTGATGCTCGTCGTGATCGTGGCCCAGCTGTTCTGCGGCAACGCCGAGGTGGCCGCGGCCAGCCGGATGGTGTTCGCGTTCAGCCGGGACAAGGCCCTGCCGGGCTCCGCGCTGTGGCGCAAGGTCAGCGACCGCACCCAGACCCCCGTCGCCGCCGTCTGGCTGTCCGTGGCGGTCGCCTGCGTGCTCGCCCTGCCGTCCCTGTACTCGGCGACGGCGTACGGGGCGGTCACCGCCATCAATGTCATCGGCATCACACCCGCGTACGCCATCCCCGTGCTGTTGCGACTGCGCGCGGGGGACCGTTTCCAGCCAGGTCCGTGGAACCTGGGCAAGTGGAGCAAGCCGATCGGCTGGACAGCAGTGGTGTGGGTGGCGTGTGTGACGGTCCTGTTCTGCCTGCCCCAGTCGTCGCCTGTGACGGTGGACACGATGAACTACGCGTCCGTCGCCCTCGCTGTCGTACTGGTCCTGGCCACGGTGTGGTGGTTCGTCGCCCGCCGTTCGTACGGAACGCCCACGACGGCCGCGTACTCCGACCGGGAGCAGGCCGAACTGGCCGAGGGCATCGTCTGAAACACCGCGATCCGGCACGGGTGCCGGTACGAACTGCTGTACCGGATGCGGCAGGATGAGCGGTCGCGTCGGCCAAGGGGGGGGCTTCCTGGCCCGCGCGACCTCCCATCTCGGAATCGAACAGGTGACAACGTGACGCAACTTCACATCGGGCAGTCGGCGAGTGACTTCGCCGCGGTCGTGCTTCCCGGAGGTGACCGGTGAAGCGAGATCTCACCATGGACGACCTGGTCATCGCCGGAATCGCCGTGGTCGCGGGCCTGCTGGCGGCGTTCCTGCTGCGCATGCTGCTGCGCTGGCTGGGCAAGCACGCCGACCGCACCCGCTGGAGCGGCGACGACGTCATCGTGGCCGCTCTGCGGACGATGGTGCCGGCGGCGGCGATCGCGGGCGGTGCGGCCGCCGCGGCGGCGGCGCTGCCGCTGACCGCGACGGTCCAGCACAACGTGAACCAGGTCCTGACCGTGCTGCTGATCTTCGTCGCGACGGTGGCGGCGGCCCGGGTCGTCGCGGGCCTGGTGCGGACGGTCACCCAGTCCCGCTCCGGGGTCGCCGGGTCGGCCACGATCTTCGTCAACATCACCCGGGTGCTGGTCCTGGCGATCGGCTTCCTGGTCGTGCTCCAGACGCTGGGCATCTCCATAGCGCCCATGCTCACCGCCCTGGGCGTCGGCGGCCTGGCGGTCGCTCTCGCTCTCCAGGACACGCTCGCCAACCTGTTCGCGGGCATCCACATCCTCGCCTCCAAGACCGTCCAGCCCGGCGACTACATCCGGCTGAGCAGCGGGGAGGAGGGCTACGTCGAGGACATCAACTGGCGTCAGACGACGGTCCGCTCGCTCTCCAACAACCTGGTCGTCATCCCCAACGGTGAGCTCGCGAAGACGAACATGACCAACTTCATGCGTCCCGAGCAGCAGCTGACGATCCTGGTGCAGGTGGGGGTCGCCTACGACAGCGATCTGGACCAGGTCGAGCGGGTCACCTGCGAGGTCGTCGCCGAGGTGATGACCGAGATCACCGGCGCGGTCCCGGAGCACGAGCCGCTGGTCCGCTTCCACACCTTCGGCGACTCGCGGATCGGCTTCACGGTGATCCTGGGCGTGGGCGAGTTCAGCGACCAGTACCGGATCAAGCACGAGTTCATCAAGCGCCTGCACAGGCGCTACCGCGCGGAGGGCATCCGGATTCCGGCGCCGGCGCGGACGGTGGCGTTGCAGCAGGGCTCGGTGGTGATTCCGCAGCAGCGGGGCGTCGAGGACATGGACATGGACGGGGTGCCTTCGGCCCGTCTCGACTGACGCATCCACGGACCCCTGTCGAGTCGAGGTCGATCAGGAGATATCTTGATGTCGAGCAATGTTGCAGACGTGGAGCGGAGCACCCGGTGACTGACTCGACCATCATCTATACGCACACTGACGAGGCCCCGGCCCTGGCGACGTATTCCTTCCTGCCGGTGGTCCAGGCGTACGCCTCGCAGGCGGGTGTCGCCGTGGAGACGCGTGACATCTCCCTGGCCGGGCGCATCATCGCGCTGTTCCCCGAGTACCTGGAGGAGGGACAGCGCGTCCCGGACGCCCTCGCGGAGCTCGGCGCGCTGGCCAAGACGCCCGAGGCCAACATCATCAAGCTGCCGAACGTCTCGGCGTCGATCCCGCAGCTCAAGGCCGCGATCGCCGAGCTGCAGAGCCAGGGCTACGCGCTGCCGAACTACCCGGACGACCCGAAGACCGACGAGGAGCGGGACATCCAGGCCCGCTACGACAAGGTCAAGGGCTCCGCGGTCAACCCGGTCCTGCGTGAGGGCAACTCCGACCGCCGCGCCCCCGCCTCGGTCAAGAACTACGCCAAGACCCACCCGCACCGCATGGGCGCCTGGACTCCGGAGTCCAAGACCAACGTGGCGACCATGGGCGTCGACGACTTCCGCTCCACCGAGAAGTCCGCGGTCATCGCCGAGGACGGTGCCCTGCGCATCGAGCTCGTGGGCGACGACGGCACGACCACCGTGCTGCGCGAGTCGGTCCCCGTTCTCAAGGACGAGGTCGTCGACGCCTCCGTCATGCACGTCGCACCGCTGCGGGAGTTCCTCACCGCGCAGATCGCCAAGGCCAAGGCCGACGGCGTGCTGTTCTCCGTGCACCTCAAGGCCACGATGATGAAGGTCTCCGACCCGATCATCTTCGGTCACGTGGTGCGCGCCTTCTTCCCGAAGACGTTCGCCAAGTACGGCGAGACGCTCGCCGCGGCCGGCCTGACCCCGAACGATGGTCTGGGCGGCATCTACAAGGGCCTGGAGTCCCTGCCGGAGGGCGCCGAGATCAAGGCCTCCTTCGACGCCGAGCTCGCCGAGGGCCCGGAACTGGCGATGGTCGACTCCGACAAGGGCATCACCAACCTGCACGTGCCGTCCGACGTGATCGTGGACGCCTCGATGCCGGCCATGATCCGCACCTCCGGCCACATGTGGGGCCCGGACGGCCAGGAGGCCGACACGCTGGCGGTCCTGCCGGACTCCTCGTACTCCGGCGTCTACCAGGCCGTGATCGACGACTGCCGCGCCCACGGCGCCTACGACCCGTCGACGATGGGCTCGGTCCCGAACGTCGGCCTCATGGCGCAGAAGGCCGAGGAGTACGGCAGCCACGACAAGACGTTCGAGATCCCGACCACGGGCACGGTCCGCCTGGTCGACCGGAACGGCGACGTCGTCATCGAGCAGACCGTCTCCGCCGGTGACATCTTCCGCGCCTGCCAGACCAAGGACGCCCCGATCAAGGACTGGGTGAAGCTGGCCGTCACCCGGGCCCGTGCCACCGGCAACCCGGCCGTCTTCTGGCTGGACGAGACCCGTGCGCACGACGCCAACCTGATCGCCAAGGTCAAGGCGTACCTGCCGGAGCACGACACCGAGGGCCTGGACATCCGGATCCTGAACCCGGTCGAGGCCACGAAGCTGTCGGTGGAGCGCATCCGCCGCGGCGAGAACACGATCTCGGTGACCGGCAACGTCCTCCGCGACTACCTGACCGACCTGTTCCCGATCCTGGAGCTGGGCACCAGCGCCAAGATGCTGTCGGTCGTCCCGCTGATGGCGGGCGGCGGCCTGTTCGAGACCGGCGCCGGCGGTTCGGCGCCGAAGCACGTGCAGCAGCTGGTCAAGGAGAACTACCTGCGCTGGGACTCCCTCGGCGAGTTCTTCGCGCTGGTGCCGTCCCTGGAGCAGTACGCCGACTTCACCGGCAACTCCCGCGCGAAGGTCCTCGCCGACACCCTCGACCGCGCCACGGCGACCTTCCTCAACGAGGACAAGTCGCCGACCCGTCGCGTCGGCGGCATCGACAACCGCGGCAGCCACTTCTTCCTGTCCCTGTACTGGGCGCAGGAGCTGGCCCAGCAGACCGACGACGCGGACCTGGCGAAGGCCTTCGCCCCGCTCGCCGAGACGCTCTCCGCGAACGAGCAGAAGATCGTCGACGAGCTGAACGCCGTCCAGGGCAAGCCGGCCGACATCGGCGGCTACTACCAGCCCGACCCGGCCAAGGCCGCCAAGATCATGCGCCCGTCGGCCACGTGGAACGAGGTGCTGGCGTCCCTGTGACGCGGTAGGCCTCGCGGCCGTACCTGATTTTCGTGACTCCGCCCCGGTCGGCATGTGCCCGGCCGGGGCGGAGCGGTTTTCCATGACCAAGCCCCGGGAGCAGCCTCATGACCCCAGCCGCACCGTCCTTCGCATTCCTCCCCGGTACCGATCGCTCCCCCGTGATCCTCCATGTACCGCACTCCGCGCGGGAGATACCGACGTCGGTGCGCGCCGGCATCGTGCTGGACGACGAAGGGCTGGAGCGGGAGCTGGACCACATCACCGACGCGCACACCGCCGAGCTCGCCGCCGAAGCCGCCGGGCTGTCGGCGGCCGCCCCCTGGCGGTTCGTCAACCGGCTGTCCCGGCTGGTCGTCGATCCGGAGCGGTTTCCGGACGAGCGGGAGGAGATGCTCGCGGTGGGGATGGGCGCCGTGTACACGCGGACCACTCACCGCGCGGTTCTGCGGCCCGCTGACGCCGATCCCGAGCCGCTGATCGAGAGGTACTTCCGGCCGTACGCGCAGGCCATGACGGACGCCGTGGCCGAACGGCTCGCCGTCGCGGGGCGGGCCGTGGTCGTCGACGTGCATTCCTACCCCACCGCCGCGCTGCCCTACGAACTGCACGGCGAGGGGCCGCGGCCGCCCGTCTGTCTGGGCACCGACTCCTTCCACACCCCGCCGGAGCTGCTCGCCGCGGCGCGGGCGGCGTTCGCCGGGTGCGGGGACATCGGGCTCGACAGCCCGTTCAGCGGGGCCTACGTACCGCTCGACTTCTACGGCAAGGAGCCCCGCGTATCCGCCCTGATGGTGGAGATCCGCCGGGACCTGTACATGAGCGAGCCGGGCGGTCCCGCCGGGCCGGGCCTCGGGCAGCTCGCGGCGGCGCTCGCCACCCTCGTCGACGCCGTGAGCCGCTGACCGCTCTGGTCCTGGCGGGGACCGCCCCGGGCTGCGGTTCGCGGTCCCCGTCGGCCCGGCTCAGGCCCGCAGCCACTCCGTGACCACGACCTCGTCGCCCGCCCGCAGGCGCAGGGCGAAGGGCCCCGTGGGGGCTTCCTCGGAGGTGAAGCGGCCCATGTCGTCGGCCACGAGCGGCAGGCTCGTCTGCGGGCCGCCGAGCACCTCGATGCGGGCCGGCTGCGGGGGCAGCAGCTGTCCCATCAGGCCCTGTGCGGTCACCTCGACGTCGACGGTCACGTCCCCGGAGTGGAACGTCAGCATCCGGGGCGGTTCCGTCGCTCCTCTCACCGGGGTCGCGTCGACCAGCGAGTCGAAGGTCAGCTCGGCGAGCCGGGCGTCGAGGTCGTGCAGGGCGTAGGCGTCCACGGCGATCTGGCGCAGTGCCGGCGGCACCGGGTCGAGGATGCAGGCCGCCTGGGTCAGCTCCCCCAGGAGACCGTCGTCGTGTTCCGCGCCGGGTCCGTCGTCGAACTCCTCGTCGCCGATGCCTTCTTCGGCGACGGGATCGTCGTTCAGGTCGAACATGTCGCTCATGCCGCTCATGTCGTTCACAGCGCTCCCCGTGCGTCGAGTCGGGCCCTGAGGCGGCGCAGACAGCGCTGGCGCAGCGGTCCGATGCTGCCCACCGCGATGCCCAGCGCGGCGGACACCTCCTGGTAGCTGGGCGGCGGCGAGGCCATCAGCACACGCAGCAACTGCCTGCACCGGTCGCCGAGTTCCTCGAACTCCTGCCACACGCGGCGGATCCGCTCGGTCTCGGCGGCCGCATCCTCCGAGTCGAGGAACGACTGCTCGGGCGTACGGTCCTCGCTGACCCGGTCCAGGACCTGCGGATCGTCCGTCGGCGTCGTCCGCCTCAGGCTCTTGAGCACCTTCAGGCACTCGTGCCGTGCGGTGCTCGCCAGCCACGATCCGGCCTTCTCCGGTTCGCGGATCCGCCCCAGGTGCTGGGCGAAGCGGAACCACACCGTCTGGTACACCTCGTGCGCGTCGGCGTCGGAGAGCCGGTGCGCGCGCACGACCGACCACACCAGCGGACTCAGCCCTTCCACCAGCGCTTTCCAGGCCGCGGCGTCACCGTCGACGGCGGACTGGACGAGCGCGCCGACATCTGTACGGTCCACGGCCCCACCCCTCGTGTACGACCAGTCATCGTACGCCGTGGAGGGGACGGTTCCGGCCCTCATGCGCCGACGGAGCGCTGCCCGACCGGGGCCGGGCGCCAGGTGGGCGGGCGCAGCGCCGGTACGTGCGCCCCGCGCACCTCCGCGAGTTCGGTGTTCGCGGCGAGCAGCTGCTGCCGGGCGGCGCGGGGGTCGGTCTCCTTGTGCGCGGCCATGTGGGCGGCGATCATCCCGGCGACCACGGGGGTGGCGAAGGAGGTGCCGCTCCAGTGCGCGAACCCCTCGAACATCACCTGGTCGGGCTTGGTGGCGGCGTTCGCCTCGCTCAGCACGCCGGTGTGCCGGGGCGACTGGCAGGTGCATTGGTAGGTGAAGCCGTAGCGGCAGGCGTCGTACGTGGAGTGCTGGTACACGTACGGCACCGGCGCGTCGAAGCCGGTGAGGGCGCTGGTGAGGCGCTCGCCGGGGGCGTAGGCGTTCACCCAGGGGCCGTGGTTGCTGAAGCAGGCGCCGTGCTCGCCGTCGCCGCGCAGCGCGCCGACCGACAGCACGACGTTCTCGTAGTCGGGCAGCGAGGCGTAGGCGGCGGGCCAGAAGGGGGTGGCGCTGGCGTTGTTGCCGGCCGCGGCGACCAACAGGGTGCGCTGGGTGCGCAGTTCCCGCATGAAGGCGTCCACGCCGAGCAGGCCGTCGGTGCGGCCGTTGGAGGTGCCGGCGGAGAGGCTGATGACGTCGGGCCAGCCGTTGTGGTCGACGGCCTCGAAGAGCTTCTCCCCGAACTCGGACTCCAGGATGGCGCCCGCGTCGGTCAGGGTATTGCGGACCGTGACGTTCGTGTTGGGCGCGACGGCGGCGACGAGCCCGGCGATGAACGTGCCGTGGCCGATGTACTGCTGGAGGTTGCCCTGGCTGTCGGTCTCGGTGCCGTGGAGGTCGCCCTGGACGTGGGCGAGCAGCGCGGCGGACGCGTAGTCGTGCGTGAGGCCGTTGTCGATGACGAGGACACCGACGGCGGTGTCCCGGTCGTAGCCGGCCTCGGCCGGGGCCGGGTTGGTGCCCTGGGTGAGCGGGGCGGGCACGGGCTCGTCGCCGGGGCAGGAGTTGACCGCGATCGACACCACGTGATTGCGGCTGACCAGGCGGCGTCCGGCCCGTGCCTCGGGCTCGCGCAGGGCCCGCAGGGCGTGCACGACAGCCGGGTCGGCCTGGCCGGGGTCTCCGACCTGGATACGGGTGATGCCCGAGCGGTTGGTCTGAGGGCTCGCCCGGCGCACGTGGTCGGGCGTCAGATCCGGCGCCTCTGTGAAGTGGGAGCGGATGGTGTCCTCGACGAGCCGTGCCTCCTCGCCGTCGCGGGCGAGGACCACGCCCTTCTCGTAGAGGAACTCCGCCGCGTCGTCGGGTCCCATGGCCAGGGGGACGTCGGGCATCGAACGCTGGATCTGGTCGAACTGCTCGTGGAATCGCTGAGGTGCCATGGCGTGTCCTCCCGTTGAGGCGATGGTCGTCAGTCAGAGCGGCGTGACCGGCGATTGATACAGCGCCAAACCTGTTTCGGGTGCATCCGGGGCCACTACCATCCATGAGGTGACAGCGGGAAGCGACTCGGTTCTCGAATTGCTGCCGATGGTGTTCGCCGCACCGAACGAGGCGCTGGCGAAGGCGGAAGGGGTGCTCGACGCCGATCCCACACTGCTGGATGCCTCCGTCGCCCACCAGGTGATCGGGATCTGGCAGCGGGACTGGGGCGACCTCCGGCTCGCGCTGCACCATCTGCGCCGCGCCCGCGATCTGGCCGCGCGCGCGGAGTCGGCGGACCGGGAGGCGGACGTCCTGGCCGCGCTCGGTGTGGCGCTGGTGCACGCGGGACGCACCCGGCAGGGCCTGGAGGCGCTGGAGCGGGGTGTCGCGGTGAGCAGCGGCCACACGCGCGCGCGGGTGCTGTTCCGGCGGGCCTACGCCTCGTGGGTGCTGGGCCGTCACCGGGAGGCGCTGGAGGACGTGCGCCGGTCGGTCCCCGTGCTGCGGCAGGCGGACGACGTCATCTGGACGGCGCGCGCGCTGACCCTGCGCGCCACCGTGCATCTCGCGCTCGGCGCGGTGGACCGCGCGGACGCCGACTTCACCGCGGCCGAGGCGCTGTGGGACACCACGGGCCAGGAGCACGACAAGGCCGACGCGGTGGAGAGCCGGGGCCTTGCCGCGTTCCGGTCCGGGGACATCCCGGCGGCGCTGCGGCTCCTTGACGAGGCCGAGGAGCGGTACGCCAAGCTGGGCACGCCGACGTTCATGCTGAACATCCGGCGCTGCGAGGTCCTGATGGCCGCCGGGCTCGCCCCGGAGGCGCTGGCCGAGGCGGACGCGGCGATCGCCGTCCTCGACGGCATCGGCGGGCAGTCCACCCGCAAGGCGGAACTGCTGCTGGCCGCCGCGCGGGCGGCCCGGCTGGTGGGCGATCCGCACACGGCGATCGCGCGCGCGGACATGGCCGTACGGCTGTTCGCCGGGCAGCGGCGCACCTGGTGGGAGACGCACGCCCGGCTGGTGCTGATCGAGGCCCGGGTCGCCGCCGGGCGCGGCTCCGGGCGACTGGTCGCGGACGCCGCCGCGGTCGCCGACCGGCTGGCCGCCTTCGGCGCGCCGGCCGCGCCGGAGGCCTCGCTGCTCGCCGGTCGGATGGCGCTCGACCTGGGCTGGACGGCGGACGCGGAACGGCACCTGGCCGTCGCCGCCCGCAGCAGGCACAGCGGGCCGCCGCTGGCCCGGATGACCGGCTGGGCGGCCCAGGCGCTGCGGGCCCGGGCGGCCGGCTCCGGCCGCGGTGTCCTGGAGGCCTGCCGGCGCGGCCTGGACGTGCTCGACGACCACCGGATGACGCTCGGCGCCTCGGAGTTGCGGGCCCGGGCCACCGCGCAGGGCGCGGAGCTCGCCGCGCTGGCCCAGCGGGCCAGTCTCGACTCGGGCGGGCCTCGGCGGCTGCTGAGGTGGAGCGAGCGCTGGCGGGCGACCGTCCTGTCCGCGCCGCCGACCCGGCCGCCCGCCGACCCGGCGCTGCTCGGCGACCTCACCGCGTTCCGCGAGATCGCGGCCCGCGCGGAGGAGGCCCGCAGGGACGGCCGCTCGGTTCCGGCCCTGGAGCGCGAACAGCGGCGGCTCGAGCGGGAGATCCGCTCCCGGACCCTGCACATGCGCGGCGACGCGCCCGGCGACGGAGACCGGTTCGCCCCCGCCCGGTTGCTGGAACGGCTCGGTGACGACGTACGGCTGGTGGAGCTGGCCGTGCTCGACGGGCGCGTCCATGTGCTGCTGTGCGGGCAGGGGCGGGTGCGGCGGTTCGAGGCGGGGCTGCTCGCCGAGGCGGAGACCGAGGCCGAGCATGTGCAGGCCGGGCTGCGGCGGCTGGCCCATCCGGGGGCGGAGGCACGGCTTCCGGTGGTGGCGGCGGCGGGCCGCCGGCTGGAGGAGCTGCTGCTCGGGCGGGCGGCGGCGCAGCTGGGCCCCGGTCCGGTCGTGGTGGTGCCGCCTGGGCGGCTGCACCGGGTGCCGTGGGCGCTGCTGCCCTCGCTGCGGGACCGGGTGTTCAGCGTGTCGCCGTCGGCGAGCAGCTGGTTGCGGGCCCGGGAGACGGCGCCGCCGCCCGGCGGACGGCAGGTGCTGGTGCGCGGCCCGGGGCTGGCGACCGGCGGCGCGGAGGTGCCCGAACTGGCCGACCGGTACGGCGGATCGACCGTGCTGGAGTACGAAGAGGCGCGTGTGCCACGGGTGTTGGAGGAGCTCGACGGCTCGGCGCTGGCCCACATCGCCGCGCACGGCACGTTCCGCGCGGACAGCCCCCTGTTCTCGTCCCTGCGGATGGCGGACGGCCCGCTCATCGTCCACGACTTCGAACGCCTGGACCGCAGCCCGTACCGGATCATCCTGTCCTGCTGCGACACCGCCCGGTTCGCGTCCGTCGGCGCCGACGAGCTGCTCGGCCTGGTCACCGCGCTGCTGCCGCTGGGTACGGCCGGCGTGGTGGCGTGCAGCGCGCCCGTCAACGACGCGGCGGTGGTGCCGCTGATGCTCGCGCTGCACAAGGGGCTGAGCGCCGGTCTGTCGCTGGCGGAGGCGCTGCGCGACGCGCGGGCCGCGCTGCCGGGCGACGCGACGCACCAGGCGACGGGGTGGGCGTTCTCGGCGTTCGGGGCGGCCTGACCCGCACGTGCGGGCATGAGGGCCTGTCCGGCGGATCAGGTCGCAGGAAATCGGCGGCGCCAAATCAGCGCAGGTGAGCGGGGTCTGGTGCGTCCAGCTGCAAGGCGGAGGAGGGCGTCGACGCGATGGGGGTCCCCCCGCGCGAGGTTGTTCGAGCGTGGGGGAGTCGGCAACCGACGACAACGCCGCAGATGGGCGTGCCAGACCCCGCGTCTGCGGCATGATCCGCCGGACAGGCCCCAAGAGGCGGCCTGACCCCTCCCCCGATCACGGGGGTCAGACCGCCGGTCTCATGGGCGCAGTTCAGGCCGACTGCGCTTGCGGCAGTGCCACCAGCCACGGCAGGGCGCCGCGGTCACTCGCGCCGAGCCGGACGTAGGCGCTGTAGAGGTGGTTGCCGACGGTACGGACCGACAGGGTGAGCTTCTCCGCGATCTGCCGGTTGCTGAGGCCGGCCGCCGCGAGGGTGACGATCTGCCGCTGCCGGGCGGTCAGTTCGCCCAGGACCAGCCCGGACAGCGCCGGAGTGCGGGCGCCCTGGCAGCGCCGGGCGAGCGCGACGGCGCGGGTGCGCGAGGTGCGGGCGGCGCGCGGGTCGCGGTGCGCCCGTACGGCCTGGGCGTGCGCCTCGGCCGCGAAGAGCAGGAAGCCGCGCTGCTCCAGCCGTACGGCCGCCCGGTCCAGGTCGGGTCCGTCGCCGCGGGCGAGGGCGTCGGCGTGGGCGGCGAAGACGCCGGTCAGACGGCCGAGGGCCTGCTCGGGTGCGCCGAGGCGGACGGCATCGTAGGGATCGATCGTCTCCACGGCTCCGTCGAGGTCACCGCGGGCGGCCGCCTGCCAGGCCGCCGTCGCATCCCCTAGGCCCTCCTGGGAGAGTTCGCCCGACTGGGCGGCCGCCTGGGCGAGTTCGGCGCGGCAGGACCGGTCGCCGGGCGCGCTCCGCAGCCCCTCCCTCGCCCAGGCGGCCGCCTCCCGCAGCTCCCCCCGCAGCCGCGAGAACCGCGCTCGTACGGCCGCGTAGCCGGCCGGCACCGGTGCGCCCTCCGCCACCAGCCACTCCCCCACGGGCGCGGGAATCGTCCGTACGTCGGCACTGTCGATCCCTCGTGTGAGCGCGGCCGCCTCCGCCTCCAGGGCGGCTGTGCAGCTGTCCGGTGTGCGGGCCAGTCGTTTGGCCCGCAGCCGTCCGGCGGCGGCCCGCAGCACCGGGCCGTGCAGCGGGTGGGCGAGGCGGACGGTGCCGTGGTCGTCGACGTGGACCAGGCCGTCGGCCTCCAGGCGTTCGAGGCTCCGCAGGTCGAGGTCGTCCAGGTGCGGCGGCAGGGGTTCGCCGAAGGCCAGCCGTTCGAGGGTCTCGCGCTCCTTTGGGCAGCCGCGGTCGAGGACGGGCGCGCTCCGCTCGCGTACGGTCGCGGTCATCGGCACCGGGCCGCGCCACGCCCACTCGTCCGTCTCCGGAACCCGGGTGAGCAGCCCGCCCTCGCGCACCGCGCCCACCAGATCGCGCAACAGCCGCAGGTCCCCCTGGCACAGGCGGTACAGCCGGTCGACGGTGAGCGGCTCCAGGCCGCCACCGGCACCCGCCGTCAGCAGCTGGGCCGTCTCCTCCCGGGGCAGCGGCTCCAGGGAGAGGCGCGGCAGCAGCTCCCCGGTCCACAGCCGGGAGATGGCGCCGGGCACGGGGGCGCCGTCCGTGGCCACGACCAGCAGGCGGGTGCGTCCGTGCACGGCGAGCTGGTGGACCAGGCCGGCCGAGGCGTCGTCGAGCAGGTCGGCGTCGTCGACCAGCAACAGCCGGGTGCCGGACAGCAGCTGGACCGCGCGGTGCAGCGAGACGTTCTCGGGAAGGAGGTGGGCGAACGCGGCGAAGGGGATCCGGCGGGTCTCGGGCGTCCCGGCCACCTTGGCGCAGTCGGACCCGCGGACGGCCTCCGTCACGAGGCGGGTCTTGCCGCTGCCGGCCGGGCCCGTCACCACGATGCCGTGGCGTGCGGAGGTCACGGACCGGCGGACCAGTTCCAGTTCGTCGTCCCGGCCGGTGAAGGGCCAGGGCAGCTCCAGGGTCTTCGCGCCCCGTTCCAAAGTCGTCACGAAAGCTAGAGCCGCCGTACTCAAGCCTGATACAGGGTGACTTGAGTAGGCCCCGACTCAGGCGCTGCCTGGACGGTCGACGGCATGCTCATCGTCATGACCGCACGCTACTGCTCCCTCGCGCAGCAGCCCGCCCCCGCTTTCGCGGCCGGGCTGGCCGCCGAGCGGCTCAGTGCGCTCATCGGCGGAAGCCGTATGTGGGTCAACAGCACCGTGCTGCACTACTACTTCTTCGACGACGACACCGACGGCTCGGTCATCGCCGTCCCCGGCACCGGGGCGACCCGGCGGGTGTCGTGGGCCGGGGCCAAGGAACAGCAGGACGTCGTACGCGAGTGCTTCCAGGAGTGGCAGGACCTCGGCATCGGGGTGTCGTTCGCCGAGGTCGGCGACCGTTCGGAGGCCGAACTGCGTATCGGGTTCCAGCTCGGCGACGGCTCCTGGTCGACCGTGGGCAAGGACGCGCTGCGGGTCGGCCTGCACGAGCGCACCATGAACTTCGGCTGGGACCTGACCGCGCCCGGTGAGCGTGGGACGGCACTGCACGAGATCGGGCACGCGCTCGGCATGCTGCACGAGCATCAGAGCCCGTTCGCCGGCATCCACTGGGACGACGAGGCCGTCTACGCCGATCTGGCGGGCCCGCCGAACTTCTGGAACCGGGACCGGACGTTCTTCAACATCCTGCGCAAGCTCGACCGCGACGAGGTCAACGGTTCCGTCTGGGATCCGCACTCGATCATGCAGTACCCCTTCTCGTCGGGGCTGATCCTGGAGCCGGAACAGTACCGCGCGGGTCTGCACCCGCCGGGCACGCTCTCGGCCGCCGACAAGGAGTTCGTCCTGCGCTGGTACCCGCCGGCCGTTCCGCCGCGGCCGCCGGCGCTGGTGCCCTTCCGGTCGGCACCGCTCGGCCTCGGCCCGGGCGAACAGGCCGACTTCGTCGTCGAGCCGCCGGAGACCCGCGAGTACACCGTGGGCACGTTCGGCGACAGCGACACGGTCGTCGTGGTCTTCGAGGAACGAGACGGCGAGCCCCGCTACCTCACCGGCCAGGACGACGGGGGAACACCGCGCAACGCCACGATCAAGGCCCATCTCGTCAAGGGCCGCCGCTACTTCGTCCGTGTGCGCCTGTACTCCGGCTGGGGTTCGGGGGAAACAGCCGTCATGTGCTGGTGACAGCACGAGCAGGCCGCACACGGACGATGCTCGACCACTGTCCGGCGCCGGGGGAAGCGGTCGCGGACGTCACCTTCGGGGGAGGGTGACGTCCGCGGCCACGCCATGCCGTGCCGGGCCGTCGTACGGCAGGTAGTCTCACCGCCCGTGGGTCGTCGGCGAGTTGGCGGGAGACAGCGCGTGATCACGGGATATGTCATCGGCGAGAGCCTCCGGGTCGGAGCGGAGTTCCAGCCGCGTGGGCTGCGGCTGCGCAAGGTCGGCCGGGTCGATGTCTCGGCGAGCGCGGCCGACGGGCAGCCCCGGGCGTGGACGTTCGTCGAGTGGGAGACCGACGGCGACGACGTCGACGGACTCGCCCGGGCGTTCGCCGACGCGCTGGAGCCCGAGAACGGCTGGTATGCCGACTTCACCGCCGGGGACGAGTGCGTGGTCGTCTTCGCCGGCAAAGTCTTCCGTTATCGGCGCGGCGACGCGGCCGGCCGTGCCGAGGCGATCGCGTACGGGCGGTCGGTGGGGACGCCCGAGGGTCAGCTCGACTGGGCGGAGTGACGGTCACGACGCCACGCGTGCGCTCCCTGAGTCGTCCGGGTGGGCGAGGCCGAGGTGGTCGCGCAGGGTCGGGCCCTCGTACTCCGTGCGGAACACGCCCTGTTCCTGGAGCAGCGGGACGACCGTGTCGGCGAAGGCGTCGAGGCCGCCGGGGGTGATGTGCGGGACGAGGATGAAGCCGTCGCTGGCGTCGGCCTGGACGAAGTCGTTGAGGGTCCGGGCGATCGTCTCCGGCGAGCCGACGAAGTTCTGCCGGTTGCCGGTGTTGATGACCAGGTCGCGGATCGACCAGTTGTTGGCGGCCGCGAGTTCGCGCCATGCGCGGGCGGTGGCCAGCGGATCGCGGTACATGCGGACCTGGGCGCGGCCGCGGGCGATGTGGTGCTCGCCGACGTCGGGGTCGATGTCGGGAAGCGGGCCGTCGGGGTCGTACGCCGACAGGTCCCGGTTCCAGACGAATTCGAGGTGCTTGATGGCGGTGGCCCCGCTGACCTGCTGCCGGCGCACCTGCTTGGCCAGTTCCTCCGCCTCGGCGTCGGTGTCGCCGAGCACGAAGGTCGCGGCGGGCAGGATCTTGAGCTGGTCGTGGCCGCGGCCGTACTTGGCCAGGCGGTTCTTGACGTCGGTGTAGAAGGCCTGTCCCTCTTGAAGGGTGGCGTACCGGCTGAAGATCGCGTCGGCGTCGGAGGCGGCGAACTCGCGGCCCTCCTCGGAGTCGCCGGCCTGGAAGATCACCGGTCGGCCCTGCGGGGAGCGCGGCACGTTGAACTGGCCGTGGATGTCGAAGTGCTGCCCGGTGTGCACGAAGGCGCCGGCCTTCGCCTCGCGCAGGAAGGTGCCACTCGCCGGGTCGGCGACGATCTCGTCAACCTGCCAGGAGTCGAAGAGTTCGTTCGCGGTGGCCAGGAACTCCTTGGCGCGGGAGTAGCGCTCCTGCTGCGGCAGGAAGCCGCCGCGGCGGAAGTTCTCGCCGGTGAAGGCGTCCCAGGAGGTGACGACGTTCCAGGCGGAGCGGCCGCCGGAGAGGTGGTCCAGGCTCGCGAACTGGCGGGCGACCTCGTAGGGCTCGTTGAACGTGGAGTTGATGGTGCCGGTCAGGCCGAGGTGCTCGGTGACGGCGGCGAGCGCGGCCAGGACGGTGAAGGTGTCGGGGCGGCCGACGACGTCCAGGTCGTAGATCGTCCCGCCCTGTTCGCGCAGCCTGAGTCCCTCGGCCAGGAACAGGAAGTCGAACTTGGCGCGTTCGGCGGTGCGCGCGAAGTGGGCGAAGGAGCTGAACTCGATGTGGCTGCCCGCCTTGGGGTCGCTCCAGACGGTGGTGTTGTTGACGCCGGGGAAGTGGGCGGCCAGGTGGATCTGCTTCAGGGGCTTGGACATCGGTCGGGGGATCCTTCCGGCTCAGGCAGTGGCAGCGGCGTAGCGGTTGGCGGGGCGGGCCAGGCCCAGCAGACCGCGCAGGGTGCCGGCCTCGTAGGCGCGGCGGAAGACGCCACGGCGCTGGAGTTCGGGGACCAGCCCCCGGGTGATCGCCGGCAAGTCGTGGCCCAGGACGGCCGGGCGGAGCCGGAAGCCGGTGAGTCCGGCCGCCCGCAACTCTTCCAGCAGGTCGGCCAGTTGGGCGGGCGTGCCGGTGAAGACGCGGGCATCGCTGGTGTACGGCTCTCCCGCGAGGGTGTCGAGACGCTCCCGGCGGGCTGCCGCCGCGGCGGGGTCGTCGTCGAGGAAGACCACCAGGTCACCGAAGATGTGCAGGGACTCGCCGGCCCGGCCGGCCGCTTCCTGTTCGGCGCGGATCTCCGCGACGGTCGCGCGGGCCTGGCCGGCGTCGTGCGGGGTGACGTACCCGATGTCGGCCTGACGGGCCACCAGCCGGTACGGGACGCTCTGGTGGGCGAGGGCGGTGACGACCGGCTGGCCCTGCGGCGGGCGAGGGGTGATGGAGGGGCCCTTGACGCTGAAGTGCCTGCCCTGGAAGTCGATGTAGTGCAGCTTGTCGCGGTCGATGAAACGGCCGGTGGCCACGTCCCGGATCTCCGCGTCGTCCTCCCAGCTGTCCCACAGCCGGCGCACGACCTCCACGTAGTCGGCGGCCTCCTCGAAGAGGTCGGTCACCACGGGGCTCTCGTACCTGTCGATGCGCGCGATCGCGCGGCGGCCGAAGTGCGCGGCCTCGTTCGGGCGCGCGGTGATCTGCACTCGCAGGCCCGCCCGGCCGGTGCTGACGTAGTCCAGGGTGGCAATGGCCTTGGAGATATGGAACGGCTCCGTGTGAGTGACCACCGTGGTCGGGACCAGGCCTATATGCCGGGTCAGCGGGGCGATGCGGGCGGCGACGAGGACGGCGTCGAGGCGGCCGCGGACCTGGTCGGTGCGGCCGTCGAGGTCGAGGAAGTGGGAGGACTGCAGGCCGAGGCCGTCCTCGAAGGTCACGAAATCGAGCAGGCCGCGCTCGGCCTCGGCGACCAGATCGGCCCAGTAGCCGGCGGTGAACACCTCCCGGGGACGGGCAACCGCCTCGCGCCAGGAGGCCGGATGCCAGCCGGTGCCGTCCAGGGCGACGGCGAGGTGCAGCGCAGGGGATGAAGGGGACACGAAGGGATGCCTTCCTGAAAGTCCGTACGAGAAGCCCTCACACGGGAGGGCACGGCGGCGGGCGAGGGGATCAGGAACAGCAACAGAGCGCGCCGGCCACGCGCTGGAGGTCGATGTGCGGCCGGGAGTGCAGGCGGACGCGGCGGCGCGGGTTGAGGACACGGGGGTGTGACGTGCGGGGCATGTCCTCCACCTCCGTCCGGGGCACCGGGGTCGTCGTGCACATCTCGTGTCTCGTCGTCAGTCACAACGGCCCGGCCGTGCGGGATGTTCCAGGCCGTGTGATCTGTTCCGACGGAACCGACTAGGCCCTCCGGCCGACGTGGCCCGCCCAGTCGAGGATCTGCACGGCGGCTCCGGCGGCCTCCAGCCCCTGGCAGTGGGCGTGATGCCGTCGGGCGATGCCGTCGAGGTCGAGGTGGGTGCCGAAGGCGGGGTGGGCGGCCAGGCGGCGGGCGTACGCCCACAGGACGGGGTGGCCGGCGATGCGGTGCACCGCTGCGGCGTCCAGGTGGTGGCGGTGCACCGTGTCGAGCCGCACCAGAGCGACCCACAACTCGATGTCGGCGGCGGTGGGTTGATCGCCGAGTACGTAGGCGTGGGGGGCCAGCCGGCGCTCCAGTCGGCCCAGCGCGTCGAACAGCGAACCGAGCGCCGCCGCCCGCTCCCCCGCGTCGCCGTCGGCCCGTCCGGCGTGCTGCGCGGCCGCCTCGATGCCCTGGGCACACAACCGCTCGACGGCTTCGATCTCGCCCTCCATGCCGCACGGGTGGAGCGCCGGCCGCCCGCCGCCGAAGTGCCGGGCCAGGTCGCGGATGATGTCCGGGGCGTGGGTGCTGACGATCCGCCCCGACCAGTCGTCGCTGAGCACCGGCGCCGCGGCCGCGCCGGTGTACCGGTGCGCGCTCGCGTCGTACAGCGGACGCAGCGCGGAATGACCGCCGTCCGGACAGTCGGGCACGGCGTCCAGGAACGTCACCGGACAGATGTCGTCGAGGCCGAGCAGGCCGTGGGCGACGGCGATACGGAGGCCGTCGGGACACGCGGTCGACAGATGGAGACGGTAGCGGCGCGGCACGGCGTAGTGCCCGCTGCGCGCGTCCCGGCCGAGGCGGCCCCGGAACGTGGGGGCGGGCTGCGCGGACGGGACGACGGCGAAGCGTGTGACGGACATAGGTCTCCCCGGGAGTAGGCGCGGGTTTTCCTATCGGATCACTAGGATTCCCCTCCGGAGTCTCGATCCACCTCTGAGTGACGTCAAGAGGGTGTCCACACCACGGAATCGCACCGGCACGCGACCGGCCCGCCATCACGTGGTCCGGCGGCAGCGCGGCAGCCGTAGTCTGACCGCCATGAGCGACGGTGACTTTGCCGACCTGCGCGGCAGGGAGTTCGAGCGCGCGGACATGACGGGGGCGCGGTTCACCACGGTGAGCCTCAACGGGGCGACGCTGCGGGCATGTGAGCTCAACCAGGTCGTCATGCGCGGCGTCGAGATGGTCGACACCCGCATCGACGGCGAGATCCAGGGCCTCGTCGTCAACGGGGTCGACATCGCCCCGCTGGTGGAGGCCGAGCTGGATCGCCGGCACCCTGACCGTCCCAAGTTCCGGCCGACCACGCCGGAGGGGTTCCGGGAGGCCTGGGACCTCAACGAGCGGCTGTGGGCGGCGACCCTCGCACGGGCGCGCCGGCTGCCCCCGCAGACGCTGCACGAATCGGTCGACGGCGAGTGGTCGTTCATCCAGACCCTGCGCCACCTCGCGTTCGCCACCGAGTCGTGGGTCGGCCGCTGCGTCCTGGGCGATCCCCGCCCGTGGCACCCGTTGTCCCTGCCCTGGGACCAGATGAGCCCTCGGCCGGGAGTGCCGCACGACCGGAACGCGCGCCCGTCGCTCGACGAGGCGCTCGCCCTGCGGCGGGAGGCGATGGCGATGATGCGGCGGGTGGTCGACGACCTGACCGAAGAGCAGCTCGACAGCCGGACCGAGCCGCTCGTGGGTCCCGGCTGGCCGGACGAGGGCGACACCTTCCCCGTCCACAAATGCCTGCTGATCGTCCTCAACGAGGAGTGGTGGCACCGCATGTACGCCGAACGTGATCTGGCCGCCCTCGAGGAACGGGACTGACCCCATGCGACTCGCCTTCAGCGGCCGGGTGATCGAATGGCGTGGGCCGGCGCCGTACTACTTCGTCCCCGTGCCGGAGCAGGAGTCCGCCGACATCCACGAGGTGGCGGCGATGGCCACGTACGGCTGGGGCGTGATCCCGGTCGAGGTCCGGATAGGCGAGGTCGCCTTCGAGACGTCGCTCTTCCCCAAGGACGGCGGCTACCTGCTGCCGCTCAAGAACGCTGTGCGCAAGCCGCAGGGTCTCTCGGAAGGTGACGACGTGACCGTGGAGATGACCATCCGCCTCTAGTGACGGGGCACTGGCTCCTGCGCGGGCAGGACCAGCCGTGGGAGGGCTCGGCCGTCGTGTCACCCGGATCGTCGGCGGAGCCGGACGTAGCTTGGTCTGCGGCGTAGGCGGATACACACGACGGCGAACCCCATGGTGGCGTGATGTGTTGGAGTGCGACGGCCGACCTGGTGGCGGGCACCGCTGTCGCGGGCGTGGGGGTGGCGTGCGTGGCGCGGGTGCGCTGGAGCCGGGATCTGCCGCTCGCCGCGCTGCCGCTGCTGCTCGGTGCCCATCAGATCGTCGAGTCGGCCGTCTGGGAATCGGGTGGGGGCAGAGGACCTGCCACCACCCTCTGGGCCGTCATCGCACTGCCACTACTCGCCGTGGGGGCGTTGATCTGCTGGGCTCTGTGGCGGCTGGAGTTCGTCTCGACCTGGTGCGCGTTCGCGGCCATCTGCTCGGTGGTGCTGTTCCGGTGGGTCCGCGCGCGGCCGCCCTCCGAGACGACGGTGCGCGACCCGGCCGCGCGGCACTGAGCGCTTCACGAGGGCTTCACGAGCGCTGTCGAATCATCGATAACAGATTTCCGTTGGCATCGATACGCTCTCGTGTTATCGTCGGTTACATGGAAACCAGATCACTGATAATCGAAGCGACGGCCGGGCTGCTGGCCCAGTCACCGAGCGGCGACGTGTCCACGCGCGCCGTGTGCGAGGCGGCCGGCGTACAGCAGCCCGTGCTGTATCGGTTGTTCGGCGACAAGGACGGCCTGCTCGCGGCGACGGTCGACCACGTCTGGGACCAGTACTTGGCAGGCAAGCGGGCCGCCGAAAAGTCCGAGGATCCGCTACAGGACCTGCGGGCGGGCTGGGACAGCCACACGGCGTTCGCGCTGGCTCACCCCAACGCCTACAAGTTGATGTTCGCCCCGGCGCTGCGCTCCGTGCCCGAGGCGGCGGAGGAAGCGCTGCGCATCCTCCGCGAGGTCCTCGAGCGTCTCGCCGCGCAGGGTCGTCTCCGGGTGACGCCGGAGGTGGCCGCGAACATGGTCATGACGGCGAACACCGGCGTCGCGCTCGCGCTGGTCACCCGTCCGACGCTGTATCCGGACCCGGGCCTGTCCGTCCTGGTGCGCGACGCGATCCACCAGGCCATCCTGCTCGAGCCCCGTGCGGGCACGACAGCGGGCGACGTGCGGGCGGCTGCCGCCGCCACCTTGCTCTCTTCCCTGGACGAGCTCACCCCGCAGCCCTTCACATCCGCCGAGTCGGCTCTGCTCGGGCAGTGGCTGGCGCAGATCCCGGCGTCCGGATCGTCCGCCTGAAGATCTCTCACTTCAACGGGCCCGGCAACCGGCCCCCCTCATCCGACTCACCATCTCGCCCACCATCTGACTGACCGAAGGAATCATCATGACGAACAACACCACGCGCGTCGCCCTGGTCACCGGCGGCTCCGGCGGCATAGGCCGGGCGGTTGTCGAGCGGCTGGCGAAGGACGGCATCGCCGTCGGCGTGCACTACGCCGGCAACAAGGCCAGGGCCGAGGAGACGGTCGCCGCGGTCACCGCGGCCGGCGGCAGGGCCATCGCGGTGGGCGGCGACATCGCCGACGAGAGCGCGATGTCGGCCGCGTTCGACGCGGTGGAGCGTGAGTTCGGCGGCATCGATGTGGTCGTCAACACGGCGGGCATCATGCTCCTGTCCCCCATCGCGACGTTGAACCTGGACGACCTGGACCGGATGTACCGCACCAATGTCCGCGGCGCCTTCGTGGTCTCCCAGCAGGCGGCGCGGCGGGTGCGCGGCGGCGGCGCGATCATCCACTTCTCGACCTCGGTCACCCGCCTGCAGTTCCCGACCTACGGCGGTTACACGGCCGGCAAGGCCGCGGTCGAGGTGATGACGCCGGTGCTCGCCCGTGAACTGCGCGGCAAGGACATCACCGTCAACGCCGTGGCCCCCGGCCCCACCGCCACGCCCCTGTTCCTGGAGGGCAAGGACCAGGCCACGATCGACCACTTGTCCCAGGCCGCACCGCTCGAGCGCCTCGGCACCCCCGAGGACATCGCCGAGGCGGTCGCCTTCCTCGCCGGCCCGGCCCGCTGGATCAACGGCCAGATCCTCTTCGCCAACGGCGGCCTTGCCTGACGCTCTCACCGGCCCGCGCCGCGCTTCGGGACGCCCTCGATGATCGGGAAGCGCCCTAGCCGGGCCGGTTCCCGTCGGCACCGACGCGACTGTGAGCCGTGCGATCCGCCTCGTCCTGCACCAGCAGGGAGAGCAGGGAGGCCACGCTGAGGCCGGCTTCGGCGGGGTGGCGCAGGACCTTGCCGGGCTCGATCCGGTAGGTGTTGCCGCGGCCCTCCCTGGTGTGTGACAGGTAGCCGGCCTGCTCCAGGTCGGAAATGATCTTCTGGACGGCACGCTCCGTGAGCCGGCAATGCGCGGCGATGTCCCGGATGCGCGCGTTCGGATCGTCGGCGATGACGGCCAGCACGCGCGCGTGGTTGGTAATGAACGTCCAGCCAGTGTGCGGCTCAGGCACTACACCCATGCGCGCATCATACGCTTAGGATTTCACGCAGACCAATACCGGAAATTCTTTTCGTGTATCTGTTGACGTGTCGCTTGTGTTGGCGTGAGTTTGGGAGAGGCAAGTGGACGAGATGTCGTGGGAGGGCGTCATGCCGCAGTCGGCGTACTCTGCGCACTCCGGGTCTGGGGGTGGCGACGCCTGTGCGGGATCGGTCGACCGTACCGGAGCACCTCGAGCCTCCGAGGTGACGGCCCTCGTCGACCAGGAGGGCGACCGTATGGTCGTGACCGTATGGGGCGAACTCGGTCTTCAAGCGGAGCCTTGGTTGCGGCACGCCTTGCGCTCGGCACTCGCCGACTCGGCCCGGGGCATCGACCTGGACCTCAGCGGGGTCGAGTTCTGCGACTGCTCCACCCTCAACGTCCTGCTGGGCATTCGGCAGCAGGCCCTGGAAGAGTCCAAGACCGTCATCCTCCGTGCCGCCGGGCCCGTTGTCGAGCGGGTACTCGAACTCGCCGACGCCCGTTCCCTGTTCACCGCTTCCGACGCGGACGATCAGGGGCACGGGAGCGACCCGCGCATAGAGCTGGTGCAGTTGCGACGAGCGATGCAGACCCGGCCGACGATCGACCTGGCCCGCGGCATCCTGATGGCGAGCTTCGGCCTCAGCCCGGAGGACGCCTGGACCACCCTGGTCAGGACCTCCCAGAACACCAATATCAAGGTGCACCACCTGGCCCGGGATCTGGTGGGCACGGTCAGGGGGGACTCACTGCCGGAGCCGGTGCAGAAGCAACTGGCCGCCGCGGTCGCGACACTCACACACCCGACGGCCGCCCCGGACGACGAGTGACACCGCCGGCCGGAGAGCCACGGCAACCCGAGCGAGTCAGTGCGTCATCCGCGTCGACTTCCGCCGACACGGCGTCAACGTACTCTTCGACCGTATTCTTCAACCGTGGCTGAGACCGAACCGATGCGGCTTCCCGACATGCCGCTCCACGATCCGTTCATCGTCGCCGACAAGAAGACCCGCGCCTACCACCTCTACACGTCCAACGACCCTTCCGTGTCGGGGGTGGACGGCACCGGCACGATGGTCTACCGCAGCCACGACCTGCGCGACTGGACGCGCCCCGTCGTGGTCTTCCTGGCCGCCGAGCAGAAGGAAATCTGGGCGACCGACGGCGGATGGGCACCGGAGGTGCACGAATGGGGCGGCAAGTACTACCTGTTCACCACGCTGCACCACCAGGACAAGCCGCTTCCGGTAGCCCCACCCGACCAATGGGGCACGCCGTTCCAGATCCCGAACCACATGCGCGGCACCGTCACCGCCGTGTCCGACTCGCTGCTGGGTCCCTTCACCGTCCTCGACCCCTCACGCCCCGCCCCGCCCGAGCACCTCATGACCCTCGACGGCACGCTCTACGTCGACCCGTCCGGGCAGCCCTGGATGGTGTACGCGCACGAGTGGCTGCAGACCATCGACGGAACCATGGAAGCGATCCGGCTGGCTCCGGACCTGTCCCGGGCGATCGGGGATCCGATCTTCCTGTTCAAGGCCTCGGACGCGTCCTGGATCAGCGAGCAGATCCCCAGCGGCGTACCGCACCAGCTCGCGCCCTGTGTCACCGACGGCCCGCAGCTGTACCGCACCCCGGACGGGTCCCTGCTCATGCTGTGGTCGACCTACGAAAAGAACCGGGCCGGCCAGGACGGCACCATCGGCGGCGGCTATGTGCAGACCTATGCCGTCTCGAAGTCCGGCGACATCACAGGGCCGTGGCAGCAGCACCGGCCGCTGGTCCGGGACGACAGCGGTCACGGCATGCTGTTCCACACCTTCGAGGGGCAGCTGATGATGGTCCTCCACCGCCCCTTCAGCAACGCGCGGGGGAAGCTCTACGAGATGCAGCTCCTCGATCACGAGCTACGGGTGCTCCGCCGGCGCACCGACCTCGATGGGGGCGGATGACGCCGCCCGTTCCGAACGGCACAGGCTCGTCCGCGCCCGGCCGCGGCGCGCGGTCACCATGGTGGAGGTTCAGGTCTCCTCGTCGTCCACGAGCGCGAGCAGTGGTCCCTGCTCGTTCTCGGGGACGTAGCCGACGTAGTAGTCGTAAAGGTCGCGCCGCGAGATGCGTGCTGCCGCCAGGCCGTCCTGTGCCCGGATCGCCTCAAGCACCTCCTTGTGGTGGTGAAGCGACTCCCGCATGAGCGCTGTGCTGTGGGGTGCGTGGGCGAGCTTGTCCGAGATCAGCGAGAGGACAGCACCCCGGACCACCAGGTTGCAGACCTCGATGAGGGAGTTGCGGCTGGCCTGGGCCACCACCTCATGGAATGCGACATCTGCCTTGCTGAACTCCTCGTACCCTGCCTCGATCGCGTCCGACATGACGGCAAGCGTCCGTTCCATGGCAGACAGCTCCTCCTCGGACCGCAGTCGAGCCGCCAGCAAGCTCGCCGACCCTTCGAGGATCATGCGGAACGAGATCAACTCGGCCATCGACACGTTGTCGAACTGGACGAGCCGGGTCATCTCCTTGGTCAGGCCGGCCGACGAGAACGGCAGGATCTCCGGGCCGTTCGGGTCACCCTGGCGCGAGCGGACGAGGCCATTGCTCTCCAGCACGCGCAAGGCCTCCCGCACCGTGGGTCGGCTCGCCCCGAACTGCGCCACCAGCTCTCGCTCGCTCGGCAGCCGTTGCCCCGGCTTCAGGTCACCTCGCGCTATCGCCTGCTCGATCTGCTCGACGATGCGCTGATAGAGCCGTACCGGCGGCGATACCTGCCGGAACTGTGCCCCGTCACTCACGGCTTCTCCCCTTCGAGTGTGGTCCATGCCGTCTTCTCCCCGGTGGGCGCCCCGGGGGCGCTGTCCGGCCAGCGCGGGACCGCCTCGGCGGGCCGGTTCCGTTCGTACCACGCCGCCGCCCTCAGGACGCCGAGATCGTCGAAGCGGCGGCCCGCGATCTGCACCCCGATGGGCCGGCGGTCCGCCGTAAAGCCGCAGTTGACGGTCGCCGCGGGCTGCCCCGACATGTTGTACGGCGCGGTGAAGCCGATGTGGTACATCGTCTTCCCGTCCCCCATGAACGGCATCGGCTGCTCAGCGGGAAACGCCGCCACCGGAGCTACCGGCGAGAGCACCAGATCGTACGGGACCGTCGCCGCCACGGTCTGCGCCTGGATGCGCATGATCTGCTGATAGCACTGGAGTACTTTCGTGCCCGGCACGTCCGCGCCCCCCTGACACCATCGGATGATATGGGGGTGGACACGAAGCCCGGCCTCGGGCGCCAGTTCGCGGAAGTCGTTCCAGGACCGCACCCGCCAGAACAGATCCAGGTCGTCCAGGAGATCTTGGCTCATGAACGGCTCGACCGGTTCCACGACGGCTCCCGCCGCTTCGAAGAGCGCGGCGGCACGGTTCACCGCGGCGAGGATCTCGGCGTCGCACGGCTCCCCGCAGCCGGCGTCCAGGTGCACCCCCACCCGCAGTCCGCGTACCTCGCCGTCCAGCGCCGACCAGTCGATGTCCTGCGGCGGCAGGCTTGACCAGTCCCGGGGATCCGGTCGGCTCAGGACACGCATGAACAGGGCGGCGTCCGCCACGGTGCGCGTCATGGGGCCGGCGCTGCGCCCCAGGTAAGGGGCGTCCAGCGGGATCCTCCCGTAACTGGGCTTGAGCGTGGCGAGGCCCAGCCAGGTGCCCGGCAGCCGGATCGATCCCCCGATGTCCGTGCCGACGTGGAGCGGACCGTATCCCCCGGCGGCCGCGGCCCCCGCACCTGAGCTGGAACCGCCCGTGGTCCAGGCGGTGTTCCAGGGACTGCGCGAAATGCCGTGCCGACTGGAGACCCCCGAGGAGAGCATGCCCCAGTCCGGCATCACGGTGGACCCGAGAATCACCCCACCGGATTCGAGGACGCGCGCGGTGATGGGCGCGTCCTCCCCGGGGACGACCGGCTCGGTCCCCGCGTTGCCCGAGGGCATGGGGACGCCCCTGCGGGCGACGTTCTCCTTCAGCGTCACGGGCACGCCGTCGATGAGCCCGAGCGGTTCCCCCGCCGCCCATCGGGCCTCGCTGGCCAGGGCTGCCTTGCGGGACTGGTCCGGATCCCGCACCCAGAACGCGTTGAGCACGCTCTCGCGCGCTTCGATCACCGACTGGACGGCGTCGTGGACCTGGACCGGCGACAACGTTCGATCAGCGAATTCGGCCACCATCTCGACGGCCGGCATGGCGGCCAAGCCCTGTTCCGTGGGCACCCGCACCCTCCTTCGCTCGCGATGTCCGGGGCATGCGCACCCTTGACAAGAACAGCTTCAGTCGTCACGGTACCTGTCAAGTCAGCTTACTGGTCAGGCCAGTTAGAGCGAAAGGTGGCGCCCATGACGCGGGACACCGACGGCCACCGGCTCGACGTGACCTCGCACGAACTCGTGTGGTTCCCGGTCATCGGCTTACGACGACAACTCGACCTCGCCGTGGACCTCCGCCCACTGCGCGCGTTCCCCGGAGTTCCCACCAAGGTGCGCGACACCGATGGCGTGGACCTGGTGATCGTCCGCGAGAACACCGAGGGCGAGTACGTCGGCGGCGGCGGGGTTTCGCGCGCCGACAGGGGGCACGATCTCGGCATCGAGATCGCCGTGTACTCCCGTCGCGTCATCGAGCGGGCGGCGCACCACGCCTTCGCCCTGGCCGGCCGTCGGTCGGGGTATCTGTGCCTGGTGACCAAGTCCAACGCGATGCGATACGGCCATCCGCTGTGGGACCGGGTGGTGCGCGAGGTCGGCGAGCACCACCCGGAGGTCCGGCCGGAAACCGTGCTGGTCGACGCCATGGCTGCGGCACCCAGGCGCCACACGGCCGACCTCGGCGGCAACGCCACCACAGCGGAGGTGGCAACAGCCGTCCTGCAGACGATGGAAAGCCAGGGGTACAACACATGAGACACAACAGGCGGCTGACGCGGCACACCAGGACGGTCGCAGCCACGCTCGCATGCCTGCTGCTGGCATCCTGCTCGGCCGGCTCCTTGGCAACCGGCAGTGCCGGGAATTCCAGGAACACCCTGACGATCGGCCTCGCCGCCGAGCCGGCCAACCTCGACTTCACCAAGACCGAAGGCGCCGCCATTCCGCAGGCACTGCTCTACAACGTCTACGAGAACCTGGTGAAGCTGGACCAGTCCGCGAGGATACGGCCCGGTCTGGCCAGGTCGTGGAGCCTGTCCAAGGACCGCAAGACGTACACGTTCCAGCTGGTGAAGGACGCCAGGTTCAGCAATGGCGCACCGTTCACGGCCGAGGACGCCAAGTTCTCCATCGAACGCGTCACGTCCGACTGGACGCTGGTGCAGAAGTCGCAGATGGACGTCGTCGACACAGTGCGGGCGGTGTCGCCGGCCGAGCTGAAGGTCACCCTGAAAAGGCCGAGCAACGACTGGCTGTACCGGATGACCACCCGCGTCGGCGCGATGTTCAGCCGGACCGGCGTGAGCAAGCTGGCCACCGAGCCGGTGGGCACCGGCCCGTATGTGGTGAAGAGGTGGAACCGCGGCGACTCCATCACGCTGTCCCGTCGTGATGGCTACTGGGGACGCGAACCGCACTTCGCGTCGGTCGTCCTCAAGTACTTCAAGGATCCGACGGCCATGAACAACGCGCTGCTCACGGGCACCATCGACGTGATCGGCGCGATGCAGACCCCGGATTCTCTGTACCGGTTCGAGAACAACCCGAAGTACAAGGTCATCGAGGGCACGACCAACGGCGAGGTGGTCCTCTCCCTCAACAACGGCTCGGGGCCGCTGCGAAATCCGAAGGCCCGCCAGGCAGTTCGCTACGCCATCGACCACAAAGCCCTTGTGGACACCTGCTGGGGAGGCCGCGGCAAGCTCATCGGCAGCATGGTCCCTCCGACCGACCCGTGGTACCAGAACCTCACGAACATGTATCCATATGACCGCGGCAAAGCCAGAAAGCTCCTCGAGGAGTCCGGCCAGGCCGGCCGTACGCTGCGGCTGCGGCTCCCGACGCTGCCTTATGCCACCGCGTGCGGCACCGTGGTCAAGAGCCAGCTGGAACAGGCCGGGTTCAAGGTGAAGCTCGATCAGTTGGAGTTCCCCGCCGCCTGGCTGACCACCGTGTTCAAGAACGCCGACTACGACATGTCCATCATCGGCCATGTGGAGCCCCGCGACATGCAGGCGGTGTTCGGGAACAAGACCTCCTACACCCGCTACGACAACCCCGAATTCCGCGCGTTGCTGAAGAAGGCGGACCAGGGCACGCAGGAGGAGCAGATCATCTCCTTGCGGGCGGCTGCCCGGCTTCTGTCCAAGGACGCCGCGGCCGACTGGCTGTTCCTCCTGCCGAACCTGATGGTGGCGGACAAGGACGTCACCGGCCTGCCCGTGAACAACGTCTCCGAGTCACTGGATCTCACCGGCCTGGGCCGGTCATGAAAGGCGGCGTCAACCCATGATCGTCCGTCTGGTACAGCGGATCGCGATCCTCCTGGCCAGCCTTGTCGTGAGCTCCGTGCTGGTGTTCGCCTTCATGGCGGTGCTGCCAGGGGATCCGGCCCGCGTCGTCCTCGGCACCAGCGCGTCGGACGCGGCGGTGGCGCAACTGCGCGGGGAATTCGGGCTCGACCGGCCGCTCGTGGACCAGTACCTCAGCTGGGTTCACGGACTGGTGACCTTCGACCCGGGGAACTCCTACATCTCGCACACGCCGATCGGCCCGCAGATCGCCGACCGTCTCCAGGTCACCCTGTGGCTCGTCGGCACGGGGATGGTGGTCGCCTGCATTCTGGCGTTCCCCCTGGGCATCCTCATGGCTGTGCGGCACCGCAGGCCGTCCGGGCTCATTCTGTCGGCCCTGTCCCAAGTCGGCGTAGCGGTCCCGGCTTTTCTCGCGGGCATCCTCATGATCACCGTGTTCGCGGTGGAGTTCGGGTGGCTGCCGGCGAACGGCTGGACACCCCCGGTGGAGGATCCGGTCCTGTTCCTCAAACAGCTGCTGCTGCCCGCGCTGTCCCTCGGAGTGGTGCAGGGCGCCGTGCTCACCCGCTATGTCCGCAGCGCCGTGCTCGACGTCCTCCGGGAGGACTACCTGCGCACAGCTCGCGCCAAAGGCCTTCGCCCGACGCGGGCGCTGTTGCGGCACGGCCTGCGGAACGCGGCGGTGCCCGTGGTCACCGTCCTGGCGTTGCAGCTCGCCACGCTGCTGGTGGGCTCCGTCGTCATCGAACGGGTCTTCGTCATCCCCGGGCTCGGAAGCCTGCTGCTGGACAGCGTCTCCAACCGGGACCTCGTCGTGGTGCAGGACGTGGTCGTGATCATCGCAATGGCGGTGCTGCTCGTGAACTTCCTGGTGGACATGGTCTATCTGCTGATCGACCCGCGGCTGAGGGTGGGTGCGTCATGAGTGTTCTGGACACGGAAACCGCTGTCGCGTCGGCGGTGCCTGAGGACCGTCGGCGGCGCCGCCCGATGCCGGGCAGCCTCCTGGTGGGCGGCCTCATCGTCTCGCTCGTGTTCGGCATGGCGCTGCTGTCCTTCGTGTGGACCCCGCACGACCCGACCCTGGTGGACGCCTCGGTACGGCTGGAGAAGCCGTCGCTGGAGTACTGGTTCGGCACGGACAAGTTCGGCCGCGACGTGTTCAGCCAGATCCTGATGGGCTCCCGCACCACGCTGTTCGTCGGCTTCGTGGCGGTGGGGGTCGCCGCCCTGGTCGGAGTGCCCCTCGGCATCGTCGCCGGGATGGCGCCCCGCTGGTTCGGGGAGCTGCTGATGCGCGGCAACGACCTCGTTCTCGCCTTTCCGGCGCTCCTGTTGACCATCATGTTCTCCGCCGTGTACGGCGCCGGCACGCTGGTCGCGATGGTCGCCATCGGCATCGCGTCCATCCCTCATTTCGCCCGGCTGATCCGCGGCGGCACGCTGCAGGTCATGGAGACCGAGTACGTCCTCGCCGCGCGCGCGGCGGGCCGCGGGCCGTTCTCGATCGCTCTGCGGCACGTCCTGCCCAACGTCAGCAGTCTCGTCATCGTGCAGGCGTCGGTCGGTTTCGCCATCGCCGTACTCGCCGAAGCCGCGCTGTCCTTCCTGGGCTTCGGGACCCCGCCCCCCACACCGTCCTGGGGCCGGATGCTGCAGGAGAGCCAGGAAATGCTGTCCATCGCCCCCCGGCTCGCCGTGTTTCCGGGCATCGCGATCGCGGTGGTGGTGCTCGGATTCAATCTGCTCGGTGACGGCCTACGCGACCGTTTCGACCCAAAGTTGGAGGACCGCCGATGACCCAGGCACCTGAGAGGGCACCGGCCTCCAGGCCGGGCTCCCCCGGCTCCCCCGACGACGTGTTGGCCGTGCGGAATCTGGACGTCGCGGTGGGCGGCCGCAAGCTGGTCGAAGACATCGACTTCACCATCCGGGCCGGCGAGCGGGTCGGCCTCATCGGTGAATCGGGGTCGGGCAAGTCGCTGACCGCGCTGAGCGTCATGGGCCTGCTTCCCGAGGATCTCCGGGCCACGGGGTCGGTACGGCTCGCCGGAGTCGAACACGACCTGGTGGGTGCCGACGAGGCGCGGATGTCCCGGGTGCGGGGCAAGGAGATCGCCATGGTCTTCCAGGAGCCCATGACCGCTCTGAACCCCACGATGAAGGTCGGGCGGCAGATCGCCGAGGTGCTGCTGATCCACCGGAGCAGACCCGACCGCGCGTCCGCCCGAGCCGCCGCCGTGGAACTCCTCGCCCAGGTGGGGCTTCCCGATCCCGCGGCCGCGGCCGACGCCTATCCGCACCAGTTCTCCGGAGGCCAGCGGCAGCGGGTCGTGCTGGCCATCGCCCTCGCGAACGACCCCGCGCTCCTGGTGTGCGACGAACCCACCACCGCGCTCGACGTCACGGTGCAGGCACGGGTGCTCGACCTGATCGTGCGGGGTGTTCAGGACCGCAGGTCGGCCATGCTCTTCATCACCCACGACCTGGCCGTGGTGGCCACCGTCTGCGAGCGGGTCATGGTCATGTACGGCGGGCGGGTGGTCGAGTCCGGCCCGGTACGGGAGGTGTTCACGCGCCCTCGGCACCGCTACACCCAGGGCCTGATCGGCGCGTCGGATCTGACCGTGGTCGACGAACGCGGTCGGCTGGTCACGATCGGCGGGTCGGTTCCGCCGGCGGGCCGGTTCCCCGCCGGATGCGTCTTCAGAAACAGGTGCGCTCAGGCGACCGAGATGTGCGCCACCAGGCCGGAATGGGTCCCGACCGGGCCGGACTCCGGCCATGCCTGCTTCCACCCCGTGTCCGAGACCGGCGCACAGGAAACCGGCGTACCCACGAACCAGGAGGCCGGCCTTGGCTGAGCAGCCGACCAGCGCGCCCCTGGCACCCGGGTCGCAGACCGCCCCCGTGGACGCCATCAGCGTCCGCGACGTCACGCGCGACTACCGGCGGCCTCGTACCTCGCTGCGCCACCCCAGCCCGCCGGTGCACGCCCTGCGCGGTGTCAGTTTCGCCATCCCCCAGGGGCAACGGTTCGGCATCGTGGGCGAGTCGGGGTGCGGGAAGTCGACCCTGCTGCGGATTCTGGCCGGGCTCGACCGCCCCACCAGCGGCAGCGTCGCGATCGACGGCCGGGACATCACCGGTCTCAGGGAGAGACAGCTCCGGTTCGTCCGCGAGCGGCTCCAACTCGTGTTCCAGGACCCGATGAGTGCCCTGGACCCGCGCATGCGCGTCGGCGACATCGTGGCCGAGCCGCTCGTCGCGCAGGGGCACCGGAACCGCAAGGAGCGGGTGGCCGAATTGCTCGAGGCCGTCGGCCTGCGCGCCGACGCGGTGGACCGGTATCCGCACCAGTTCTCCGGCGGCCAGCGGCAGCGCATCTCCATCGCCCGCGCTCTCGCCCCCCGCCCGAAGATCATCGTGGCCGACGAGCCGGTGAGCGCCCTGGACGTGTCCGTACGGGCCCAAGTGCTCAACCTCATCGCCGACGTCGTAGACGAGTTGTCCCTCACCCTGGTCTTCGTCTCCCACGACCTGTCCGTGGTCCGTCATGTATGCGGCCGGGTCGCGGTCATGCATGACGGGCAGATCGTGGAGACCGGGCCCACGGAGCAGGTGTACGAGGAACCGCAACATCCCTACACGCGCAGGCTGATCGCCGCCGTTCCGACTCTGAGCAAGGCACTGTCCGGAGTGTCGGCGGCCGACCTCAACCGGGAGTACCAACCTTGACCATGCATGAACACGCCAGCGGTGACAGCCCCGTGAGGAGGGAGTTTCCCGAGGGTCTTCCCATCGGCGACACCTGGGTGGAGGCACCCGCCGCCGAGGACGTCCGCTTCCCCTACGACGGGACGCTCGTCGCGCGGGCGCCGGTCGGGGACGCCGACCTCGCACGCCAGGCGGTGGACGCGGCCGTCGCGGTCCGCGAGCGGGTCGGCCGACTTCCGTCGCACACGCGCAGGGCGGCGCTGCTCGCCACGCACGAGGCGATCGCCTCCCGACGCGCGGACTTCGAACGGCTCCTGGTCCTGGAGACCGGCAAGCCGCTGGTCGACTGCCGTGTCGAGGTGGATCGCACCCTGCTGACGCTGCTGACGGCGGCCGAGGAAGTGGCCCGGCTGCACGGGGAGACGGTGCCGCTGGACCTGCTGCCGTCGGGTGAGGGGCTGCTCGGCTTCTGGACCCGCAAGCCGATCGGCGTGGTGGTGGGCATCGCGGGCTTCAACTACCCGCTGCTGCTCGCCGCGCACAAGCTCGCGCCGTCGCTGGCCGCCGGCTGCCCGGTCATCGCCAAGCCCGCCCCGCAAACGCCGCTGGCCACCCTGTGGCTGGTGCACCTCCTCCGCGAGGCGCTTCGCGTCGGCGGCGCGCCGGAGGCCGCGGTGCAACTGGTGACCGGAGGCCCCGAGGTGGGCGTGGCGCTGACCACCGACCGCCGGATCGGGGCGGTGTCCTTCACCGGTTCCGCCGCCGTGGGACACCAGATCGCCCGGGACGCGGCACCCACCAAAGTGCTGCTCGAACTCGGCTCCAACGCCGCCTTGGTGGTGGCCGCCGACGCCGACCTCGACGCCGCCGCCGACGCGGTGGTGCGCGGCGGGTACTACGCGTCGGGCCAGGCATGCATCAGTGTGCAGCGGGTCATCGTGGTGGACGCCGTGCGCAAGGAGTTCGTGGCCCGCTTGACGGAGCGAGTGTCCCAAGTGGTCGTGGGCGATCCCCGCGATCCGGCGACGAGAGTCTCGGCACTCATCGACAAGCGGTCGACCGAGCGGGTGTGCGCGTGGCTGGAAGAGGCGGTGGAGGCGGGGGCGTCACTGGCGGCCGGAGGCAGGGTCACCGACGGGGTGATGGAGCCCGCTGTGCTGCTCGACGTGGACCGCGGCCTGCCCCTCTGGGACGAGGAAGTCTTCGGCCCCGTGGTCGCGGTACGGTCCGTCCCCGATCTGGAGACGGCCTTCGACCTGGTCAACGAATCGCGCTACGGACTGCACGCGAGCGTCTACACCAGCGCCCTCGACACGGCGTTCGCCGCTCTCGACCGCCTGGAGGTGGGCGGAGTGGTCGTCAATGAGGTTCCCGGCTTCCGTTCCGACGTCATGCCGTACGGCGGCGTGAAGGACTCCGGGGCAGGAAGGGAGGGCCCGAGGTTCGCCATCGAAGAACTCACCGTGACCCGTATGGCAGTGATCCGTCCGACGACAACGAAGCCGTGAGGACCATGCAAGCAGAGAACCGCACCTATGCAGTGGACACGTACTCACGCCTGTTCAGGCTCGACGGCCGCAGGGCTGTCGTGGTGGGCGCGGGCAGCGGCATCGGCCGCGAGAGCGCGCTGGCCCTCGCCGCGCACGGCGCCACGGTGGTGTGCGCCGACCGTGACCTGACGGCGGCCACGGCCACGGCGTCGATGGGGCCGGGCCTTTCGGCGTACGCCCTCGACGTGCTCGACGGCGAGGCGGTCGCGCGTGCCGCCGAGGAACTCGGACCCGTCGACGTGCTCGTCTTCACCGCCGCGACGAACGTACGCAAGTCCTTGCTCGACTACACGACGGAGGAATTCGAGCGGGTCGTGGCACTCAATCTGCGCGCCTCCTTCGACCTGGTGCGAGCGTTCGGCCGTGGCATGGCCGAACGCGGCAGCGGAAGCATCATCGGCTTCAGTTCGATTCGCGCGGTGGCCGTCGAGCCGGGACAGGGGGTGTACGCGGCCACGAAGGCCGGCCTCGTCCAGCTGCTGCGGACCGCGGCGGCCGAGCTGGGCCCGTCGGGTGTGCGGGTGAACACCGTCGCCCCGGGCGTCGTGGAGACACCGCTCACCGCGCAGATCAGGGCCGTGCCGGAATGGTCGGAGGCCTATGCGGCCAAGAGCGCCCTTGGCCGCTGGTCCCGGCCCGACGAGCTGGCCGGCGCCGTCGTCTACCTCGCCTCGGACGCGTCGTCCTTCGTCACGGGGAGCCAGCTTTTCGTGGACGGAGGCTGGACGGCGATCGACGGACGCTATACGCCGCCCAACTGACCGGAGGTCGGGCGGTCCGGAGCAGCCCTCCCCGGCCCCATCTCCGTCACACGCGAGCTCACCGGTTCTCGCCGTCCCGGTCCGGCAACGTGCCGGTGCGGGCCACGTCGGCGTACCACCGCGCGCTGGCCTTGGGGATGCGCTTGCCGGTCGGATAGTCGACGTAGACGGCACCAAAGCGCTTGCTGTAGCCGTAGCCCCACTCGAAGTTGTCCAGCAGGGACCACAGGAAGTAGCCCCGCACGTCGACACCGGCCACGATCGCCCGCTGCACGGCCGACAGGTGGCCGTGCAGGTAGGCGATGCGGTCAGGGTCGGCCACCTCGCCCTCCGGGTTGACGTAGTCGTCGAACGCGGCCCCGTTCTCGGTGATCATCAGAGGCATCGCGGGGAAGTCCGCCTTGAGTCGCACCAGCAGGTCGTACAGACCGCTGGGGTCGACCGCCCAGCCCATCGCGGTGGTACTGCCCGGAGGACGGTGGAAGGCGACGCTGTCGGCGCCGGGCCAGGGACTGTGCTCGCTCATCCCGTGGCCGTCGGCGCCGTGGCCGGCCTCGCCGGTGGCGGCGGAAACGAGTGTGGGTGTGTAGTAGTTGACGCCCAGGAAGTCCAGCGGCTGGTGGATCGTGGCGGTGTCGCCGTCCCGTACGAAGGACCAGTCGGTCAGGCTCGTCGTGTCCTGGAGGAGATCCTGGGGGTACTGGCCCTCCAGCACAGGGCCGGTGAAGATCCGGTTGGCCAGTGCGTCGATCCGCCGGGCCGCGTCGAGGTCCTCGGCCGCCTCGGTCAGCGCGCGGACGTGGTGGATGTTGAGCGTGATGGACGCCTGCGCCCGGGCGGGCAGTTCGGCGCGCAGCGCCTGAACGGCCTTGCCGTGGGCGAGGTTGAGGTGGTGCGCCGCGCGCAGGGCCGCGACCGGGTCGGTGCGCCCGGGCGCGTGGACACCCGAGCCGTATCCGAGGAAGGCGCTGCACCAGGGCTCGTTGAGGGTGATCCAGGTCTTCACCCGGTCCCCCAGCGCACGGGCCGCCAGCGTCGCGTAGTCGGCGAACCGGTCGGCGGTGGCGCGCTCCGGCCAGCCTCCGGCGTCCTCCAGCTCCTGGGGCAGGTCCCAGTGGTAGAGGGTGACCACCGGTTCGATGCCCTTCTCCAGCAGTGCGTCGGTCAGGGCGCGGTAGAAGTCGAGCCCCTTCTCGACGGCCGGGCCGCGGCCGGTCGGCTGCACACGCGGCCACGACAGGGAGAACCGGTAGGCGCTGACGCCCAGGTCGGCCATGATCGCGACGTCCTCGCGCCAGCGATGGTAGTGGTCGGTGGCGACGTCACCGGTGTCGCCGTTGCGCACCCTGCCGGGCGTGTGCGAGAGGTGTCCCAGATCGAAGGCGTGCGTCCGTCCACGGAGGCGGCACCCTCGATCTGGTACGCGGCGGTCGCCGTGCCCCAGGTGAATCCCTGCGGGAACGTGATGCCGGTGGTGTTCTCCGGGGCGGGCGCGACACGTCGGGCAGCGGTGGTCACGTGGGTCCTTCCAGATGCAACTGCGGGGCGGGAGCGGCGAAGTGTGGTGGCGGACAGCGTCGAAGGGCCGCGGCACCGGGGGGACGGCGGGGCGCTCATCCCTTGACCGCTCCCTGCATGATTCCGCCGACGATCTGGCGGCCGAAGACGATGAACATGGCGAGCAGGGGCAGCGTGCCGAGCAGGGCGCCGGCCATGATCAGCGACTGGTCGCGCACGTATCCCGCGCTCAGCTGGGTGAGCGCGACGGGGACCGTCGGATTGGTCATGTCGAGCACGATGAACGGCCAGAAGAAGTCGTTCCAGGCGTGCACGAACGTGATCATGAACAGCACGGCCATGGGAGGCCGGGCGATCGGCAGCACGATGCTCCAGAAGATGCGCAGGGAGTGCGCACCGTCCACCCGCCCGGCCTCGACGAGTTCGTCGGGCAGGGCCTCGGCCAGGTACTGCCGCATGAAGAACACCCCGACGGCGCTGACGAGCGTGGGGAAGATGACGGCGGGCAGCTTCTGGCCCCAGCCCAGCTCGGTCATCATCATGAACAGCGGTACGAGGCCGAGTTGGGGCGGCACCATCATCGTGCCGATGACGAGCATGAGCAGGATGTTGCGGCCCTTGAAGCGGAGTTTGGCGAACGCGAAGCCGGCGAGGGTGGCGAACAGCACCGTGGACAGGGCGATCACGCCGGCCACGATCAGGCTGTTGAGCATGGCTTTGCCCAGAGCGGCGTCCTGCCATGCCTTGCCGAGGTTCTCCAGAAGGTGGGGTCCGGGCAGGAACGGCGGAGGCGTCTGGGTGACGCGCGTGTTGTCGGTCGACGCCGCGACCATCGTCCAGTAGAGCGGGAAGAGAGAGAACACCGCCGCGAGTCCCAGCAGGATGTAGGCGACGGGACCCGCGTGGTGCTGACGTCCGGCACGCGGATGCGGGAACAGTCGTCGGCGCCGTCCGGCGGACGGGTTGCCCTTGCCGGTTTTCCGCGCGGTTTCGGGGCGTGCGTCCGCTGCCTGGACCGGGATGCTGTCTGTGGTCATGGAAATCTCCGGTCAGGCCTTGCGCGCTACGACGCGCTTGACGACTCGTTGGACGACGAACTCAGCCACGTACACTCCGACAACGCGGGCGGAGCCGCGATGGCCGTCAGCCACCTGCTCGCACGAGGGCGGCGGACCGTCACCACGATCAGCGGTCCCCTCGACATGGACGTAGCGCGCAGCCGGCTCCAGGGCTGGCGGGAGGCCCTCGAAAAGGCAGGCCACGAGGTCACCGATCGACTCGTGGCCTCGGCCGACTTCACCGAGGAGGGCGGCGAGGCCGCCATGCGTTCACTCCTTGAACGAGTTCCCGAGCTCGACGCCGTGTTCGTCGCCTCGGACGTCATGGCGGTGGGGGCGTTGGCGGAGTTGCGCAGGCAGAAGCGGAGCGTCCCCGACGACGTGGCGGTGGTCGGATTCGACGACTCCATCATCGCCCGGCACAGCAACCCGCCCCTCACCAGCGTGCGTCAGCCCGTCGAGGAGATCGGCAGCATGATCGCCCACTTCCTCCTCAAGGAGATCGACAATCCCGAGGAGCCGCGTCAGCGCGTCGTTCTTCCCACCGAACTCGTGGTACGCGAATCGTCATGAGTTCATGAGGGTGGCCGCTCACCTCATCCAGCCGTCAGTCGATTCGCTCGAAGGGTTCCTCCCCATCCTCGTCCGGCGCGACCGTGAAGACCACCTTCTCGAACTTTCCGGTGAACGGGAATTCGCCGTCATAGCTGGGTGAGGAGGGCGACAGGGTGTCCCGGCCGACGTCGAGGCCCTGCCATCCCAGGAAGTGCGGGAGCACTCGCGGAATGGCCCCGTTGCCGACCGGCTTTCCTGACACGTACAGGTGTCCAACGCCCCGCATGTCGCCGGTCTTGATGAATTCGAAGGTCAACTCCGCCGGGCCGGTGGGGAGTTCTTCCGCCGAGGTCACCGTGTAACGGGTGCCGAGGAAGTTGTACTCGTAGACCAGCCGGTTGTCCTTGACGTACAGGACGTATCCGCTGCTGATGTTGCCCAGGGACACCAGGACACCCTCGTCCGACGTGGCGGCCCGGTCGACGAACGCGGTGATGCGGTGCCCGCGGTTCATCACCGGTGGCACCGCGGCGCCGGGCAGATGGGCCATGCCGGGGTAGTAGGTGAAGGTGGTGCGCTTGCGTGGAGAGCCGGGACGCGGAATTTTCGCCCGGTAGGCGAATCCCTGGTCGTCCAGCGGCAGCACATCGTATTTTCCTGCTTCCACCCAGAAGCGGGAGATCATCTTCTGCAGTTGCTCGGGCCGCGCCTTCGCCAGGTCGTTGCATTCCGAGAAGTCGGTGTCGTGGTGATAGAGCTCCCACTGGTCCGCGTCGAAGGACGTTCCGCGTTGGTGGTAGGTGACGGCCTTCCAGCCGTCGTGCCAGATCGCGCGGTGCCCGAACATCTCGAAGTACTGGGCTTCCTTGCGCGTCGGCGCGGTCGGCGAGTCGAAGGTGTAGGCCATGCTGACACCGTGGATCGGCAGTTGCGGAATGCCGTTGTAGACCTCGGGAGCCCGCAGACCGAGCAGTTCGAAAAGGGTCGGGACTATGTCGGTGACATGGTGGAACTGCTGCCTGATCTCGCCGGTGCGCGGCAGACCCCGGGGCCAGTTCACGATGAGCGGGCAGCGGACGCCGCCTTCGTGGGTGTTCTGCTTGTAGCGCTTGAACGGCGTGTTGCCGGCCTGCGCCCAGCCTCAGGGGTAGTTGGCATGAGCATGTCCGACTCTCTGAAACGCGGTGCCTGTTTCCGCAGCTTAGACGTCCGAAGCCGGCGGTTCTGCGCACCTTCCATGAGCCGGTGCCGCGCACCGGGACGGCCGAGACGGGAAAGGGGCTCTCACGGGACATCGAGGCCACGTTTCGCGACCACCACGCCTTCGACGTGATCACCAGCATGCCGGCGCGACGTAGTGGTGGGCACCGTTGCGCCCACCACTACGTCGCGCCCTCACCCGGGGCCGCCTACGGAGTGGCGCAGGCCCGGATGAAAGCGTCGGCCAGTTCGGCGGGGCGGGTGAAGAGGGCCTCGTGGCTGCCGGGAGTCTTGATCATCAGCGGGTTCTTCAGGCGCTGGGGGAAACGCTCGGCCCAGTGCCACTCGCCGGGGAGGGAGAGGTCCTCCTCGGACAGGACGTACGCGGTCGGGATGTCCAGCGCGTAGAACGCGCTCGTGTCCGGCTTCTCCGTGAACGTGCCGAGCGGCTGCGGCACGAGCAGGGAGTGGACGATCCGCTGGGTCTCCTCGTCGGCGTCCTGCATGAACGCCTGCTGGAACACCTCGAACGGGAAGGTCACCGCGTTGTTGCCGGAAGCAGCCGCCACGGCGCGGAACATCTCGCCGTAGTGCGGCGGGCACGCGTCGATCAGCGACTCGCCGTCGCTCGGCACGAACGCGCTCCAGAAAACCAGCCGACGCAGCCGAGAGGCCAGCCGGGGTGCCGCGCCCACCAGCACGTAGCCGCCCCAGCTGTGGCCGACCAGCGTGATGTCGGTCAGACCGGCGCGTTCGACGTACTCCACGAGACTGTTCACACAGTCGGTCAGGGTCACGTCGCGCGGATCGTCGTCGGCGCCCAGTCCGGCCAGCGTGGGGGTGTACACCTCGTGCCCGGCGGCCCGCAGCTCGTTCGCGACGGAGCGCCAGGCCCATCCTCCGTGGCAAGCCCCGGTCACCAGGACGAAGGTCTCGCTCATGCCGATCTCCTTTGATCGTTGACAACCACACGATTGATCGTTGACAACCACTCGGTCATATCCAGCGAGGGAGCTTCGGCAACTCGCCGCGCAGTTCTTCGGTGCCGCCCCGGCCGGTGAGCCAGGCGGCCAGGGCGTACGGCGGTCCGGTGACCGTCCGGCCGGGAGACGGTGTGCCGAGTACGACGGTGCCGTGGCCCTGAGCCGTCAACTCTGCGCCGGTGCCCGGCTCGACACGCGCCGCCATCCACCCGGCCACATCGCGCACAAGGGCCCAGGCGAAGTCGGGCGGCAGGATGTCCATGCCGACGCCGACGTCCAGGTCGACCAGGTGGATCCACACCTCACGGGCCCGGAGCCACGGCACCTGAGACGCCGGAATGTCGCGGCCCTGTCCGCTGACGACCATGGCCGACCAGGCACCGGCCGACAGCGCCTCCGCGGCTTTCCGGAACCGGGCGGCGGATTCCCGCACGTCCGTCTGCTGCTCGGCGAGGGGCCGCCCGGCGCCCGCCGCGATGTCCGTGGCGCGCTCGTCCGGCGAGGCGTACATGGGGGTCGGAACGCCCGTCCGGGCCCAGGTCAGCAGGTTGACCAGGGCGTCGGCGTTGCGGGCGAGGTGGGTGAGGAGGTGGCCGCGGGTCCAGCCGGGCAGGGCGGACGCCTCGGTCACCGCCTCCTCCGGCAGCGCGTCGACCGCTTCCTGCAGTCGGCGCTGCCCGTCCTCCACCCAGTCGAGGACCTTCACGCCTTGTCCTCGACGATCGTATTGACGCACTCCCCGACGCCCTCGACCACGGTCCGTACCACCTGGCCGGGCTTCAGGAACACCTTCGGGTCACGGGCCGCGCCGACTCCGCCCGGCGTACCGGTGAGGATCAGGTCGCCCGGCTCCAGGGTCGTGAACGTGCTGAGGTAGGCGGCGATGTGGGCCGGGGTGAAGAGCAGGTCGGACGTGCGCGAGCGCTGCATGACCTCGCCGTCCACCTCGAGGCGGATCTCCAGGTCGGCCGCGTCGTCGATCTCGTCGCCGGTGACCAGCCAGGGTCCGGCCGGGGTGCTGGCCTCCCACGCCTTGCCCTGCAGCCACTGCGGGCTGCGCCACTGCCAGTCGCGCATGGAGATGTCGTTGACGACGGTGTAGCCGGCGATCGCGGCCGCCGCCTCCTCCTCGGTGGCCCGGCGGCGCAGCCGGGAGCCGATGACGAACCCCAGTTCGGCCTCCCAGTCCAACTGCTCGGTCTCGCCCGGGTGGACGATGTCGTCGCGCGCGCCGAGCAGGACGTTGGCGAACTTGCCGAACAAGGCGGGATACGACGGCATCTCGCGGCCCATCTCCGCGATGTGGGTGCGGTAGTTGTGGCCCACGCAGAAGATCTTGGCCGGGGTCGTGACGACCGGGGCGAGGTCGAGCGTGGCCGCGTCGTGCGCCGGGCCGTCGGCGGCGGCCGCGTCCGTACGCCAGTCGGGGCGGCGCAGCAGGGCGGCGACGTCGGGGGCTCCGACCTCCACGGCCCGGTCGCCGTCGAGGCGGACGGCCGCCGTGCTGTCGGCGGTGCGGATGGTGGCGAGCTTCATGAGGCCTTGCTCCCGGTCGTCTCGGTTCGGGCGAGGTTGAGCGCCTCGTAGAGGGGCGCGTCACTGAAGGTGAAAAGGTCGAGCTGTGTGTGCGCGGTGATGGTCAGGGCGCACCAGGAGGGGACGGCGATCAGGTCGCCGTCGGACACCTCGATCACGCGGTCGTCGAGGGTGACGGTGCCGCTGCCGCGGAACACCTGCCAGACGGAGGAGCCGACGGTGCGGCGGGTGGCGGTGCCGGCGCCCGGGCGCAGGCGGTGCATCTCGGTGCGCAGGCTGGCCAGGGCGTCGCGGCCGGTGGCGGGGTTGGTGAAGCGGATGCCGGCGTGGCCGGGCTCGATGACACCGGGGTGTCCCTCGTCCTCCAGCTCCAGCTGGGCGGTGAGGGCGTCGTCGGTGTCGGCCCAACGGTAGGCCATCAGTGGGGAGTCGGTGCTGTCCTCGGCTGCGATCGGGCGCAGCCCGGGGTGGCCCCAGAGCCGCTCGTTGCGCGACCGCGACGGCGTCGACCGGTCGGAGACCCCGTTCTCGCCGAACTCGAAGAACCCGGCGTCCAGGCGGTGCACGAGCGGGATGTCGAGGCCGTCCAGCCACACCATCGGCTCGTCGCCGACGTGGTGGTGGCCGTGCCAGTGCATCGACGGGGTGAGCAGCAGGTCTCCGGGGCGCATCTCGACCGCGTCGCCGTTGACGACCGTCCACACGCCCTCGCCCTCCAGGATGAACCGGAAGGCCCCCTGCGAGTGCCGGTGCGCGGGCGCGACCTCGCGCGGGCCGAGGTACTGGATCGCCGCCCACAGGTTGGGAGTGGCGTACGGCCGTCCGGGCAGGCCGGGATTGGCGAGCGCGATCGCCCGGCGCTCACCGCCGCGCCCCACCGGCACCAGGTCACCGGAGCGGCGCGCGAGCGGCAGCAGCGTGTCCCACTGCCAGACGTGCGGGACGGCTTCCGGCTGCGGGGTGAGCGGCATCAGATTGCCGATCTCGGTCCACAGGGGGATGAGGCCGGACGCCGCGAAGTCGTCGTACAGCTTGCGGAGTTCGGGGTCCTTCTCGTCCGGGGCTATGACGGTCGTGTCCGGGGCTACGGTCGTGTCCGGGGCTATGACGGTCGTGTCCGGGGCCATGACGGTCGCGTCCGGGGCCATGACCGCCGTGGTGCCGTCGGTGTCACTGGTCATCGTGGGTTCCTTCGGCATCGAGGCGGCGCGCGATGTCGGCGCGCAGGGCTTTCTTGTCGATCTTTCCGACCTTGGTGGCGGTGAGTTCGGGGACGGTCACCAGCCGGTCCGGGAACTTGAAGCGGGCGATACCCGCACGCTCCATGACCCGGTGGACGTCGTCGAGGGTCACCGTGTGCCCCGGTTCCGGTACGACGTAGAGGCACACGCGCTCGCCGAGCTGGGCGTCGGGCATCGCCACGGCGGCGGCACGTGCGACGCCCGGGGTCTGGTAGGCGAAGTTCTCGATCTCCTCGGCGGAGATGTTCTCCCCGCCCCGGATGATCATGTCCTTGTCGCGTCCCTCGACGAGGAGGTTGCCGTCGGGCCGCAGCCGCACGATGTCACCGGTGCGGTACCAGCCGTCCTCGGTGAACGCGCGGGCGTTCTGCTCCTCGGCCCGGTAGTAGCCGCGCGGGGTGTACGGGCCCCGGGTGAGCAGCACGCCCGGGGTCCCCTCCGGGACGGGGTCGCCCAGTTCGTCCACGACGAGCAGCTCGTCGTCCGCGCACATGGGGCGCCCCTGCGTCGTACAGATGACGTCCTCGGGATCGTCCGGACGGGTGTAGTTGAGCAGCCCCTCGGCCATGCCGAACACCTGCTGGAGCGTGCAGCCCAGTTCGGGGCGCACCCTGCGGGCGACCTGGTCGGCGAGCCGGGAGCCGCCGACCTGGAGGACGCGCAGCGAGCTCAGGTCGGTCCCGGGGTGCTCGCGGTGGTGGTCCAGCCAGCGCTGGGCGATGGCGGGGACGAGGGCGCTCGCGGTGACGCCCTCGCGCTCGATCAGCGCGAACGCCTTCTCCGGGTTGGGGGAGCCGAGGACCACGCGGCCGCCGCCCAGCAGCGTGCCGAGCAGGCCCGGGCAGGCGAGGGGGAAGTTGTGCCCGAGAGGCAGCGCGGCGAAGTACACCGTGTCCGCGCCGAATGCGCAGACCTCGGCGCTGCGGCGGGCGTTGTAGAGGTAGTCGTCGTGGGTACGGGCGATGAGCTTGGGCAGTCCGGTGGTGCCGCCGGAGAGCAGGAAGACGGCGATCGAGCGGCTGTCGGGGCGGTATGCGTCGACAGCGGCCCGCGATCCCGTCCCGTCGGGTTCCCCGCACAACTCCCGCAGGTCCACGGCGTCGTCGCCGACCTTGTCACCAAGGACCAGGATGTGCTGGAGAGTCGGCGAGTCCTCGGCGACCTCGAACGCCATCGCCCGGTGGTCGTGGTCCTTGAGGAAGTCCGGCACCGCGATGGCCACGGCCTCGCTGTGCTCGACGAGGTAGCCGATCTCGTGTCTGCGATGCCCGGGCAGGGCCATCACCGGGATGACGCCGAGGCGCAGACAGGCGTACGTGAGGATCACGAACTCGGCCGTGTTGGGCAGCTGCGTCACGAGCCGGTCGTCGGGGCGGAGCCCGAGTGCGGCCAGGCGCAGGGCGGCGGCGTCCGCGCGCTCGGCGAGGTGGCGGTACGTCAGCCGCAGATCGCCGTCGACGAGTGCGACCGCGTCGGGGGTGGCGTCGGCGGCGGCGTGGAGCCGGTCGCCGATGGCGTGGCCTTCCCAGTAGCCCTTCGCGGTGTAGCGCTCGGCGTACTCCGCGGGCCAGGGGACAGCGCCGTTGCTGCTCGGCCTTGGCATGGTCGTTCTCCTCAGGTGCGGTCGGCCGTGGGCACGATCACGGCGTCCAGGGCGATCAGCCCGTCGGCGGTGAGCCGCAGCGGGTTGATCTCTATCTCGGCAGTGTCGGGGCTCGCGGCCAAGGCTGCGGCGAGGGCGGAGACGACCCGCCCGAACTGGGCCCGGTCGAGCACCGGCCCGCCGCGCCAGCCGTCGAGCAGGGCGCGGGCGGCCAGGTCGCCGGGCATCGAGGCGGCCTCGGCCGCGGAGAGCGGGGCGAGCCGGATCGCCACGTCGGCCAGCGCCTCGGCGGCCGTACCGCCCAGTCCCGCCAGCACGACCGGCCCGAACACGGGGTCCCGGCGCACGCCGAGCACGAGGTCGACGCCGGGCGGGGCCATGGCCTCGACCAGGTAGCGGCGGCCGGGGCCGATGGCGTCCAGCGCCGCGTCGAGCTCGTCGGGGGTGCGGACACCCAGGTGGACCCCGCCGACCTCCGTCTTGTGCAGGATCGCGGCGTCGAGGACCTTGACCGCGACGGGGCCGCCCAGCAGACGCAGGGCGTGGTGGGCGTCGGCGCGGGAGTCGCAGGCGACGCGGTCCGGGGTCCGGACGCCGAGGTCGGTGAGGAACGTCTTGGCGGCGTGCTCGTCGAGGGGGCCGGGCGGCACGGTGGCGGTCGTCTCCGTCAAAGGCCCCTCGTCCCGCAGGGCCCGCTGCCGCGCATGCGTCACCAGCGCCCGTACGGCATTGGCGGCGGAGGCCGGTCCGGTGAGCGCCGGGATCCCCGCCTTGTGCAGCCGCGCCCGCTGCTCCGCCACGTCCTCGGGCAGGCCGCCGACGACCACCACGGCCGGGGAGGCGGCGCCGAGGCCGGCGTCCTGGGCGGCCGAGGCGAGGTCGACGCTGTCGGGCTCGGTGAGGGCGTACACGGACAGCAGGTCCACCTGCGGGTCGGAGGCGGTGGCGTCCAGGACGCGGGCGAAGGTCTCGCCGGGCCGGCCGGTGTCGACCGGGTTGCGCTGGTAGGTGAGCGGAGGGAGGAGATCGGCGAGGGTGCGCCGGGTGGCCTCGGCCAGCTCCGGCGTCCGGATGCCGTCGGTGCCCGCCCGGTCGGCCAGCAGCAGCCCCGGTCCGGCCTGGGCGGTGACGATGCCGAGCCCCGGGTCGCGGTGCGGGGGCAGCTGGATCCGGGAGAGCGCGGTGAGCGCGTCCACCAGCTCCCGCTCGTCGTCGACGACCACCGCCCCGGCCTGCCGCAGTGCGGCCCGTGTCGTGCGCCAGCTCGTGGCGAGCGCCCCGGTGTGCGACCGGGCGAAGTCGCCGACGTCGCTGCGGCCGACGACCAGCGCCACGACCGGCTTGACCGCGGCCACCTGGCGTACGGCGGCCACCAGCCGCGGCCCGTCCGGAACCGTCTCCACATGCAGCGCCACGGCCGTCGTACGACGGTCCCCCACGAGGTGTTCCAGCACGTCCGCCGCGGTCACGTCGAGGCCGGCGCCGATGCCCACGCCGAGGCTGATGCCGTTCCCGGCGGTCACCAGGTCGAAGGAGAGCGCGTGGTTGACGCCGCCGCTGGCCGCGACGACGGCGATGTCCCCGGCGGGAAGCTGCCCGGCGGCGGGCACGAAGCTGGCGGTCAGGCCCAGGTGGGGGGCGAAGAAGCCGGAGGTGTTGGGGCCGAGCAGCCGGATGCCGGTCTCCTCGGCGACGCGCCGCAGCGCCTTTGCGTACTGCTCGCCCTCCGGTCCCGCCTCGCCGAAGCCACCCGCGCAGACCAGCGCGGCGCGGCAGCCCGCGGCGGCCGCCTCGGCCAGCGCGTCCGCGCAGCCGGCCGCCGGCACGCACAGCACGGCCAGGTCGAGCCGCCCGCCGGCCTGGTCGGCCGCCTCGGCGACCGAGGCGTACACGCCCTCGTCGGGGTCCGGGCGGCGGGCGTTGACCAGGGCACGAGTACCGGGGAACGGGGCCAGGGAGCGGGCCATGGCGGCGCCGAGCTTGCCGGGCTGCCGCGAGGCGCCGATCACGGCGACGCCCTCGGGGGCGAACAGCGGTGTCAGGTGCGCGCTCATGCTTCCGCCCTCCCCACCAGGTCGGCGCGCCCGGACAGCAGCAGCGTCTCGGCGCGGTCGGTGTCCATCCCGTCCTCCACGATCAGCGCCGGCACCCCGTGCACCAGCCGGGCCCGCTCCGCGAGCAGCTGCCGGGTGAGCGCGGTCCCGGCGTGGACGGCGACGAGCTCAGGCGGCGTCGTACCGTTCACGGCACGTTCCAACTCCTCGTACATCACGGGTAGTTGTGCCTCGCCGTCCGGCGCGGTCAGCGACAGACACGCCACCCCCGCAAGATCGGCGCCGGTCACCCACCGCCCGGCGAACTCCTGCGCGCCCACCCGCAGCGGCGTGTCCAAGGGGTCCCGCCCCTCGTGCGTCGCGCGCCAGTCCCGTACGACGTCCTCGACGAAGTCGGGGTCGCGGCGGGCGATGCGTTCCTTGCCGATGGAGCGGGAGAGGAAGTGGAAGGCGAACCGGGTCGGTTCGAAGGCGTCGTGGTAGCGGCCGAAGTGCTCCCACCAGGACAGGCTCGGCCGGGCGGAGGCCTGGATCTTCTCCACCGAGGGCCGCGCCGCCGCCTCGTACGCCTCCAGGGCGGCCGGCAGGTCGTCGCGATGGGCGGTCAGGCTGTCGGCGAGGGCGATGGCGTCCTCCATGGCCATCTTGGTGCCGGAGCCGACGGAGAAGTGCGCGGTGTGGGCGGCATCGCCGAGCAGGACGACGTTGCCGGAGTGCCAGCGGCGGGCGCGGCGGGTGCGGAAGTTGCCCCAGCGGGAGTTGTTGACGAGGAGCTCGTGGCCGTCGATCTGCTCGGCGAAGAGCTTCTCCAGGTAATGCTTGGTCTTCTCGTCGCTCGGCCCGGGCGGCTGCGCGGTGTCGAACTCGTCGAGCCCGGCCCTGCGCCAGGACTCCTCGTCGGTCTCCACGATGAAGGTGCTGACGCTGTCGCTGATCGGGTAGCCGTGCACGGCGAAGGTGCCGTGCGGTCCGTGCTCGTGCACGAAGGTCAGGCCGTCGAACAGGTAGCTGGTCCCGAACCAGATGAACTTGGCGGTCGCGACCTCCACCTCCGGCACGAGCACGTCGGCGAGCCGGTCGCGGAAGCGGGAGTTGGCGCCGTCGGCGGCGACGATCAGGTCGTGGTCGGCCAGCTGCGCCGGATCCGCCGGGACCTCGTGGCTGAACCGGAATTCGACACCCACCTCCTCGGCCCGTCGGCGCAGCAGCTGGAGCAGCGTCCTGCGGCTGATCGCCGCCATGCCGTTGCCGCCGCAGCGGATCCGCTGCCCCTTCAGCCGCACCTCGATGTCGTCCCAGTGCCGGCCGTGCTCCGCGAGGGCGGTGCGCAGCACCGGGTCCGCCGCGTGGATGCCGGCCAGGGTCGCGTCGGAGAACACCACGCCGAAACCGAAGGTGTCGTCCGGGCGATTCCGCTCGAAGACCGGCACCTCGACCGATGGATCGGCCTGCTTCAGGAGCGTTGCGAAGAACAGCCCGCCGGGGCCGCCTCCCACGCAAGCGATCCGAGAAACCATGGCTTGTGCCTCCATGTCCAGTATCGGCGGGCCGACCCGCACACTCACATTGTGTGTCACTTAATACACGGGCGTCAATCATTTGTTACGTAATACAGGTCTGGCGCCGCATGGAGTTGAGGTCGGCACGACGCACCTCGGCAACGGCCGTCCGTATGACATAGTCGGTTTTCGTGAAACCTCGATCGATCGTCTTCGACCTGTTCGGCGACTACGTCCGCTACCGCGGCGGCTCCGCCCGGCTGCGCACCCTCAGCACGCTGATGGGCTGCTTCGGAGTCGGCGACAGCACGGTGCGCGTGGTGCTCGCGCGCCTGCGCAAGGAGGGCTGGTTCGACGTCCGACGCGAGGGCAGGGAGACGCTCTACACGCTCAACACGCGCAGTCTCCAGCTGCTCGACGAGGGCCGCTCACGCATCTTCGACCGGGCACCGTCCGAGTGGGACCGGCACTGGTACATGGTCATCTACTCGGTCCCGGAGACCGAGCGCGGCGTACGCGATCGCATCCGCAAGGAACTGGCCTGGCTGGGCTTCGGCCCGCTGGCCCCTTCCACGTACGTCTCCCCGCACGACCGCATCCGGCAGGTGCGGGAGAAGTTCGCCGACGAGCCGGCCGTACGCCTCGACACCCTGCGCTGCCAGTCCGGCGGACTGCCCGTCGACCGCGAGATGGCCGCCCGCTGCTGGGACCTGGACGCCCTCAACGAGGACTACCGGGAACTGCTGCGCACCTACCGCGGGCGGATGGCGTCCTACCGGGCCGGGCACCTCAGCCCCGAGGAGGCCCTGGTCGAGCGCATGCAACTGACGTACGACTACCGCAAGTTCCCCTTCCGCGACCCGGACCTGCCGACCGAACTCCTGCCGGCGGGCTGGGTGGGCCACGAGGCGCACGAGATGTTCCTGGAGGCCCACGAACTGCTCGGCCCGGCGGCCGAGTCGTTCTACGACGAGGTGGCCGGGAACCGCACGGCGCCGCAGAAATAACGGTGGGGCCCGTACATGTCGTGCGGGCCCCACCGCCGATCTCGGGGCCCTACGGGAGCAGGGACACCAACCGGGAGCCGACGACGGCCACCGACCGAGGCGTCGCCCCTGCGTCGAACGTCCGCGAGCCGCAGCCCAGGAGCGCGACCTTGAGCGACCCGTCGGTCACCACGCGCAGCTTCGCACCGCAGTCGACCTTGGCCTGCTTCGGGTCGATGGTGACGGCGCCGATGTTCTTGGCGTCGATCACAAGCTCGTCCGCCTTCGTCGCCGCCGGCGCGGCCGGCGCGGCCGGCAGGTGACGGTACTCCCGGGTCGGCCTTCCAGATGCCGGTGTTCTCCACTTGGGGCGCGTCGGCCTCGGGCTCATTGAGGATCTCCGGGCCAGGCCCGCGCCGGGGACGTGTCCTCGGCGGCCGGGGCGGCCGGGGTTCCGGCCACCACCGTGGCCAGGGCCACGGCGGCGACGGTCAGGCACCTCGACAGCGTGCTCACGCGGCACGGACCTTCAGCTCGGCGGGGACGGGCACGGCCGTCTTTCCGGGCAGCAGAAGGACGACGGCCGTGGCGAGCGCGGCGGGCAGGGCGAAGGCGTAGAAGTTCCACGCCGTGCTGACACCCGCGGACAACAGAGCGCCTCCGAACAGCGGCCCCGTGATGGCACCGAAGCGGCCGATCCCCAGCGTCCAGCCCAGCGCTGTGGCCCGGATCTCCACGGGGAAGTGCTGGGCGACGTAGCCGAGGACCATGATCTGAGCGCCGATCGTGCCGAAGCCCGCGACCGCCACGAGCAGGTACATCAACGGTGCGGCGGTGGCGATGCTGAGCAGGGACATCGAGACGGCAGCGGCCAGGAAGGACAGGAGCGTGACGGGCTTCATGCCGTACCGGTCGCCGAGCGGTCCGAAGAGGACGGAGCCGATGACCGCGCCGAGGTTCATCATCAGCAGGAAGAGCAGAGAGCTGGACAGGGGGTAGCCCGCCGCCCGCATGATCTGCGGCAGCCAGGTGTTCAGCCCGTAGACCAGCAGCAGCCCGAAGAAACTGGTCACCGCGAAGAGCAGGGCCGGCACCACATGCCGGCCGGAGAGCAGCTCGGCCGGCCCTCTCCGCTTCCGGCGGGCGGAGCCGGCGAGAGCCTCGGTGTCGGGGGCGGGGACCGGGACGCCCAGGCGCGCGGCAGTCCGCTCGGCCGCGTCGTGGCGCCCCTTGGCCACCAGGAACACCAGCGACTCGGGCATGTGACGCAGCAGCAGTGGCAGCATCAGCAACGGGATGACACCCAGCCCGTACATGAACCGGAATCCGAGCGAGGGCAGCAGCGCCATGGCCAGCACGGCCGCGAGGATGCCGCCGACGGCGTAGCCGGAGAACATGAGCGCGTTGTTGCGGCTGCGGCGCTCCGGGGCGGAGTACTCAGCGGTGAGGGCCACGGCGGTGGGCATGACGCCGCCGAGCCCGATCCCGGCGAGCAGCCGGAACATGCCGAACCAGGTCGCGTCGGGCGCGAGCGCGCAGCCGATCATCGCCACCGAGAACCAGCCGACCCCGGTGAGCATCACCTTGCGGCGACCGACCACGTCGGTCACCGTGCCGGCGAGCAGCGCGCCGATCAGCATGCCCACCAGGGCGTAGGAGCCGATCACCCCGACCATCGCCGGAGTCAGCCCCCAGTCCTCGTACTGCAGGAGCGCCGGCACGGTGGCGCCGTAGACGATCAAGTCGTATCCATCGAACACGATGACCGCGAAGCACAGTCCCATGACCAGGAGTTCCTGTCGTCGGGCGGTGCGGGTGGGTGTGGGTCTCATCGCTGGCTCCTTTGCGTCTGCCATGAATCGGCTGAGACGGAGAGCAGTGTGTGTCAGATTCAACACGGACGTCAATCAGTCGAAACATAAAGAATTGAGTTCGGCGATCCAGCTGAGACATTGGCCGGCAGGCGTGAGCCAATCCAGCAACGACCGTGAGAGAGGGCTTGACCTACACGTCCATCGGAGGGCGCGGTTGCCCGGCAGCAAAGCTCCCGGTAGCGGTAGGCGCGACTGTGGCCGAAGCCGGAAACGGCCACGCGAAAAAGGGCCCTCACAAGCTGCTGCCTGTGAAGACCCTTCGCGCCGTCGGGACGACAGGATTTGAACCTGCGACCCCTTGACCCCCAGTCAAGTGCGCTACCAAGCTGCGCCACGTCCCGGTGCGCTCTCCACGGTCGCCCGTGTGAGCGCGCGGATCAACCCTACCTCATGTGCGCGGGTCGGCCCGCTGCGCGTCGGTCAGCCGCGCGCGCCGGGAACCCCCTCCCAGCCCGCCACGGCCAGACCCGGCCCTTCACCGACCTCATCACCGACCTCATCACCGACCTGGAGAACGCCCTCGACCTGACCCAGCACCCACCCGGCGCACTCCCCCCGCCACGCCTCCTACCTCCACCAGCGCACCGCCGGCCGCGTCGGCAGCCTCGCCCGCCTCATCCGCCAAGCCGCCATCACCGCCATCACCGCCATCTGCGACGGCACCGAACGCATCACCAAGAAAACCCTGGACGCCATCCAGCTCGACCACCTCGCCGAAGAAGCCAGGCGCCCCCGCACCCGCCAACCGGCCACACCGGCATGATGCGGACATGAAGAAGACCACGGACACGCCGGCCGGCGAGGAGTTCGCTGCCCTCCGCAGCCGGGTGTGGGACGTCCTGATCCCCGCCCGCGCCGGCTACCTGGGCGGCGTCTCACCGCACTACGACGAGGTCTTCCACGACATCGCGCAACGCACCGAACGCGCAGGAAGTCTCGACAAGACGGACATCGCAGCCCTGGTCGTCTGGAAACGGCTCTCCGCACAAACCCGATGGGTGTCGGCGCTCATGTCCCTGCCCGACACACAGGTGCGCGAGGTCACCCAGCAGGCCGTCACGGCCGTCCGCGACACCGCCCTCACCCCTGGCGAAGCCGCCCGCACCGGACGCGGCATCATCGCCGAACTGCCCGGCTTCCGCACCGGCGACGCCCTCGCCTCAGCCATCCTCACCGCAGCAGCACCACAGCGGATGGCCGTCTATGACCGCCGCGTCCAACACGCCCTCGACACCCTCGGCCTCACCCTCACCCCCACACCGGGACGCTACGGCCGCTACCTCCAACTCCTCGACGACCTCCTCAAGCACGGCGGAGCACCCGCCGACGGCTGGACCGCACGCGACATCGACACCGCCCTGTACTGGACCGGCGCCCACCCCCACCCGCCAGCAACCGCCTGACCCGACCCCACAGCAAGCCGCTGACCAGCACAAACCCGCACCAGCCCTTTAGACACCGGAGACCATCACCAACACCACACCACCGTTATCAACCAACCACGAATAACCCCAGGCCAGAAGCACCGTCATCACCCCACCCAGTACCCAGAACGCGCCTTGCCGCTTCTCAGAAAACCCCCAACACCCCAGCTCAAGCCGCCCTTGCCACACAGACTATGAACCCTGGAACCACATCTCTGCTGACCGGGCGGACACCGCACGGCCCGGTTGCCGAGAAGGCCGGCGGCCGGGGGCGCACGGAGAGCGCCGGTCAGTCCTTCGGGAGGCGGCGGGCATAGAACTCGATCGCGCGGTCCAGGCGCTCGAACTTGCGCACCGCGATGGTGGAGCGCGAACTGACCCGGGTGGCGCGGGTGTCCTCGCGCATCGCGTTGGTCAGGTCGTCCTCGCTCAGCTGTGCCCAGCGGGGGAAGCCTTCCGCGGACGGCGCGGGCCGGCCTCCGAGGTTGGGGCGCACGACCAGGAGCAGCAGCACGGCGGCGGCTGCCAGCGCGAGGACGGCGGCGCCGCCGGCGAGTTGAGCGGGCAGCGGCAGGTTCTTGTCGGCGACGCTGGCGAGTCCGGCGAGGGCCGCTCCGACGAAGGCGAGTAACAGTGAGCTCTTTCCATCCTCACTCTGAGCTGGCCAGATGCAGGGCGAGGACGGCCTGGAGGAGAGCGGTCACGCGGGTGGTCGAGCACCGGAGCTTGCGGAGGAGTCTCCAGGCTTTGAGGGTGGCCATGGCCTGCTCGACGAGTGCGCGGATTTTGGCGTGGGACCGGTTTACGGCTTTCTGACCGGCGGAAAGGATTTTCCAGCGACCCCAGTAGGGGGTACGGACCGTGCCGCCGGCGCCCCGATACGCCTTGTCCGCCCAGCACTGGACGCCGGTCTCGGCGAGGGCATCGACGATGCCGTGTTCGCGAGCCGCACGGACATCGTGGACGGCGCCGGGTAGGGCCGGTGGGGCCCACAGCAGAACGCCTACGTCGACGCGGCCCGTATCGCGTCGGTCAGGGTGGGCGCGAGGTCGGCCAGGAGTTCGACCGCCTCGGTGACATACCGGTAGGCGGTCGTGATCCCGACGCCGAACCCGGCCGCAAGCTGTGCATACGTGTGTCCTACCCTCAGATGGGCGAGCGTGAGCAGGGCCTGGCGGCCAGCGCTCAGACGCCGCCAGCGGGAGCCGATCGCGCGACGGTGCTGCCGCAGACGGGTGGACAGCAAGCGCAGGGCAGAACCGGACACGTCGACACCTGACGGGTAGACAAGCATGCGAAGCCTCTGGTGGAGACGGTTCTCTTGGTCGAAAACCCATCTACCAGGGGCTTTACCACATTGTCAGCCTAACCACCCTGTCCTTGAGGAAGGTTGGAGGGTGCTCACGTGCTTCCCCGCCCTCCCGGTCAACATCCGTTCGCTCCCGGTAAAGGTCTACAGACCCGTGAATGCTTCAGACCCGCACGTCAACGCCTTCGCCGAGATCTTCGGCGATCCGCCAGCCGACTTCGCCGTACCTGTCGACTGGGCGGCAGTCGAGTCCTGGTTGGGGACGAGCCTTCCCGCCGACTACAAGGCCATCGCTGCCGCGTACGGCCCACTCGACATTGGCGCCCGGCTCTGGCTTCACGTGCCCTGCGTCAACCGCGGTTGGTTCGACTACGGAGCCTGGGTCCAGCAGACTCGGCGTAACGCCCCCGGCGTCCTCCCCTTCGGCGCCACCCGTACCGCCGACACCCTCTATTGGGACACCACAGCATCCGACGACCCCGACCAGTGGCCGGTCGTCATGCACTGTCAGGACGACGAGAACGCGGGCCGCGACCCCTGGCGGCGCTTCGCGACCCCGCTCGTGCCGACGCTGGCCCAGCTCGTGGCCGACGGCATGCACCCGGTGGCCGCCCGAAGTGGCATGCAAACCGACCTGGAGGACACCCCGTGGACACCGCCGCCCCGGCGACCGGAACCAACCGCTCAGCAGCGGGCGGCGCTCACCACAGGCAGCGGGCTGGAAACTCTGATCACGCTCGTCCCGCCGCCGGAGATACCCGTGCTCGGTAAGCACAACTGGGACTGGCTGTACAAACGGCTGGGCACGCGTCTGCCCGGCGAGTACGTACGACTGATGGAGCGGTACGGGGCCGGCTCCTGGTGCGGCTGGCTGCGCTTCAATATCCCCTTCGACGACGACCAGTACGCGCTCGCACCGTGGGCCGAGTGGTACGCGGAGACCTACCAGGGGCAGCGAGCCGAGTTCCCTGAGTATCACCCGCTGGCCGTCTATCCCGAGCCCGGGGGATTCCTGCCCTTCGCCGACTCCATCGACGGCGACCAACTGTGCTGGCTGACCGAAGGTGCCACGCCGGACGACTGGCCATTGATCGTTCTATGGCGCCATGCCGACCAAGGTCCATCGCTCCATACTGACCTCACCAAAACCCTGCTGGAGTGGCTGCGCGGTCGGTTCGCGACCGAGGGCCTACCCCCGCTCGGACGCCGCGACGAGGACCCCCTCGACTACATCGAATTCGAGCCCTACGACCCAGAACCAACCGCTGATGACCAATAACTCACCGCCTCATCGGTCCAGTTCGAGGTAGGTAGCCGACTCATCAGCACAACCCACCCTGTCGCTGCCGCTCCACGGCAGGCTTCTTCGATCTCGGTCGCGGCCCAATCGTGGAAGCGGAGGCGATCTGCTTCGCCGACAAGGGGTACCAAGGTACCGGTAGGCGGTGAGCGTCCCTCATGGGAAGATCCGGGCCCTGGGCGAGCAGGCCACGGCCACGCTGAAGGGCTGGCGGCTGCTGCGGAACCTGCGGTGTTCCATCATCGCATCGCCCCCTGGTTCAGGCCGTCCATACATGGGCAGCATCAGCAGCCCCGCCGCGGTGACGCTCGCACCGAAGCCGTATCCAGCCGACGACGGCGTCTGCACGAAGCCGGGCAGGAAGGACCAGATCGCGTACATGCCCGCGCCGCACAGCAGTGCGGCGGTGTTGGTGGTCCACACGGCGGGCAGCCGCATGACCCGCAGGTCGATCATGCGGGGTGCGGGAGCGTGCCTCGGCGAAGAGCCACAGCGCGAACAGGACGACGGCCGCGGCGAACAGGCCGAGCACCCGCGCCGAGCCCCAGCCCCACACGCTCGCCTGGCTGAGCGGCAGCAGCAGCGCCACGAAGCCAGGCCGACAGCAGTCCGGCACCGAGCCAATTGACGTTCCCCTCCGCCCTGTTGGGCGATTCGGGCACGTAGCGTACGGCGATGAGCGTGGCGGCCGCGACGATGGCGACCGGGATCCAGAACAGCCACCGGTAGTCGAGCGCGGACACGATCGGACCGGCCGCGACCATGCCGACGCCGCCTCCCGCGGCGATCACGGCGGACAGGTTGCTGATGCTGCCGCTCACCTCGGAGGGGGCCGAACTCGTCCCGGATGATGCCGAAGGAGAGGGGGAACAGCGCGCCGCCGACGCCCTGCACCACCCGGGCGACGATCAGCAGGCCGATGGTCGGCGCGAGCGCGGCGAGCAGACAGCCGACCGCCACCGTCACGAGGACGGCGACGAGGGCGCGTTTCTTGCCGATCAGGTCGCCGACGCGGCCGAGGATCGGGGTGAAGACCGAGGCGGACAGCAGATACGCCGTCATCACCCAGGTCGCGGTGGACTGCGAGGTGTGCAGCGCGTGCTGAACGGTCGGCAGGGCCGGCGCGATCAGCGACTGCAGCATGGAGAACACCGCCGGCACCGGTCGTGAGGACGGCGAAGGTGAGGCGGGTGGACTTGCGGGGCATGAAGAAGCCTCTTCCGAATACAGGGTGCGGCCGAAGCCTCGGTGCACGGCCGGCACGGGCCCGGTGCGCACTGCGGGCGACACGGGCACGCCGAACGGCCGCGACGAGCGGTCGCGGAAAGGTGCACTGGTAAAGTGGAGGCGCACCTCCACTCTGACGGAGGCAACCCTCCGCTTCAACCCGATCCCGCCCCGGGAGGCACCCGTGACCGCCCAGCCGTTCCCCGTCAGCGAGATCGTCGCGGCCCGGCGACCGCACCGGAAGGACGCGGCCCGCAACTACGACGCCCTGCTGGCCGCCGCCCGTGAGGCGTTCGCGGAGCACGGCGCGGAGGCGTCCCTGGAGGACATCGCGCGCCGCGCGGGCGTCGGCATCGGCACGCTCTACCGGAACTTCCCCACCCGTCGCCATCTCTTCGAGAGCGTCTACGCGGACGAGGTGAACGCCCTGTGCGGGCTGGCCCTGGAGGTCGCGGACCTGGAGCCGTGGGAGGCACTGACGACCTGGCTGGACCGGTTGGCGGGCTACATGGTGACCAAGCGGGCCGTCCGCGAGGCCCTCAACGACGAGTCGGAGATCTTCGCCTCCTGCCGCGAGTCGATGTACGCGGCCGGCGGCCCGCTCCTCGAGCGGGCCCAGCGGGCCGGCGAGGCGCGCACCGACATGGACTTCGCCGACCTGGTGCGCATGGTCGCGGGCGTCACCGGAACGACCTTCGACGACGACGCACAGCGCAACCGCGTCCTGTCCATCGCCCTGGACGGCGTGCGCACCACGCGCTGAGCCCGCCCCTCCCCCGCATCCCACGGAAACCGGTCTAGTTTTTATTGTCTGACTCAAATAAGTTCGCTGGTGCCGAGCGGCTTCCCCCGTGCCGCCACAGTTCCAGCGAACGGAGCCACATGTCCCTCCTGGCCCGGCCGGCGGTGGCCGTCCTCGCCGCCAAGACGATGCAGCGGATGACCGAGCTCGCCGACCGGCGCTCCGGCGGGCGCGGCTCGGCGGCGGCCTCGCACGCCCGTTTTCCCGAATTCCCGCGCATCGTGAGGGAGTTGATGATCCCCACATCCGTCGCCCCGGCCCGGGCGACGGTGTACCTGCCCTCGACCGAGGAGCCGGCGCCACCGGTGCACGTCAACTTCCACGGCGGCGGCTACGTCATGACACTCACGGAGCTGGACGACCCGCTGTGCCGCCTCCTCGCCGCCGAGACCGGGGCCGTGGTGATCAACGTGGACTACGTGGTCGCCCCGCAGCACCCGTTCCCGGCCCCGCCCCGGCAGGCGTACGAGGTCGTCCGCTGGGTGGCCGAGCACGGTGCCGAGCACGGCTGGGACGGCAGTCGGCTCACGGTGGGCGGGCAGAGCGCCGGCGGCGGCCTCGCCGCGGCCGTCGCCCGCCAGGCCCTCGAAGAAGGCGGCCCCTCGATCGCGCTCCAGGTCCTGCACTATCCCCCGCTGGACCTCGTCACCCACGCCAACGACAAGCACGCCGCCGTGGACAAGCCGGCGCTGCGGCCCTGGATGGCGGACGTCTTCGACACGTCGTACGTCCCGGATGCGCGCCGGCGCACCGACCGGCTCGTGTCACCCGCCCATCCGTCGGACACCGCGGATCTGACCGGCATCGCCCCGGCCCTGGTCATCACCGCCGAGTTCGACCTGCTCAAGAGGGAGGGCGAGCGCTACGCCGACCGGCTGCGGATGGACGGGGCGCTCGTGGAACACCACGACGTGCGGGGGGCCGACCACGGCTACGACACGTCGGACGACGAGAAGGCCCGGAAGACCTACGCCCTGATCGCCCGCCATGTGCGACAGGCGGTCCGCGTCTGACAGGCCCGAGACCGTTTCGGCCGTCCCCAACGGTCGGCGGCGTCGGATCCCTGACGGGCAGTCCCCTCAGGCGACCGGCGGCGTCCCGTGGGTGTGGAACGACTCGATGGTCTTCAGACCCCGGGCCTGCACGTCGGCGGCGAGGAAGTTGACGTGGCCCAGGCGCCGCACGCCCACACCCCGGTTCGGCTTGGCCTGCGGCTGGTTCTTCAGCGCGGGCCTGAGCGCGTCGGGAGCCCGGTACTCCTCGCTCTCCCAGTAGAGGGCGTGCTCATGGCCGTCCGGGTCGGTGGTGACGTAGAGCTTGCCGAGGCCGGGTTCGTCCTCGGCCCATGTGCCGGTGCCGCCCGCCTCCTCGATCGCCGCGATACGGCGCTGGAGGGCCTCCTCGCTGGAGGTGCGCAGGGCGAGCCGGCCGAGGCCGGGCCGCTCGGGCGCCGTCGAGGCCGTGTTCGACAAGCAGCTGGACCTCCTTGTCCCGCTGTTGGGATGAATCACGATCCGTCACTGGGGCAGTGAGTCCGCGCAACGCCAGCACGCCGATACGGTCTGCATGGCTCCCGCAGCGGACGGTCCCGGTCAGTGCTCTCACCTCAAGCACGGCGGCCGGGGCCGTCAGCGCAGGCGGCAGGACTGCCGCCGACCCCGCCCGCCCCGGTACGCCAGGGCCATCCGTCATGACCAGCGCGACGGAATCTGACGAACTCCCGCCGACGCGGTCGGTGATGCGCAGGCGGGCGACCAACTCGGCAAGGTTGATCACGAGCCAACTCGCAGGTGGCACTGGCCCTCACGTCGGTCGGACGCCCGCGCAACTGGCCGGCCTCCTCCGGCGCAGTCGGCCGCTACCTCCCCCAGGTGCGCACGGAAGATGCGGAAGTGGTCATTTGCGGTCACTGTGGGACAGGAGCCGGTTACCGGCCGATCCTTGCCGAGCATCGGACTAGCCGAAGGAAACGTGATGGCCGTAGCTTCAGACATGCTCGTTCCGGCACTGCGCGAGGTACGCAGAGCCGAAATCGCGCTTGCCGACCGCTTCAAAGCCCACCTCGCGGGCACGCCCGCCGGGGAGTACCGGGAGGTCCTGGAGCGTCGCGCCGGTGACGCCCAGGGGCACATCTACCGCATCGACGAACGTCTCGGAACCTTGCAGTCCCGCGGGCTGATGCAGACCGTTCTGGGAAATGCCTGGCGCCTGACCGAGCAGGCCGCCCGGCTGCCCTTCGACGTGACCATGGCCGTTCCCGGTGCTGTGCTGCGCGGCCGAGGACCGGCCTCGGAGCAACAACTGCTGAAGAACGTCGAGGACGAGTATGCGGTCACCGCGTTCGCCGTGGCCATCTGCCGGGCCGCCGAGCGCATCGCCCAGGAGGCCCAGGACGCCGTCACCTCGGAGCTGCTCAGTTCCCTGCGGCGCGACCACGAAGAGGCGATGGAAGAGCTCGGCAACAGTCTCGAGCAGCGCGCCGAGGCGGCGGTGGTGGCCGCCCAAGCCGGTGATGGCTGGAGCGCCACCGGCGCCGGCCAGGCGGTTCGCGCCTGGAGCAGCTGGCTGCGGGAGACGGCCGAGCGCATGCCGGGCGCGGACCGGTTCCAGGGGGCACCGGAGGGAGCCCTCATCAGGGACTACGAGCTGCCGATCCCCGACTACCGCAGGCTCGGCACCAGGACGATCCTCGAACGGCTCCCGTACCTCACCCAGACAGACCTGGCCACGGTCGGCGCCTACGAACGTGCCCACGCCGCCCGCCCCGCGATCCTGAGCCGGATCGCCGACCTGCTCGGGCCGGAGCCCTGGCCCGGCTACGACAGCATGGACGAAGATGAGATCATCAAGCGCCTCGGTGACGCGGAGGAAGGTCTCATCCGGCGGGTGCTGACCTACGAGCGTCGCCATCAGACACGCCCCAGCGTCCTCGCCGCCGCCGAGCGGGTCCCCGCCTGACCGGCCGTCGGGCGAAGGCACGTCGTGCCCCGCCCTTTCCTTTCACACGGCCGCGGTCATACCCCGGGCCTCACTGGGCGGGCCGCGGGACTCCGGGATGTCGTGACTGGTAGGTCCACAGCTGGTCGACGAGGGTGAAGCCGAAGGAGTCGAAGAGCCGGGGCGCCGCCTGGCTGTCGTCGCCGGCGTGCGGGGGGTCGTCGACGACGAGGGCAACCTCGGTGGCACCCTGCTCGGCCAGCAGGGCCAAGGCCTGGCCGAGCAACTCGTGGCCCAGGCCACGGTGACGGTGAGTGGGCCGGGTCTCGATCCAGTACACGGTCGCGGTGGCCTCGGGTCCCACGCCGATCACGGCCTCTGCGACCGGCTCGGCCCCATGGCGGACGATCAGCCGCTGGCCCGGGGGAAAGTCACAGGAGACGACTTCCGCGACCACCCTGGCCGGCGGGAGCTCGGCAGACAGCGCACAGTACAGATAACAGCCCTGGCGACGGCCGGTGAAGCCGCTGCGCAGCAGGGCGTCATGCGTGGCGCCGCGGCGGGCGCGCGGCAGGCCGCCCGGCCCCAGCGGACCCGGCGGACCGCCGACGAAGGCCTCGATCATCGGGCAGTGGGCCAGCGCGGCCAGGGCGTGACCGATCAGCGCACGCAGAGCAGGCGGTTCCTCGCGGGCATGGACCCAGCAGATCACCCCGGTGCGCACATCGGCCCAGGACAGATACGCGATGACCCCCTCAGGGCAGTCCCCGTCCCCCGCCAGAACACTGATCCGCGGCCGAGCCGATACCTCCCAGCCGACCGGCGGAACAAGACCGCTCCGCGCGGCGGCCAGCCTCTCCGTGGTGCAGCGCGGCTGCCCCGGCAGCCGGTCGGCATCAACCAGTTCTCGTACCAGCGGCTCGTCGTCGGGACGATACGGGCGCACAGTGCACCCACTCTCAGGGCTGGGCGAAGGGGCCATGCTGTCCGTCCGCAACGTGCTGACGTCTTTACCGGCTCTCTCCCAGCCTCCACCGATCTGCCCGCGCTGTCACGGGAAACGGCGACGGTGCCCACCGCGCTACGAAGAGTCGTGATCCGGGGGACAAACCGCGAACGCGACCTGAGCCGCGGCCAGCAGCGCGCGCATCTCGTCGATGACCGGCCGGTGAAGAGGCAGCGTCAGGTGACCGACGCCGGGCACGAGCACGTTGCGCGCCTCGAGGTCCGGATGGTCGATACGGCCCCTGGCGGCGGGGATGACAGCCTCGTCCAGATCGCTGTGGAAGGCCACGAACCGAGTGCGGCATCCCACGGCCGGCTCGGTGAGCTCGGTCAGTAGCTCGCTTCCCGGCCGTAGCTGGCGCAACAGCGGATGAGCCGGGGCCAGCAGGGCGGTGGCGGTCCCGCCGTGCGGTGTCGCCAGCGTGATCACCAGCGGCACGTGCGTGTCACCGCCGAGCCGCTGCACGTAGTAGCGGGCGATCAGCCCGCCCAGGCTGTACCCGATCACGACCGCGGCCCGCCCATCGCTGCCGGCACGCACCAGCTCGACCTGGTCGCCCAGCGCCCGTGCCGCCGTGCGGATGTCCGGGCCGAACACGTTGCAGGCGACCGGGACGAAGGGGCCTACACCGTCCCCGCGAAGCTCCCGCTCCAGGGGCGGGATGACCGATGCTCCGTCGGCCAGCCCGTGCACCAACAAAACTGGAATCCCCGCACCGGCGGGCAGCGGGTCACCTGGGCCTGTCGGCCGCCCATGCATGGCACGAGCCAACACCCCGGTCAGCTGCCCGACGCCCTCCGCGGCCATGTCGAGCGGGAGCCGGGCCAGACGAACCACTGCCCTGCTCGCCTCGACACCCACGCCGCGCGCCGGTGACAGCCCCGGCACCGACAACTGCGGCCCGAAAGGAATGCCCGTAGCCGTTCACCTTCCCTGCATGAACCGTGCTTGCCCTGCCTAGTGGAAGAGCTGGACATATAGGACTACATAGGAAACGTTGCTCAGGTCGGCTCGATTCCACCGTCCGCTACCGTTCACTTTGGACTCTCCAGGCCACAGATGCACGTCGGCCGCCAGGGAGACGCTCCGCAGCGAGGTTCTCCTCCAGGTGGTCGATCCGGGCGATGGGCCCGGAAGGGCCCTGATCGAGCCTGCCCGGGAGGCCGTGCGGAGTCTGGAGACAGATGTGATCGACATGGTGCGCACGGGTGCCGTGGAGTTGGGGCTTTCGGCGTCCGCCGGTCCGGTCTCCGACAAGGAGGTCGTCTCCCATGCGCTGGGGCGGCAGCGTTTCGTGTTGGTGGTGCCGGCCGACGGCCCGTTCGCTGATCGGACGGCGGTGGAGTGCGGGGAGCTTGCGGGACAGCGGCTGATCGTCGAGCAGCGGGGTACCGGGATGCGCGCCTACGTCGACGCGCTGCGCGAACCGGGCATCGAGTTCACCGTCGCCGCCGAGACCGAGCACCGCGTGTCGCTCATGCCCCTGGTACTGGCCGGGGCCGGGCTCGCGGTGGTCACGGATTCCTGGCGGGCAGTCGCCCGGCGACTGGGCTCCCGCGTCCTGGACCAGCTCGTCACCGAGCGGGCCGCCTCCTTCCCGCAGGTCGCCTGGGACCAGGAGCACATCGACGCGCTCGCGGCCAAGTTCGTCCTCGAACCAGCCCGCTTCGACGTCGTCGTCGCCTCCAACCTCTTCGGCGACACCCTCAGCGACCTCGCGGCCGCGGTCGCCGGATCCATCGGCATCGCGCCGGCGGCCAACCGCACCCCCGAGCGGGACTTCCCCTCGATGTTCGAGCCGGTGCACGGCTCCGCGCCCGACATCGCGGGCCAGGGCATCGCCAACCCGCTGGGCGCGATCTGGTCCGCGGCCATGATGCTCGAACACCTCGGCCATCCCGCCGCGGCCAGGGACATCACGGACACGATCGCCTCGGTCCTGGCCAAGACCGATATCCGCACCCGTGACCTGGGCGGAGCCGCGACCACCGCCGAGTTCACCGACAAGCTGAGCGAGTGGCGTCCGCGCCCCAGTGACGGCATCACCGGACGCACCGTGCTGGTCTGGGGGACGGGGCCGATCGGCCGGGCCATCGCCCGGCTGCTGCGCGCCGTCGGGATGCGTGTGTGCGGCGCGGGCCGCAAGGCCCGCACGGACGACCCCGACTTCGGCACGGTCCACGGTGCGACGACCCTGCGCTCCGCCCTGACGGAAGCGGACTACGTCGTCCTGGCCGCACCCCTCACCCAGGACACCCGGGGCATGGTCGACGCCTCCGTGCTCGCCGCCATGAAGCCGGGGGGCGCGGCTGATCAACGTAGGCCGGGGCGGACTCGTCGACGAGGAGGCGCTGGTCGACCACCTCGCCGCCGGACGGCTCGCCGGCGCAGCCCTGGACGTGTTCGCCCAGGAACCGCTGCCTGCCGAATCACCCCTGTGGGACATGCCCGGCGTGATGATCTCCCCACACACGGCGGGCGAGACCACCAGCGAGCGGGAGACGCTCGTCGAGGTGTTCCTCGACAACCTCACCCGGCGCATCGAGGGCCGGCCGCTGCGCAACGTGGTGGACAAGCGGCGCGGATACGTGGTCGACGAGACGCACCCCGCCTGAGGGCAGTTCCTCCCCGAGGTCGCCTACAAGACGATCTACGGCTGCTGATCCGGGACCGCTCCGCCGCAGTTCCGGTACCGGGTCAGGGGCGAGAGTCTTCCTCCAGCTTCTCGAAGAAGAACTCGTGCTTGAGGAAGGAGACGTCGTACTCGTGGCCGGACTGCGGCGGCAGCAACTGGGACGCCTGGAACAGACGCCACCCGTCGTGCAGCGCGGCGAGCCCGGTGGGGTAGGGCGGCTCGTCGCTGTCACCGGTCGTCGGACGGGTCCGGCCGGTCCCGTCGTACCGGGACCAGCCCACCACGTCGGAGTCGAGCGCCGACGTCGAGAGGTAGAGGACCAGAACCTGCTGTCTCATGCCTGACTCCTCAGGGCCGGCCGGTTACTGACGCGCGTGACCCAGTACTCGACGTCGAACGACTCGTCGCCGGTCAGGGCCCGCCACAGCAGGACCCGGTTGTAGATCTCCAGTCGGGCGGTGGCCTGCTCGCACCAGGGGAAGTACGTGTCGAGTTCTGCGGTCACCGCCGGGTCGTGCAGGTCGGTAGTGTCCCAGAGCCGCACCTGCGGCACGGTCGGGTTGAGGCGGAGTTTGTACATGTAGCGACGGCGCGCGGTGTCGTTGCGGCGACCGCCGTGCCAGATGCCGTGGTGCAGGAGGACGACCGTGCCCGCCGGGCAGGTCAGACGCGTCTGCCCCCTGAGGTTCTGGACGCGGCCGATGTCCGTCTCGTTGATCCTGCGCAGATGGCTTCCGGGCACGCTGAGCGTGCCGCCCATCTCGGCGGTCACCTCGTGCGGGTAGTACATGAGCTGGATGTCGAACGCGTCCGGCCGTACGTCGATGATCGCGTCTCCGTGGAGGGGCTGCGCCTGCCCCTCGTGCGGCTCGCGCACATGCACCGCGTGGTGGTCGACAGTCGGCTCGGAGCCGACCAGGCTCTCGACAGCACCCGCGACGACCGGCAGCGCGAGCAGCCCGTGGACGAAGGTGTCCTGCGCGAACGCCTTGCTCAGCAAAGTGCCGTAGGGCACGTCCGGCAGGCCCTCGGCCATGGTCGCGATGGCTCGTTCGTTGATCTCCTGCGGCACCACTGCGTCCAGGCGCAGAAATCCCTGCGCGACGAAGCGCGCTGCCTGAACCGATGTCAGGAGTTGTTTGCTGGTTGGCATGCGACGAACGTACGTGCCCTGCCCGGCTCAGTCGTGGGCTGAAATCGTCCAGTGCTGGTAGTTTTCCATCATCGTGAAACTCGTGACACTACGGATCGACGAGCCGCCCACCGTGGTCGACGCCGGCATCGGGGTACACGGCGTCGCCACCGACCACGATGTCTTCCGGCTGCCCGACCTGTGGCAGCTGCACCTCTACAACTACGAGGGCGCCCTGTCCCTCGGGCGGTCGGTCCACCCCATCCGACCCGGCCATGTCAGTCTCGTGCCACCGGACACCGAGGTGCGCTTCCACTACCGGGGCAGGTCGGAGCACTTCTACGTGCATCTACGGCTGCACGACGGCGGAACCGCACGGGTGGTCCCGGTGATGCAGGACGCCGCGGCCGAGAGCACACACCTGGCCGATCTGCTCCGGGACGCCGTCACGGCCATGCCGGCTTCTCCCCCGCGCGCCACCGCCGAGGTCTGGGCCGCCCTGTGGCGCGTCGCCGAGTTGCCGAGGAGCGACGGGACAGGCGGCCACCATCCCCTCGTAACCGCCGCGCAGGCCTACGTCGAGGTACACCTGGCGGGCCCGCTGTCCGTGCCGGACGTCGCTCGCGCCGTCGGAATCTCCCACACACACCTGACGCGTGTGTTTCGTGCCGAGACCGGCCGCACAGTCGTGTCGTACATCCGGCACCGACGCCTTCAACGCGCCCGCCACCTCCTGCTGTCGTCCACCCTGTCCGTCACCGCCATCGCCGCAGCCGTGGGCATCGCCGACCTCCAGGCCTTCAACAAGGCCTGCCGCCGTGAGCTCGGCGCGAGCCCGCGTGACGTACGCGGGGCCGGGCGCGAGGGTACCGGCCGAGCGTTTCCCTAGGAGCTCCCGGCCCGTCGCCGGCTGGAACGGAATACGCCCCCGGACGACGACACTCACGAAGCCATGCTCCGCACCGAGTTCTGCGGCAGCGCGCCACGGTCAACCACATCCTCTCCCGGACTGGTCGAGGAGGGTAGCGCCCGGCCAGCATCATCACGTGTACCGGATTCCGGGCTCCCACGCCGCGCTCCCGGCCCGAAGCCGGTGGATGACCGGCTGTGCCTGCTGGCGCCGACTCGGGCGGTGGCACTGGCCCACTTCAACTCCGCTACTTCCGTGCGGAGTTGTTTGGTACCGCTCGTATGCTTCCGTACGCCAAGATGTATCGCGACCGGATTGTAGGTTCGGACCTGGTGTCCGCGGCGCGGTCATGGTTACTGGAGGGTGGGTCGGACACGACCGGGGGAGGAGCTCGCGTTGGATCGCATGGGCCGTGGCGTGCCCGGACTTCCGGGCACCGGAGCCTTCCGGCTGCGCACGGCAGAGGAGAAGGTCACTACCGCAGGTCGACCGGACGCGGTGGGCATGTGACCGGCCGGCCGGGGCCCGCGGTGCTGCCCCCGCCGCTGCGCGCGTGGCTCGGGCTGATCGCGGCGCCGGCCACGCTGGTGGTCGTCGTGCTCGGGGTGCTGTACGCCGGCCACAGCGAGCCCGGCAGGGTGGACAGGTGGATCATCCAGCCGACGGCGGACAGTGTGCGGCCGCCGTGGCGGCGCGTCGCTCTGGCCACGGACTTCCTGGGAGAACCCGCCGGAGCCGCGATGCTGGTCGTGGCCGCCATGGCGGGCTGCCTGCTGCTTCGGCGTCCTCGCGCAGCGGTGCTCGTCGTGGCCGGCGTCGGCATGAGCGTGGGGACGACGAAGCTGCTCAAGCCCCTGGTGGGACGTACCATCCACGGCGCCGGCAACCTGTCCTACCCGAGCGGGCACACCGCCTTCCTCACCGCGCTCGCCCTCGTGGTGGCGCTGCTCGCGACCGGCCGCCTCGGCCTCGGCAGGACGGCCGGCACGTCACTCGTGCTCGCCGCGGCGCTGGTCGCCGGCGGCGCCATGGGCTGGGCGCAGGTCGCCCTGAGCGCGCACTACCCGACCGATGTCCTCGGCGGCTGGTGCACCGCGCTGGCGGTGATACCGGCGACCGCGTGGCTGATCGACCGGATGGCTGACCTGCTGGCTGACCGGCTGGTCGATCGGATGGCCGATGCCGGTCGGCGGGAGCGTCGCTGACGTCACGTCACGCCAAGCGGCGGAATACGGGCTTCACCGGCCGCCCGGCCAGCCAGGGGGTGGGGTCTGCGGCGTCCAGTGCCTTCCGGTACACCGCGCATGCCTGGGCCACCACGTCGACGGTGTGGTCGATGTCGGCGTCGCTGAGCGCGCCGCTCACCACGAACGACGGGGCCAGCACCCCGCCCGCGAGGAGTTGGCGCAGGAACAGGGTGCGGTACTGCTGCGACGGCTGCCGGTTCTCGTCGAGGGTGGCGAAGACCAGGTTGCTGGCCCGGCCCCGCACGACGATGTGGTCGCCGACGCCCATGCTCGCCGCGGCGTCGCGGACACCGGCGGCCAACCGCTCGCCGATGGCGTGCAGCCGCGCGGTGACGTTCTCCTCGACGTAGGTGGTCTGCACGGCCATCGCGGCGGCCAGCGAGTGCGTCTCCGCACCGTGCGTGGTGGACAGCAGGAACACCCGGTCGTCGGAGTGACGCAGGCCGCCTAGTTCCATCAGCTCGCGGCGCCCGGCCAGCGCGGAGACGGCGAACCCGTTGCCCAGTGCCTTGCCGAACGTGGAGAGGTCGGGGACGACGCCGTACAGGCCCTGGGCGCCCGCCTCGGACCAGCGGAAGCCGGTGATCATCTCGTCGAAGATCAGTACGCAGCCGTGCCGGTCGGCCAGCTCGCGCAGGCCGGCGAGGTACCCGGGCGGCGGTTCGGTGTGGGTGGCGGGTTCGAGGATCAGGCAGGCGATCTCGTCCTGGTGGCGGGTGAGCAGCTCCTGCGTGGCGGCCAGGTCGCCGTAGGGGAATGCCACCGTGAGGTCGGTGGTGGACGCCGGGATGCCCGCGGACATCGGCGTGGTGCCGATGAACCAGTCGTCGACGGAGAAGAACGGATGGTCGGCGCAGAGGGCCACCCGAGGGCGCCCGGTGGCGGCGCGGGCGAGGCGCACCGCGGCGGTGGTGGCGTCGGAGCCGTTCTTCGCGAACTTCACCATCTCGGCGGTCGGCACCGTGGCCAGGAAGCGTTCCGCGGCCTCGACCTCCACGATGGACGGCCGGACGAAGTTGCTGCCGCGGTCGAGTTCCCGCCGCACCGCCTCGATCACGCGTGGGTGGGCGTGGCCGAGGCTGACCGACCGCAGGCCGGAGCCGTACTCGACGTAGCGGTTGCCGTCGATGTCCCACACGTGGGCACCACGGCCGTGGCTGATGACCGGGGCCAGGTTCTCGGGGTACTGGTCGTCGCCCTTGGCGTAGGTGTGCGCGCCCCCGGGGATCATGGCGTGCAGCCGCTCGTTCGCCGTCCGCGACCGGGGCAGTTGGAACTCTTCGGTGTCTACCGTGTCTTCGGTGGCCACGCCGACCTCAACTCTCTTTCTGCTTCAGGACCTCGGCGAGGCTCGGCGCCTCCCGGTCCCGCTGGGACATCGATGTGACCGGCAGCGGCCAGGGAATGGCGAGCTCCGGGTCGTCGAAGGCGATCGTCACGTCCTCGGCGGGATCGTGCGGGCGGTCGATCCGGTACGAGGTGTCAGCGGTCTCGGTCAGCGCCTGGAAGCCGTGCGCGCACCCCGCCGGGATGTACAGGGTCGCCTGCGTGTCGCCGGACAGCTCGAAGAAGGCCCGGCCCAGGTAGGTCGGCGAGTCCGGCCGCAGGTCCACGACGACGTCGAAGATCCTCCCGTACGAGCACCGCACCAGCTTGGCCTCGCCGGCGCCGGAGCGCAGGTGCAGGCCGCGCAGCACGCCCCGGACCGAGCGGGACAGGCTGTCCTGGACGAAGGCGTCCGGGTCGAGGCCCACCGAGCGGACCACGTCGGCGTCGAAGGTGCGGCAGAAGAAGCCGCGCTCGTCGGCGTACGGCGTCGGCTCGAACAGGTACGCGCCGGCGATCTCCGGGACTTCGGTCGCCTTCATCGAGCCTCCCGATACGTGTGGGCGTGGGCGTGGTCGGTCGTCGGGAACAGGGCCGCGGTCAACGCGGTGAACTGGTCCCCGAGTTGCCGGGCGGCGACCAGGTTCCGCTCGGTGAGGGTCCGCCGCAGCTCCGCGGATCGCCGCTCCAGCGCCCGGAACTGCTCGAGCAGCCGGTCGGCGTCGACCTCGCGAGCCGGGTGGCAGTACGCGCCGAGGCCCATCCGGTCCATGAGTGCGTCGCTCTTCGCCGCATAGCTGAGAGCGAGCGTCGGTGTGCCGACCTTCAGGGCGCAGACAAGGTTGTGGTAGCGGGTCGCCACCACGGTGTCGGCAGCCGCCGTCTCCTTCATCAGCTCGGCCAGCGAGGCCGCCTCGGCGGCGGTGACCAGCGGCGAGTCCACCGCGTCGAGGATCGTGGCGACCACCGGCCCATCGCACTCGTCGCCGGTGAGCAGCCGGACCGGCCTGCCGTCCGCCACCAGCGCGCGGACGAAGCGGGTGACCCCGTCGAGGTAGCGCCGGTGGATCTCCTCGGCCCGGGCGCGGTCGTCGTTGCCGCCGTGGAAGTCCATGACGCCGACGCAGACCGGACCCGGCGGGCCGGTCGGGCCCGAGGGCGCGCTCGCCAACGGCGTCGGCAGGGCGAAGGCGAGATCCGGGTAGACCTCGTCGCGCGCGGTGTCCACGCCCATCGCCCGCATCGCGTCGCGGGACATCGCGTCCCGGTACGACCGGTACGCAGCGAACCGCGCCGACCAGCGCACCAGGGCCCGGGTCGGTCGGTCGCCGATCGGGGCAGCGCCGACGCCGACCAGCGCGACCCGGGTGCGGAACAGCCGGCCGGTCGCGCAGAGCAGGAACAGCGAGTACGGGAAGCCCCACGGCCGCAGCGGCAGCGTGGCCTCCAGGACGCCCATGCCCGGCACGATCACCACGTCGTGCCGGCGCACCCAGGCAGCGGTGCGGAAGGCGTCGACGAGTTTGCCCAGCCCCTTGCCCGCGATCGCGCCCGCACGCGACGCGGTCCGGTACTCCCCGCGGTACCAGTGCAGCCGCGTCGCGGGGATCCCGTACCGGGCCGCGACGACCTCGGGGCCGCCGCACAGCGCGTCCACGACCGCCTCCGGGTGCTCGGCGCGGAGGTAGCCGAGCACGGCCTCGAGCGACCCGTCGTTGCCGAGGTTGCCGGAGCCGAGCAGGCCGAACACGCCTACGCGCACCGGGGCTTCGCCCGCGGACGTCATACCTGCCTCCCTTCACGACCTTCACGACCTGTACGACCTGTACGACCTGCACGCCCGGCGACGAGGGCGTCGACGGAGACGGTGAGCTTGGCCGGGTCGACCGAGGCGCGGTCCTCGACCCGCTCGCCGGCGCCCGGCCGGGCCCGGCTGGTCATCCACGCGGCCAGGTGGCGGTAGCACGCGCGCCGTTCGGCCGAGGACAACGGCGCCCGCCGGATCGCCGAGACGAAGCCCCACACGTACTCGGCGAGCAGCCGGGGCGTCGGGTGCAGCGGGCCCGCCCGGCGCGGGTCCAGGTTGACGCACCGGGAGCGCTTGCTGGGATTCGCCCGCTCGGCGCGGGTGGGGTGGTCGCGGCGGAAGTAGAGCAGCTCCGGCACCTGGTGGAAGGGCCCGTGCAGGCCGATCTCGGCGACGAACGTGCGGTCCGCGTGGTGGTAGCTGTCGTGCGGCTTCACCCGGCGCAGCACGTCGGCCCGCATCACTCCGTAGAAGTCGTCGCCGCCGGGCTCGAACAGCATGCTGCGGAAGCGCTCCGGTGCGTGCGGCGAGGCGGTGGCGAGCGTGTACTCGTACGGGACCTTCACCCGGCCGTCCTCGTCGATGACCGCCTGGTCGGCGTGCGCGAGGATCACGTCGGGCCGCTCGTCCAGCGCCTGAACGCAGCGCCGCAGCAGGTCCCGGGCGTAGAGGTCGTCGTGCGAGGCCCACTTGAACAGCTCGCCGCGGCACTCGGTGAACACGTAGTTGTGGTTCGGTGCGGCGCCGATGTTCCGCGACAGGCGGATGTACCGGATGCGGGAGTCCTGGGCCGCGTACTTGCGGCAGATGTCCTGGGTCCCGTCGGTCGAGGCGTTGTCGGAGATGACCAGCTCGAAGTCCTCGTACGTCTGGCCGAGGAGGGCGTCGAGCGACTCGGCCAGGTACTCCTCGCCGTTGTACACGGGCAGGCCGATGCTCAGCCTGGGTTGGGCGGTCATGAGGTCCTCACTTCGGGGATGGGGTAGGGGGTGCCTGATGGATCTCCGCGGGGAAGGAGCGCCCGCCGCGCAGCGGCCAAAGACCGCAGCCGGTGCGTGCTCTCGGTGTGCCGGCCGGAAGCCCTCGTACTGGACGTACTTGGGCTTGCGGGCGGTGCGGCGAGTGGGGGCACCTCCCACGCCCTTAAGGCAGTGGGGGAGCGTGCCGGGCGTCGCGACGCCGCGGAGATCCATCAGGCACCCCCTCGGTGGTGCTCGCGCAGGGCGGACCGCAGCTGCAGCCACCACAGGGCCGAGCCGCAGGCGGTCGCGGCGGCGACGCCCCAGGCCGAGCCGACCGTGCCGGCGACGGCCGCCCCGCCGAGCCCGCCGCCGACGTAGCAGGCGGAGGCGAACAGTTGGGCGCGCAGGCTGCGCCGGGCCGCGCCGAGCGCGCGCAGTCCGGCCGCCGCGCCGGTGCCGAGTCCCGCGCCCGCGACGCCGAGCGTGACCGGCACGATGAGCTCCGAGGCGGAGCTCCAGACGCCGCCGAGCACGAGTTCGCCGAGGCGGTCCGGCACCAGCAGCAGCGCGCCGCCCCAGAGCAGCGCGGCGACGGCCTGTCCGCCGCCGAGGAGGAGGCAGAACTTCCCCAGCCGCTGCGGGGCCCGCCGCAGCACCCGTGCCGCCTCCGCGACGGTGACCAGCGACAGGCCCATCAGCACAGCCATGAACGGGCCGAGCAGGAGCTCGGCGCCCCGGACCACACCCACCGCGCCGACCCCGACGATCGCGCCGAGCCCGTACGCCCGCAGCTGGCTCGCGCCGCTGTTGCTGACGTTCTCGACCAGGTACCGGTAGCTGAGGTCGCGGTGGGTGCGAAGCCACTCGCGTGCTCCGTTCAGACGGGGCCGGATGCCGGACTGGAAGCAGCCGCACACGGCGGCCACCGCGGCGGACGCGCCCCAGGCCAGCACGAAGGCCTCCACGCTGCCCACGCGGGCCGCCACCACCAGGGCGGGGACGAGCGCGACGCCCCACACGAGGTCGTTGACGAACGCCTTCCGCCCGGCGCCGGCGGCGAAGAACGCGAACCGCCACGCGTCCTGCAGCAGCAGCCCCGGCAGGACGACGCCGAGGCAGGCGAACGCGGGCCCCACACGGCCGCCGACGCCGACGCCGACCACCAGACACGCCGCGCCGAGGGCGGCACCGACGCCGAGCGCGGTACCCGACGACCGGGCCACCGCCCCGCGCCAGGCCGCGTCCGACACGCCGCTGAAGCGCACCATGAGCGGGTCGGTGGCCAGTCCGCGGGAGACGTTGAGCACCACGCCGTAGGTCACCCAGGCGAGGCTGAACACGCCGAACGCGGTCACGCCCAGCGAGCGGGCCACGTAGATGCCCACCGCGAAGTTGGACATGCTGGAGGCCGCCTGGTCGGCCAGTCCCCAGGACAGCCGACCGGCGAGGGCGCGCCTGGCGTTCGCCGCCTTCGGTCTCGTCCTCTCCCCCTCGGTGGTCATCTCCGTCATGCCTTGATCAGCCCGGCGCCGTGCAGGGCGTCGGCCGCTGCGGCGACGGTGTCGAACGGCAGCCCGGACCGCTCGGCGACGTCCAGCAGACTGTGCTCGCCGTCGGAGAGGTTGAGCACCCAGAGCATGGCCATCTGGGCCTGCTTGGTGTCGCTGCGGCCGCCGAGCGCGTCGTACAGTCCGCGCCGTCCCAACTGCGGTTCGCCGTAAGGGCTGAGGTTGACGTAGTGGCGGTTGCGGTCGAGGACGGCGAACGCCTCGCGGCAGACAGCAAGGGTGTCCGTCATCGCCTCCGGGGAGACGAAGTCCAGGTTGTCCGCCGAGGTGTGGTACTCGGGGTAGCCGGCGTACGGGGTCCGGGTGAGCGAGCCCACGCCGAGATCGAACCCGGGTGAGCAGAACTGCCGCTCGTCGTAGCCGTACGGGGTGAACTCGGTGACGCGGTGCGGGCGTTCGGAGGCGGCCAGCACGTGCCGCATCACCCGGTCGATCTCCGCGTCGCCGCGCCTGCTCTGCTTGTACGTCAGGCTGCCCGGGTCGCCGGCGCAGGCCAGCACCAGGCCGTGCTTGACCCGTTCCACCCGTTCCGCGTTGCGGGCGAGCCAGGTGATCGCCCCGATGGTGCCGGGCGCGAAGATGAACCGGTAGGTGTAGTACGGCGTTTGCCGGGCCAGCGCCCGGGCCAGGAACGTCGCCACCGCGATGCCGGCCAGGTTGTCGTTGGCCAGCGACGGGTGGCAGACGTGGCAGGAGACGATCACCTCGTCGGGGACCTGCCCCGGGACCACGTGCTCGGCGTAGGTGAGATGGCCGTCGGCGAGGGTGGAGTCGATGCGGACCTCGTAATCGCCGTCCGGCATCGCGTCCAGGGTTTCCTGGGCCAGGCAGAACCCCCACTCCGGCTTGTAGTAGCTGGTGCGGTACGGCACCCAGCTCGGGTGGTCCGGCAGGGTGTGCAGGTGTTCCCGCAGCTCGGCCAGCGGCATGGTCGCCGACACCGGCACGCTGTAGCCGAGTACGTGCAGGCTGGACGCGGCGAAGTCGACGATCCGGTGGCCGGCAGTGTCGGCGATGTACGCGTCGCGGATGTTCCACTCCTGCGGCACGGTCCAGTCGAGCACCTGCGTGCCGGTCGGTACCTCGTGCGTCTGGAGCGGGATGTACTCCCCGACGATGTCCAAGGTGGCGCGCACACCGTCGCCGGTGATGCTCCGGCACAGCGGGTACAGCCGCTCCACCAGCGCGTACATCTCTTCGCCGGTGGCGGTCATCGGCTGTTCGCCGGTCACGGTCACCGGCGCCACCGCAGCGTGTCGTCGACGGTGCCGGCGTCGGACGCCGCGCGCAGCACGGCGAGGCGGGTGAAGCGTTGCTCGAAGCCCTCTCGGGTCAGGCCGAACTTGCCGTAGGCGTCGGCGAGTTCGAGCGCGCCCTGCTTCACCGTCCACTCGCAGTCGAAGCCGGGCACCGCGGCGCGGAACCGGGAGAAGTCCACCCGGTACGACCGCGGATCGGCACCGGTCTCCCCGGTGATCACCACCTTGGCGCCGGACACCGCCTCGGCGACCTGGTCGGCGATCTCGGCGACCGTGACGTTGTTGATCTCGCTGCCGATGTTGAACGCCCGGTCGTGCACGGCCTCGCGCGGCGCGGTCAGTGCGGCCGTGAAGGCCCGTGCGATGTCGGCGGCGTGCACCAGCGGGCGCCACGGGGTGCCGTCGGAGAGCACCAGGACCTCACCGGACAGGAGCGCGTGGCCCACCAGGTTGTTCAGCACGATGTCGGCGCGCAGCCGGGGCGAGAAGCCGAAGGCGGTGGCGTTGCGCATGAACACGGGGGTGAAGTCGCCGTCGGCGAGCGCGTGCAGGTCGTCCTCCACCCGCACCTTGGACTCGGCGTACGGCGTCACCGGGCGCAGCGGGGCGTCCTCGCCCACCAGGTCGTCGCCGCCGGCGGCGCCGTAGACCGAGCACGTCGACGCGTACAGGAAGCGCCGCACTCCGGCGTCGCGGGCCAGCCGGGCCAGCCGTACGGACGCGTGGTGGTTGATGTCGTAGGTGAGCTCCGGCGCCAGCGATCCCAGCGGGTCGTTCGAGAGCGCGGCCAGGTGGATCACGGCGTCCACCCCGGCCACGTGGTCCGCTGTGACGTCACGCAGGTCGACCCGGTGCCCCTGCGGGTCGGCGGGCGTCGGGCCGAGGACACAGTCGGCGAACAGGCCGGAGTCGAGGCCGACGACTTCGTGTCCGGCGGCCGTGAGGACCGGGGCCATCACGGTGCCCAGGTAGCCCTGGTGTCCGGTGAGCAGTACGCGCAAGGTTCAATCCCCCAGGTCGAGAACGAGTTTGGTGACGGCGAACGCCTCGGCGTAACGCTCGTGGCATTCGATGCCGCGGATCCGGGCCAGGCCGAGGAAGGCCTCGCGGTCGTACCAGGGCCGGTGGCGCTGCGAGGGGTAGTGCTCCTGCAGCAGCCGTACCTTCTGTTCGGCGATCTCCGGCGACAGCGGCTGGTACGCCGCCATGCGGCCGAGATCGCCGTCCCACTTGACGATCTCGTAGCCGAGGACCAGGTGGTCGCGGAACGCGGTCGGTATCAGCCGCGCCAGGCCGCGGTGGTCCTGGTGCGCGTCGTCGGTACGCGGGGCGAGGACCACATCCGGGTCGGTCCGCTCGCGCAGCTCCTCGACGGCGGACTTGGCCTCTTCCCAGTGCGCGGGCAGCCGGCCGTCCGGCAGCTTGTGCACGGTCAGCCGCAGGTCGGCGCCCGGGCAGAAGGCGGTGAGCGCGGCCCGCTCCTCCTGCTCGCGCTCGCTGCCGCCGCCGGAGAGCACCAGCGCGTCGATACGGATACCCGGCCGCGCGCGGCACAGTGTCAGCAGCGTGCCGCCGGCGCCGATGGCGATGTCGTCGCAGTGCGCGCCCACTGCGGCGATCCGATTCAGCCGCCCGGTTTCGAGCCGGATCATGCCCTCACCCCCGCGCGGTCCCGCTCCCACACGGCCCAGGGGCGGTCGCCCCGGGCGTAGGCGTCGTCGAGCGCGGCCCGCTCCTTCACGGTGTCGGTCGGCTTCCAGAAGCCGCGGTGCTGGTGCGCCACCAGCCGTCCGCGCTTGGCCAGTTGGGCGCATCCGTCGGCGACCAGGTCCCCGTTCTCCGGTATGTGGTCGAAGACCTCCTGGCGGAGCACGAAGTAGCCGCCGTTCTCCCACAGCGGCAGTTCGCTCACCGCGGTGATGCCCCCGACCAGGCCGTCCTCGCCCAAGTCGACGCAGTGGAACGAGGACTGCGGCGGGACCACCATCATCGACGCACCGGCGTCGCGCCGGGCGAAGTTCTCGATCATCTCCGGCAGCGGGGCATCGGTGAGCACGTCGGCGTAGTTGGCGAGGAACATCTCGTCGCCGTCCAGGTGGTGCCGCACCCGGCGCAGCCGCTCCCCGATCGGTGACTCGATGCCGGTCTGCGCGAACGTGATCGTCCAGTCCGAGATGTCGGTGGACAGCAGCTCGGTCCGCCCGCCCCGCAGCACGAAGTCGTTGGACGTCGTCTCCTCGTAGTTGAGGAAGAAGTCCTTGATGTGGTGGGCCCCGTACCCGAGGCACAGGATGAACTCCGTGTGCCCGAAGTGCGCGTAGTAGCGCATGACGTGCCAGATCAGCGGTCGGGGGCCGACCATCGCCATCGGCTTGGGCACGTCGTCGGAGGTTCCGTTGCGCATCCGCATCCCGTAACCGCCGCAGAACAGAACGACCTTCATGCTGTGCCCTTCCAAGACGCGACCTCGACGATGCTCAGTTCCGGGATGGGGAAGACCAGGCGGCCGCCCCAGTCGTGCACGTACGACAGCTGCTCGACCAGCTCGGCCCGCAGGTTCCACGGGAGGACGAGGACGTAGTCCGGTTTGTCGGCGGCTATCTGCTCGGGCGGCAGGATCGGGATGCGGGTGCCCGGGGTGAACCGGCCGTGCTTGTAGGGGTTGCGGTCGACCGTGTACGCGAGCAGGTCGGGCCGGATGCCGCAGTGGTTGAGCAGGGTGTTGCCCTTGCCCGGGGCGCCGTAGCCGACGACCGTCTCGCCGCGCTCGGCCGCCTCGATGAGGAACCGCAGCAGGTCCCGGCGCACCTTGGCCACCCGGGCGGAGAACTCGGTGTATCCGGACAGCTCCTGCAGCCCGGCGGCCTTCTCCCGGGCCAGCACGTCGGCCACCCGCTGCGTCGGCTCACCGGCGACCTCGGTCGGCCGGGCCCACAGCCGGATGGAACCGCCGTGCGTGGGCAGCAACTCGACGTCCACGAGCGCGAGTCCGCCGCTCGCCAGGGCCCGGATCGCGGCGGCGACCGTGTAGTACTGGAAGTGCTCGTGGTAGATCGTGTCGTACTGGTTCTCCTCGATCAGGGTCAGCAGGTGCTGCACCTCGATGGAGACCCAGCCGTCGTCGGCGACCAGGGCGCGTAGGCCCTGGGTGAACCCGACCACGTCGGGGATGTGCGCGTACACGTTGTTGGCCACGACCAGGTCCGCCGGGCCGTGTTCGGCGCGGACGGCCGAGCCGGTGTCCGGGCTCAGGAACTCCGTGAGCGTGGGCACGCCCGCCTCGCGCGCCACGGCCCCGACGTTCACCGACGGCTCGATGCCGAGGCAGCGGATCCCCCGGTCCACCACGTGCTTCAGCAGGTATCCGTCGTTGCTCGCGACCTCGACCACGAAGGCGTCGGGGCCGAGTCCCACCCGCGGTACGGCATCGGCGACGAACGTGCGCGCGTGCTCCACCCAGGAGGTCGAGTAGGAGGAGAAGTACGCGTACTCCTTGAACGTCTCCTCCGGCGTGATCAGCGGCGGGATCTGCGCCAGCCAGCAGTCGGTGCAGACGCGCAGGTGCAGCGGGTACGCCGGCTCCGGTTGATCCAGTTGGTCCGCGGCGAGAAAGCTCTCGCACGGCGGCGTCGCCCCCAGGTCGACGACGCTCGCCAGCGTCGCCGAGCCGCACAGTCGGCATCGTGTCATCTACTGCCCCCCATTGATTCCGTCCCCCATTGATTCGGTCCGCCATTGATTCGGTCCGCTTGATTCCGTCCGCCCCGCGATCGCGCTGCGGTACTCCTCCACCAGGCGCTCGAGCCCGACGGCCGGGCTGAAGCCCTTCTCGTAACGGCGCCGGGCCGCCTGGCCCATCTCCCGGTTGCGGTCCGGTTCGGCCGCGATCCGGCGTATGCACGACGCGAGCGAGTCGCGCTCGCCCGGCCGGTGCAGCAGCCCGGTCACCCCGTCCTCGACGAGTTCGACGAAGGCGCCGTGACCGGCGGCGACGGCCGGGACCCCCGCCGCCATCGCCTCCGCGACCACCAGGCCGAACGTCTCCAGGGCCATCGACGGAGCCACCACGGCGACCGACCGCGCGACGGCCTGCCGGACCTGAGCGGGGTCGAGCAGACCGGCGTACCGCACGTCGTCCCGCCCCGCCGCCCAGGCGGTCACCTCCGGCTCCAGCGGCCCCGCGCCGGCGAGCACGAGCGGCACGCCCACACCGCCGTCCGCCGCGATCTCGTCCCACGCGGCCATGAGCAGCCGCACCCCCTTGGCCTCCGCGAGCCGGCCGAGAAAGAGCAGTTGCTCTCCGTCGCCCACTCGGCAGGCGCCGGGATCGGGTACGAAGTTGTGCTTCACCGTCAGCAGCTCGGCCGGCATGCCGGACCGCACCAGGACGTCGCGCTGCGCCTCGGAGATGCAGAAGAACCGCTCCACACCGGACCACCACCGCCGCCGGTTGACCGACAGGCTCACCGCGAGCGGCACCGTCGCGAGGCGGGAGCTGCGGTAGCAGCCGTGCCGGACGGCGGGCAGCGGCGCCGCGGAACCGACGCACTCGGTGCACAGCCGGCCGTCCCGTTGCAGCGTGCCGGGCGGGCAGATCTGGGTGTAGTTGTGCAGCGTGGCGACGGCGGGCACGCCCGCGTCGGCGCAGGCGGCGAGGACCGCGGGCGACAGGAGCGGGAAGACGTTGTGGACGTGCACCACGTCCGGCCGCTCGGCGCGGAGCTTGGCGGTGAGCTCCGAGCGGACCGCCGGGTTCCACGGCACGAGCAGCGGCACCGCGACCTTGCCGAGCAGGGACCGGCCGGCGATGTCGTCGCTGCGCCGCTCGAACACCTCGACCCGGTGGCCGGCCGCGCGCAGCAGCTCCACCTCCTCGTCGACGACCCGGTTCTCCCCGCTCGGCTGCGCCGAGGAGTAGCGGTTGTGCACCACAAGGACGTGCATGGTCAGCTCACCTCCCGATCCCGGGCCCAGCGCGGGATACGTGGTCGTGGGACTGGGGGTGTCGGGAGCGGTGTGGCCGCGGCGGGTGCCGCGAGCAGCGAGGCGGCCAGGGCCAGGTGCAGCAGATACGGCGAGGCGTCCCCGAGGCCGGCCTCGGTGTACGACGAGATCGCGACGTAGCTGATCAGGAAGAGCGCGCAGGCCCTCGGCAGCGACGGCGGCCGCAGCAGCGCGACGCCGCCGAGCACGAGGATGACGGCCGCCACGAGAGTGACACCGATCAGACCCTGCTCGTTGTAGACGGCCAGCCAGCTGTTGTCGATCGGCAGCCCTCCGAACGACTTGTCGCCCAGGCCCACGCCGAAGAACCTCTCCGCGGTCGTCCGGGGCGCTGCCAGCAGGGCGTCCCAGACCTTGGCCCGGCCGGTGAGGCTGGTGAAGTACTCCTTGGTCTGCCCGCGCAGGAACCACGCCTGGAGCGCGGAGGCGAACCCCACCCCGGCCACCGTGACCACCAGCACCGACCACGCGAAGAACCGGCGAGCGGCGGCGCTGGTCAGCAGGAGCGAGCCGATCGCCACCGTCAACCCGACGAGCAGGCCGACGGTGGCCGTCCGGGTGTGGGTGAGCGCGAGCAGGACGAGAGACGGAACGATGACCACCGCCGCGCCGGCCTTGTCTACCTGGCGGCCCAGGAGAAGCAGCACGGTCAGCCCGATGATCACCGCCGTGTACTGCCCGATCTGCGGCGGGGTGAGCGGCCACAGCGCGCCGACGAGGCGTCCGCCGTACAGCTCGGGCATGGCCGCGCCCGGTGAGATGGCCAGGCCCGCGGCCACCGACACCAGCACCGCGAAATACATCCGGATGTGGTAGCGGACGAAGGTGAGGCTGCCGTCCCACCAGCGGCTGACCAGCCACAGCGTGCCGACGAAGAGGGCCAGCCGAGTGCAGCGGAACAGCGCTCCGAACCCGGACTCCAGGTGCACGCTGGAGATCACGCTCGGCACCAGCAGCAGGGTGAGCAGGAACACGAAGGCGCTGGGTCTGATGCGCAGCCGCGCATTGAGCGCGAGCGCCAGCGCGAACGCGACGACCAGCGAGCCCATGGTGACCAGCTGGATGAGGGAGCGGGGCAGCGGGACGATGGTCTTCGCCCCGGCGGAGCCGAGCGTGTTGAGGCCCAGCAGCAGCCAGACGATCCCGACGGTCTTCGGTGTGGTGGCGGGGTCACGGTCCATCTCAACCACCGGCCCCTTGCGCGAAGGTGCTGCCCGCGTCCTGCTTGTACGGCGGGCCCTGCCACTGCCCTGAGTCGAGCACCTGGCTCGGGTCCTGGACGACGAAATTCCACGATCCGCGGTAGACGTTGTCGTGCCAGCGGTTGTCCTGTTTGCGGGTGATCGCCTCGGCCACCCGCGTGCCCTTGTACGGCGACCAGTCCGGGTAGGTGCCGTAGTTGGCGAGCACCGCCATGCGGTCGCACTTCTCCGTGCACTTGACGACGGACTTGTCCAGGACGAAGCGGTTGTCGTGGATGTCCACCCGCTGGGTCTTCCAACGGCAGTCGGCGTAGAGCGGTGCGCCGGCGATCGCCGGTTGCGCGCAGCGGTCCTTGTCCTTCACCAGCAGCGTGCAGTCACCGGACGAGGTGTTGGCCGGGCTGTTGCAGAACCGGTCGGCGTTCTCCCACAGGGTGATCCCGTTCCAGTTGTTCTCCAGCACGTTCCGGTAGACGTCGATCTTGTCCGTGCGGGCTTTGACCCGTGGTTCGCCGCCGGCCTCGGACAAGTAGACGGTCGCGAACGGGAAGTCGTCGCCGCGCTCGGCGGACCTGCGGCCCTCGACCCAGTTGTTCCGCCGGATCGTGTTGTTCCGGATGACTGCGTTGTAGCTGATCTCGTAGATCAGCGCGGCGCCGTCGTTCTCCTCGATCAGGTTGTTCTCGATGCGGAAGTCGTTGTTGTTGGTGTCCGCCCACAGCCCGGGTCCGCGGTTGTCGTGCACCCAATTGCCGCGTATCTCGGCGCCGTTGACGGCCCAGAACTTGATGCCTCCGGTGCAGCCGCAGCCGGGCTTGCGCCGCTCCCAGTCGCCGGTGTTGTTGCCGACGACCTCGTTGCCCTCGACCACCAGGTCACGGATGGTGTTGCCGGTCTTGTACGCGTTCATTCCGTACTGGCCGTTGTCGCGCAGGCAGTTGGAGCGGACCTGCTGGCGGGCGCCGGCCATCAGCCCGGCGCCGTCGTTGTTCTGGATCGTGGCGTGCTCGATCACCCACCCGTCGGCCATGTCGTGGTTGACGACGCCCTCGTCGGGCGGTGCGACGAAGCGCTGCACGGTCAGGTAGCGGATGGTGACGTCGCGGGCGGTGCCGCTGAACGCGTACGCGTTCTTCTTCCGGCCGTCGAGGACCGCGCCCGGCGCACCGAGGTAGCGGTTCCCCTTCTTGGGCATGACCTGGGCGTAGCGCTCCGGCTCGAGGCGGTGCGTGCCCGGTCGCAGCCAGAACGTGGTCCCCGGGGGGTTGCTCTTGGTCTTCTCAGCCAGGTCACCGACCACGTCGGGGTCGACCGTCACCGCGCCCGCCGGCGCCTTCGCGGGCCCGGTCTCGGGCTTGGCGCACACCCGGGCCACGGATGACGGGGCCCCGGACCTGGACGGTGACGCGGCCCCGGACCTGGACGGCGAAGCGGTCGGCTTCCCCGGTGCGTCCGGCGAGCTCGTACAGCCGGTCGCCGCCAGCAGGGCCAGCGCCAGCGGTGCCGCGGGCAACGCCCAGCGTCGCCACTTGATCCCCACGGGTCCCCTCCCCCTAGGGGGCTTCTGATGGATCTCCGCGGCGTCGCGGCGCCCGGCACGCTCCCCCACTGCCCTAAAGGCGTGGGAGGTGCCCCCACTCGCCGCACCGGGCGAAAGCCCAAGTACATCCAGTACGAGGGCTTCCGCCCGGCACGCCGAGAGCACGCACCGGCTGCGGTCTTTGGCCGCTGCGCGGCGGGCGCTCCTTCTTCCACGGAGATCCATCAGAAGCCCCCTAGCCGCGGAACGTGAGTACGGTGGTGAACTCCTGCGCGCCGTCGGCGAAACCGGTGCCGACCAGCGTGGTGGTGGGTTCCTTGCGCCCGAATCCGGCGGAGTACCAGCCCAGCGGCGGCTCGGTCTCGCCGCGATGCGCCCGCCAGGACAGCTCCCCGGGCAGGTCGAGCACCGCGGAGCGCCCCTCGTCGTCCCGGATCCAGGTGAGCACGGCCCGGTTCCCCACCAGGTCCGCGGCGATCGCCGGGCCCAGGTGGAACGCCAGGCGTACGGCCGGGCGCGGGCTGTGTTGGCCGCGGACCTCGTCGACCACCCTCAACTCCTGCTTCGCGGCGGTCAGTTCCACGCGGCGGCGGTGCACGGAGCCCTGGTAGCCGTCGTGTTCGGCGCACCAGCGGGCCGTCCCCCCGTCGGAGGTGCCGGATGTGTCCACGGTCAGGACGCGGCTGCGGGCATGCCGGGTCCACAGGAACGGGCCGCCGGAGAGGGACTGGTCACCACCGTCCAGCTGCAGGGTGTTGTGGCCGAGGGTCGACCGGAAGTACTGCCGCCATTCGGGCTGCCCGTGGTAGCAGTACGTCCCCGGGTCGGCGAGCACATCGACGCCGTCGTGGCGGACCTCCACGGACAGCGCGTCCGCGTGGGCGTGCGCGGCGATGGACAGGAAGCCGTGCGGGCCCCCGTCGCAGCGGCACCAGATCTCCCCCGGGCCGCGCAGGACGGTCATGCCCGCGTCGGCGAAGTGGGCCGGTCGGCTTGCCGGGCGGGTCACGGCGGGTTTGGTGGGTTTGATGAGTGCGGCGAGCAGCGGGGTGCGCACATCGGTGCCGGTCACCTCCGGCCACCAGTCGAGACGGCCGAACACGGCGTCCCCGGTGGCAAGCAGCGAGCCCCAGCGGTCGGTGCCCGCGCCGTCGAGGACGATGCCGTGCCCGTCGTCCGCGTCCCCCTGGCGCGGCGGCCGTAGCCGGCTGTCCACGATGGCCGCGAGGGCGTCGGTCATCCGCAGCAACACCAGCCGGATCGACGCGGGGACCGGCCTGCCTGCGGCATCCGCCTCGGCCACCGCGGCCAGGCCGAGCTCCAGCACCAGTCCGTGATACTCGGTGGCCAGCTCGCGGTTGAGGCCGGAGTCGAAGGTGTTGCCGCGCAGATGCCGCTCCAGCGACCGCAGCGCGTCGGCCCGCCAACGGGCCGAGGAGGGGAACCACCCGAACGCGCAGGACGCTGCGAACTGCCCGGCGGCCTCGGCGATGACGTGGTTGTTCGCCGAGGACCCCCGGCTGGGGAAGGCGGCCAGCCAGCGCTGGTGGTGCCAGATCTGGTTCAGCGCCACCGGGTTGTCCTCGAAAAGCCCGGCCGCGCCCGGCCAGCCGTCGAGCAGCCGGCGGACCCACACCCAGGACAGCAGCCGGATGCCCAGTTCGATGCCGCTGATCCAGTGCACGCCGCGCAGCGGCGGGTTGGCCGTCCACCACGACCGCAGGTGCTCGGCGACACGCTCGGCGTACCGCTCGTTCCCGGTGATCGCGTAGGCGGCGGCGAGCTGGGTGAGGTACTGGTGCCGGGACAGCTCCCAGATCTGTTTGATGTCCCCGACCGCGTCCTCGTTCCGGTACGGCACGTCGAAGGCGTAGCCCCACGGAGCCCGGCGTCCGGTCTTCGGGTCGCACCACCAGTCCGGGTCGGTCAGGTCGTCGCGGACCACCCCGAAGTACTCGGCGTGCCCGTACATCAGCCGGTCCGCCTCGGCGATGAGACGTTTCGCGGCGTCCGGAGGTATCGCGCTGATCGTCCCGGCGGGCAGAACCGCGGTGAACCGGGCGCCGGTCACGCTCGGGCAGTCCGGCCGCGCCGACCGCCACCGGCGCCTGCGCACCGCGTCGCCCACCCGGCCGCCGATCTCCCGCGGTCCCATCCGGGACAGCCGCCGCAGGTACCAGCCCGCGCTCATCGTCATCGCGCCCTCGCCAACGTCACCGGAGCACCGCCTGCCAGGCCGGTCTGCACGGCCAGGGTGGCCGCCGTGGTGGCGACCAGCGACTGAAGCGGCACCGGCATCGGCCCGCCGGTCCGCACGGCCTTGATGAACGCTGCCAGCTCGGCGTTCTGGCCCTTGTCCCGGGCCTTGGGCAGCCGCGAACTGACCCACCGCTTCTGGCCGTACACCGAGGCACGGACGAAGTCGTCGAGCCGCAGCGCACGGCCGTCCGCGACCAGGTCCAGCGTCTCCTTGGGGAAGCCGGCCGGGCCGCTGGTGACGTAGCTGATGGTGGCGGTGGACCCGTCCGGGTAACGCAGCACGACCTGCAGGTCCTCGTTGCCGGACGTGGCGACCGCGTACACCGAGACCGGGTCGGCCTCGAGCAGCCAGCTCGCCGTGTCGATGAAGTGTCCGCCCTCTCCCGCGAACCGCGAGCCCTCGGTGCCCTGTTGGAGGTACCAGCTGCCGTGCTGCAGCCGGCCCGCGTTGACCAGGTAGCGGAGATTCGCCGGACCGGTCCGGGTGCCGAAGCGCTGCCGGGCCTCCCGCAGCAGTGGCGCGAAACGGCGGTTGAAGCCGACCTGCAGCCGGTCGTTGCCGGACTCGTCCACCGCCTCGAGCACGCCGGCCAGCTCGTCCTCGGTGAGGGCCAGGGGCTTCTCCACGAACACGGTCTTGCCGGCGAGGAGTGCCCGCCGGGTCAGTTCGGCGTGCGAGCTGTGCCGGGTGACGACGAAGACCGCGTCGATGGACTTGTCGCCGAGCACGGCGTCGAGGTCCGTGGTCGCCTCGGCGAAGCCGAATTTGCGCTGCGCATTGGCCGCGGACAGCGCCGTCGTGGTGACGACCGTGGACAACTCGACGCCTTCGCGCTGTACCAGGTGCGGCAGCAGCATCGACGTCGCGTAGTTTCCCGCGCCGACGAACGCCAGGCGCACCGGCGTCCTGGCCGCCCGGGCCGGAGTCGGCTTCACGTTCACCGCGGGAACGGCGACCGCAGGGGCCGCGACCGCAGGGGCCTGCGCTTCCTCCGCTCGTCGGGGATACTTGAACAGCACAGCCACGGCCTTCAGTTCGCCGTCCTTCAGGCGCTGGTACGTCTCGACGGCGTCGTCGAAGTCGGCGACGTGGGAGATCAAGGGCTCCACGTCGACGCTGCCGCGGGCGAGGAGATCGAGGAAGCACGCCAGGTTGCGGCGCTCGGTCCAGCGCACGTAGCCGATCGGGTAGTCCCGCCCCTCCAGTTCGTACCCCGGGTCGTAGCGCCCGGGGCCGTACGACCGGGAGAAGCGGACGTCGAGTTCCTTCTCGTAGTACGCGTTCCACGGCAGGTCCAGGCGGCACTTGCCGATGTCGACGACCCGGCCGCGGTCCCGGCAGAGCCGGGCGGCCAGCTCCACGGGCTGGTTGCTGCCCCCGCCGGCCGCCAGGTACACCTGGTCCACGCCGTGCCCGCCGGTGAGTTCGGCGACGGCGGACTCCACGGCCGCGGACGCCGGATCGCCGCAGGCCGCGGCACCCCGGCGCGCCGCGAGCTCGCAGCGCGCCGGGTCGGGGTCGGCGCCGACGACGCGGACTCCCGAGGCGGCGAGGAGCTGCACCACCAACTGCCCGATCAGCCCGAGGCCGATGACCAGTGCCACTTCACCGAGCTGCGGTTCGCCTTGGCGGACGCCCTGCAACGCGATCGACCCGACGGTGCCGAAGGCGGCGTGCCGCGGGGCGAGGCCGTCCGGCACCCGGGCGTAGAGGTTCTTCGGCACCCAGTTCAGCTCGGCGTGCAACGCGTGCTCATTGCCGGCGCAGGCCACGAGGTCGCCGACCTTCACATCGTCGATGCCGGCGCCGACCTGCTCGACCACCCCGCACAGCGAGTAGCCGAGGGGCGTGTAGGAGTCCAGCTTGCCCATCACCTTGCGGTAGGTGGCGGGCACCCCGTTGGTGGCCACGCTCTGCATGACCTTGGCCACCTGGTCCGGCCGGGAGCGGGCCTTGCCCAGCATCGACATGCCGGCCTCGGACACCTTCATGAGCTCGGTCCCGGTGGATATCAGCGAGAAGGCGCTGCGGACCAGCACACCACCCGGCTTGCACCCCGGCACCGGCACGTCGAGCACCGCCAGCTCGCCGCTCTTGTAGTTCTGTACAACTTGCTTCACCCGAACTCCTCTGAAATTCCTAAGCCGTAAACCGAGTGCTCTGGCCGGACCCAGAGGTCGCGTCGCGATACCAGTACTCGAGGGTCAGCACATGCCACAGATGCTTGGAGTAGTCCCGCTGCCCGGCGGCGTCCTCGGCGACGAGCCGCTGAAGCGCGTCGCGGCGCAGGAGCCCGGAGCGGACGAGCTCGCCGTCGTTGACCACCTCGCGCACCAGCGGTGCCAGGTCCCGGCTCATCCAGGCGCGCAGCGGGGCGCTGAACAGGCCCTTGGGCCGGTAGACGATCTCCCGGGGCAGGATCGAGCCGGCCGCCTCCTTGAGGACGGCCTTGCCCTGGCGTCCGGCGATCTTGCGCTCGCCGGGCACGGCGAACGCCGCCTTGACCACCTCGACGTCCACGTACGGCACCCGCACCTCGGTCGACGCGGCCATGCTCGACCGGTCCGTGTACGTGAGGTTCAGGCCCGGCAGGAACATCCGGGCGTCGGCCAGGCACATACGGTTGACGAAGTCGTCGAGGTCGTTGTCCCGGTAGACGTCCGCGTGCTCGGTCAGCACGTCCTCGACCGTCCCGGCCAGGTCCGGGGCGACCAGGGCGAGCAGCTCTTCCTGGTCGTACATGGTGTAGCTGCGCCGGAACGCGGTCTCCTCCGGCAGATCGGCGAAGGACAGGAACCGCTTCGCGAAGCGCACCGACCGGTACCCACGGCGGGACGTGGCGACCGGCAGCCGGTCCACGGCCGCGGACACCCCGCGCCGCAGGGGCCGCGGCACGCGCTGGTAGCGCAGCGCGAGCAGGTTGGCCAGGTGCTTGCGGTACCCGGCGAACAGCTCGTCGGCGCCCATCCCCGAGAGCATCACCTTGACCCCGGCCTCCCGGGCGGCCGAGCAGATCAGGAACGTGTTGATCGCGGCGGGGTCGCCGATCGGCTCGTCCAGGTGGTACGTCATCCGCGGCAGCAGGTCGAGCACGTTCGGGGCGATCTCGATCTCGTGCAGGTCGACGCCGAACCGCTGGGCCACCTGACGGGCGTAGCGCAGATCGTCCGGCATCGCCTCGAACTTGGCGTCCTCGGCGCGGAATCCGATCGTGTAGGCGGAGATCCCGGGTTGGTGGCGGGCCGCAAGGGCGGTCAAGTAGCTGGAGTCGAGGCCGCCGGAGAGGAACGTCGCCACGGGCACGTCGGAGAGCAGGTGGCGCCTGGTCGACTCCTCGACAAGGGCGGCCAGGTCCGGCCGCTCGCCGGCCCGGGCCCGCTCCCGGCCCTCGGCCGCGACGTCCTTCAGGTTCCAGAACCGGCCGCGCTCCACCCGGCCGTCGGGCCGGAACCTCATCCAGCTCCCCGGCGGCAGCTTCTCCGCCTCGCGGAACGCGCAGCGCGAGTCCGGCACCCAGTAGTACAGCAGCGAGGCCACCAGCGCCGCATGGTCGACCTCCAGCTTCCCGCCGGTCGCGGCGGCGAGCGCCTTGAGCTCGGAGGCGAACGCGAGGCCCGCGCCGCGCCGGAGCAGGAACAGCGGCTTGATGCCCAACTGATCGCGGGCCAGCACCAGTTCACCGGTGCGCTCGTCGAAGATCCCGAACGCGAACATGCCGCGCAGCCGGGGCAGGCAGTCCGTGCCCCAGCGCCGCCAGGCCTCCAGCAGTACCTCGGTGTCGGAGGTGCCGCGGAAGCGCACCCCGGCGGCTGCGAGCTCGGCCCGCAGCTCGGGCGCGTTGTACAGCTCGCCGTTGTACGTCAGGGCGAGGCCGTCCGAGACCATCGGCTGGGCGCCGGTCTCGGACAGGTCGATGATGGCCAGCCGGCGGTGCCCGAGGTGCACTTCGCCGTCACCGACGGAGTGGCTGTACCGGCCCGCCCCGTCCGGGCCGCGGTGGGCGAGGGTGTCGGTGAGCCGGTCGGTCACGACCTTCCCGTCCGGCCATCGGTAAGTGCCTGTGATGCCACACATGTCCTACCGCGCCTCCTGGTCGTTGTCCGGGACCCGTGAGGCCCACATCGACAGCCGCTCCGTACGCCGGCGGCCCTCCCCCACTGCCTGAACGGCGTGGGAGGTACCCCCACCGTTCTGCTGGGCCAGCCGCTCGCTCTGGCCGCGCAGCGCGGTGTCCAGTCCGTCCCACAGCGTGCCGTCGGTCCGGTCACGCGGATCGGGGTCGATCAGCACCACACCGATCACCGGAATGCGCTGGTCCGCGAGCTGCCGCGCCACGGTGTGCAGCCATGCGGCGCTGCCGTGCCCGGCACGCACGACGAGCACGGTCTGGGTGCCGAGGTACTGGAGGTCGGTCCACGCCGTGCCGGGCGCCACCGAGCCGACGCCGAGCCGGCGCTCCTGATGCGACACGGTCGCGGCACGCTCGCCGCTGACCACGGTGGGGTCTCCTGGCTTCGGGCGGCGGTTTGCGAGCTGCGGGCCTGGCAGACCGTCGATGACGGCCACTGGCCCCTCCGCCGCCATCGCCCTGGCGAGGTCCAGGGCGATGGCGCTCGTGCTGCGCGCACAGCCCAGTTCCAGCAGCGACAGCGGTTCCGCGGAGCCACGCACGGTGCGGGCCAGGGTCCCGGTGAGCCTCATCCGTGCCGCCCGGGTCCGTCGGCGCTGCCACAGCCTGCCCGACCGGCGGGGCAGCTCCGCGATGACAGAGGCGCCCAGGTTCGCCGCGATGTCCCGGCGCAGTACGGGGCGGTCCGCCACCACGACGCCGACCGCCGCAAGTGCGAGCCCGAGGACGAGCCCGAGGACGAGCCCGATCGCGGCGTCGGTGCCGACGGCCTTGGGCAGCGAGTGCCGCACCGCGCGCGGGGCGTCCACGATCTGGGTGTTGGCGATGACCTTGGGCGTGCCGACGCGCGCCTCCTCGGCGCGCTGGTTGAAGTCGGCGATCCGCGAAGTGAGCTCGGCCCGGCGGGCGAAGAGCGACTCGATGCTCGCCGACGCTCTCGGGTCGCTCTCCGTCTCCGGCGATCGGTCTCCGATGTCCTTGTTGACCTGTGCGAGCTCGTCCTGCATGCGGTCACGCTGGTCGAGCAGGGCCTTGGCCTCGGCCTCCGCGGTTTGCCGCATCCGCCGCACATGGTCCGCGACGAACGCGTCGGCCAGCGCCTTGGCCCGGGCCACCGCATCCGCGTCGCTGTCACCTGCCACGGTGATCTGCAGCAGGTTGTTGGTGAGGCCGGCACCCCGGTAGTCCTTCATGAAGTCCTCAGGCTTTTCCGAGGACTTGAGGGTGTGCAGGGCCATTTCGGCGATCCGTGTGGTCCCCAGCAGTTCGACGTCGGTGCGGATCAGCGTCCCGGTGTCGTTCGGCTGGTCCTCCCGATGCGCGACCAGCACCTTGGTCACCGCGCTCGGTGGTGGCGGCAGCAGGACCGCCACCGCCGCGCCGATCAGCAGCCCGAGCAGCGCCATGGCGCCCCAGAGGCGGCGGCGCCTGCGCACCGCCACCACCAGCGCCTGCAGGTCGAACAGCGGAGTGGCGGCCGACGACTGTGAAGTCTCGCTCGTCGTCACACTGAACCTCCCGTCGCCCGGCCGCGCACCGCGAGCGCCTCAGTGGCGTTGTCCGCGGAGCGGCCGGCAGAGCGCGCCGGACGGGCCCGGACCGGGGCGGCGACGACGATGCCGACGACCTCGTGCCTGCCGTCCGCACACGCCTCGGCGATGCCGGCGAGCTCCTCCGCGGTCCGGCTGCCCGCGCTGAGGACGACCAGGGCGCCGGACTCGGTGTCGCGGTCCGGAACGACCGGCCGGTCCACCGAGACTTCCACCACCCGCAGCAGCGGATCGTTCGTGGCCTCGGCGACGAGCCGGCCGGCGGCCCGGAGGGCGATCTCGTCGCCGTCCGGTATGACAACCAGCAGCTGCCGAGGGGCCGGCAGTCGGTCCCGGAGGCGGGCGCACACGCGCCGGTAGCGGATCCGCCTTCCGTCCTCGTCACCGGACGCTTGCGGGGTGGGTAGGTCCCACCGGGTGTCCACGCCGAGGAGTCGGCTGATCAAGGCCTGCCGGCCACGGCCTTCCGGCCGGTGCGAGCGCCCTTCATCAGGCACGTCGACGGTGCCGAGAAGCGCCGAGCCGAGCGCCGCGGCGATCTCCTGGTCGGTGCCCAGTCGGCGGTTCGCCCGTGCGGCGACGAGATGGCCGATGACCGCGACCAGGAAGAACAGCAGCGCCCCGGCCACGACGAGCTGCGTCCTCGTCGGCGGCGCCTGGCCGGTCGGCCGGGCCGCCGGCCCCATGACGACCATGCCGGCCACGTTGTTCGCCGGGTCGGCCTGCTCCAGCTTCTCCATGGCCTCCACCAGCGAGGTCCGCAGCTTCTCGAGCACGGTGCGGGCCTGCACGCTCTCCACGGTCCGCCCCGGGTCGGCCGCGTTCGCCAGGTCGGTGATGCGGCGGTTGGTCTCCGCCACCTCCTTGCGCAGCGCCTCGGGCCCCTCGGCCGCTTCGGGGGCGGTGTCGCCGCCCGCGATGCGCGCGGCGAACTCGATGAACTGGTCGGCCACTTGGTCGGAAAGCTGCTGAGCGCGCTCCGGGGTGTCGGCCGTACCCGAGATCTTGATGATGTTCCCGTCGGCGGCCTTGGCGGTCACCTGCTCACGCAGCTCGGCGCTGCTGACGTCCGGCCAGCTGAGCTTGGTGGCCACGCGGTCGACCACCGCGGAACTGGTCGCGATGTCGACCTGGGTCAGCAGCTCGCGCTCCTCCCACTGCCCCGGCAGCAGGACCGACGCCGACGTCGTGTACCGCGGCGGGAACACCACCGAGGCGCCGTAGCCGACGAGCGCGCCCACCACGGCGAGGACGGCGAGAAGCCGCCACCGTCGACGGAGAATCCGCCCGATCGTTGCCAGACGGATCGTGTCATTACTCAACGCCGCGGCCTCTTCCCTGTGCTCACCGCGTCGCTCGCCGACACCGGACCGTGGTCGCGGCAGGCAGCGGCGTAGGCGGCGAGCAGCGACGCCTGCGAGTTGCGCCAGGAGAGCGGCCCGCTGATCCGCTCCTGGCCGATCTTGCCCATCTCGGCCCGCTTCTCCGGATCGTCAAGGAGCAGCGCGATGAGCCCCGCGAATTCGGCCTCGTCGTTGGCGGTCGCGTAGACGGCTGCGTCACCGGCGGAGACGCGCGCCTCCTTCAGGTCGAACGAGACGATCGGCCGGCCCATCGCCATGTACTCCAGGACCTTGTTCATGGTCGACACGTCGTTGAGCGGATTGCGCGGGTCGGGGGAAAGGCACACGTCCGCGGTGGACAGGTAGCGCACCAGGTCGGCGTCCGGGATGCGCCCGGTGAACTGCACCTGCTCGGAGAGCCCGAGCCGCCGGGACAGCTCCACCATCGCGTCGAAGGCGTCGCCGGAGCCGACGAACACCGCATGCCAGTCGGTACGCCCGCACTCGTCACGCAGCTTCGCGAGGGCCCGCAAGGCGTAGTCGACGCCGTCCTGAGGGCCCATGACGCCGAGGTAGCACAGCAGATGAGGCTTGCCACGCTTCAACTCCGGCTCGGGCGGCACCGGTTGGAACCGGTCGATCTGGGGCGCGCTGCGCACCACGAAAACGTCCTCCGGCCGCCGACCGCCACGGCGCACCGCGACGTCCCGGTAGCTCTCGTTCGTGGCGAGGACGACGTCCGCGGCCCGGTAGGTCCGCCGTTCCAGCGCGCACACGGCGCGGTAGAGCAGATCCTCGCCGCGGTCGAACCGGGAGAGGTACAGCTCGGGTACCAGGTCGTGCTGGTCGAAGACGAACCGCGCGCCGCGCCGCTTCAGCCACAGCGCCGGCAGGAACAGCAGGTCGGGCGGGTTGCAGGCGTGGACCACGTCGACCGGGCCGACCCTGCGGGCCAGCCGGGCCGTGTGCCACAACGCCGATCCGTACTCCCGCAGGTAGCCGGCCGGTCCTCCGGTGGCGGCGCGCAACGGGTAGCGGTGGATCCGCACCCCGTCGATCACCGCCTCCGGCTCCGTGTCCCGCTTCTGCCCGCGGGGACAGATGACGTGCACTTCCCAGCCCGCGTCGCGCAGCGTCGTGCACTCCTGCCACACCCGCCGGTCGAACGGCACCGACAGGTTCTCCACCAGGATCAGCGCGCGCCGGTCAGGCCCGTCGCCCCTGGTCGTGTTACCAAGCAAGGCCCATGTACCCCGGTTCGGTCCGACGCGTCTCGGCGTCGGGAAGGTGGATGAGGTCGACGATCGCCGGGCCGTCCCCGTGGGGCAGGGCCGACAGGACGGCCGGGTCTCCGGTCCCGACCAGGCACACCTCGGCGTGCTCGAGCACCTCGTCGACGGAGTCCGCGAGCAGTTGCGCGAGGTGCGGCAGCCGGGTCTCGATGTACTCGCGGTTCGCGCCGATCAGCCGGGAGAGGCTCACGTTGGCGTCGTAGATCCGCAGGTCGTACCCCTTGCCGAAGAGCCTCTCCGCCAGCTCGACGAGCGGGCTCTCGCGGAGGTCGTCGGTGCCGGGTTTGAAGGACAGCCCGAACATGCCTATCCGGCGCTTGCCGGTGCGCTCGACCAGCTCCACCGCGCGCTGCAGATGGTCGGAGTTGGAGGGCAGCACGTGGGAGAGGATGGGTACCGAGACGTCGGCCCGCTGCGCCGCGTGGACCAGGCTGCGCAGGTCCTTGGGCAGGCAGGAGCCACCGAAGGCGAAGCCTGGCCGCAGGTAGGCGGGGCTGATGTTCAGCTTGCGGTCGGCCAGGAACACGTCCATCACCTGGTGCGAGTCCACCCCGAGCGCCTGGCACACCGCGCCCAGCTCGTTCGCGAAGCCGATCTTGAGGCCGTGGAACGCGTTGTCCGCGTATTTGATCGCCTCGGCCGTCGGGACCGGCACCCGGAACACCTCGCCGGGCAAGCCGTCGTACAGCGCCATCACCGCATCGCCGCTTGCCGGGTCGAGCTCGCCGATGACGGTCTTGGGCGGGTCGAAGAAGTCCCGCACGCTCGTGCCCTCGCGCAGGAACTCCGGGTTGACCGCGACCCCGATGTCCACCCCGACCGTGCCGCCGACGTACTTCTCCAGGATCGGTACCAGCAGGTTCAGGCAGGTGCCCGGGAGCATGGTGCTGCGGAACACGACGGTGTGCCGGCCCCCCTGCTTGGCCCCCTCGGCCAGCGCGGCGCCGATCTGCTCGGTGACCCGCTCCAAGTACGTGGTGCACAGGCTGCCGTTGGGCTCCGACGGCGTGCCCACGCAGACCAGCGACACCTCGCTGTCCATGACCGCCTCGCGGACGTCGCCGGTGGCGCGCAGCGCTCCGGTCCGCACGACCTCGGCGATGAGCTCGCCGATCCGCTCCTCGACCACCGGGGCCTTGCCGTCGTTGACCAGGTCGACCTTCACCTGGTTCACGTCCACCCCGATGACCTCGTGGCCCATGCTGGCCAGGCACGCTGCCGACACGCAGCCCACGTAGCCGAGCCCGAATACGCTGACTCTCATGACGCGTCTCTCCCCCCAGGCAGACCCTTGTGGCCTGCGGTCCCCCAAAGCAGGCCCTTGCGGCCTGCGGTCCGCGCGCCGGCGGGACCGTTGAGTTGCGGTCCCCCGCGCATCAGTAGGCCCCCTGGCCGTAGAACACCGCACGCAGCGTCTTCCACAAGATCACTGCGTCCAGGGCGAGCGACCAGTCCTCCACGTACCGCAGGTCGAGGCGGACCGCCTCCTCCCACGGCAGGTCGCTGCGTCCGCTGATCTGCCACAGGCCGGTGAGTCCGGGCTTGACCAGCAGCCGCCGCCGGATGTCCGGGCCGTAGGCAGCGGTCTCCTCCGGTAGCGGAGGCCGCGGACCGACGAGCGACATCGAACCGGTGAGTACGTTGAAAAGCTGCGGGAGCTCGTCGATCGAGTACCGGCGCAGCACTGCTCCCACCCGGGTCACCCGCGGATCCCGGCGGAGTTTGAACAGCAGGCCGGCGCCCTCGTTGCGGTCGGCCAGCTCGCCACGTGCCTCGTGGGCCCCGGTGACCATGGTGCGGAACTTGAGCATGGTGAACTCGTGGCCGCCCTTGCCGACTCTGCGCTGGCGGTAGAACACCCCGCCCCGGCTGTCCACCGCCACGAGCAGCCCGACCAGCACCATCAGCGGCGCGAACAGCACCAGCAGAATCGTTGCGCCTACGCGGTCCACGACCCCCTTGATCGCCCGGCGGCCCCCGGTGAAGGTCGGCATGCTGACCCGCAGCAGCGGGATCCCGAGCACCGCGTCGACGTGCAGCCGCGGGCCGGCCACCTCCATCAGCACGGGCGCCACGACCATCTCGGCATCGCTGCCCTCGAGATTCCAGGCCAGCCGCTGAAGCCGGTCCGGTGACCAGTGCGGGTCCGGTGTGACCGCGACGACACGGTAGCCGTCGCGGCGGACGTGGCCCGCTACGTCCGCCAGTCGGCCGACGACCGGCACTCCGTCCAGGTGGTCACCATCGAGCCCGAGACCGTCCGTCGTGCACACCGCGTCCACCCGCCAGCCGAGGTGCGGGAACTTGCGGGTGCGGTTGATCAGGTCGCGCACGGTGGCCGGGCTGCCGGCAGCGAGCACCGGTCTCAGGCACCGTCCTTCCTTCCGCTGTTTGTGCAGCCGGAGGCGGAGCAGATACCGCGCGGTCATGGTGACGAGCGCGATCGCGGGGATCGCGACGAAGATCCAGAGCTTGATGTTGCGCGAGGTGAGGGCGATCCCGCCGAGCGCCAGTACGACGGTCGCCGTGAACAGTGAGCGTCCGAGCCGGCGGAATTCCTCGGCGCCCTGGCCGAGCACCGCCGGAGCCCACGACCGGCTCACCGCAAGCGCCCCCAGCACCAGCAGCTCGGTGCCGAATGCGAGAATTCCCCACTTCTCGTGCCAGTTGGCCGCGTCCCGGACCCCGAAGAAGTTGCCGATCGCCGCCACCACCAAGGCGGTGGTCACGGTATCGCTGGTGATCACGGAACGGCGGTATCGCTGCTCCCATTCGATCGCGGGCCGGCTGACTGCTCCATTCGCCAGACTCCCGCGCGCCGATGAAACAGGGTCGACTAGTCCCCCCTGCCGCACAGAACCCCCCCGGTCCCCAGTGGTTCGACGTGCTCGCCCAACACTGCCCCTCCCCCCGGGAGGCCCCCGCCCCCCGCACGCTTCCTCCCCTCGGGAGACCCCCCGCCCCCCGCGCCGCGCTGTTCCTCCCGCGGGAGGCCTCTGCCCCCGCGTACGGCATCCCGGCTACTTCAGCGCTACTTGAACGACCCGCGCCGGCGGCAGCGGACTCGCATGTCCTGCCGGCCTCCCGAGGTGCGCGGGAACCGTCGAAACCTCGGGTGCTCCCCGCACCCGAAGCCCCCTCTCGGGCTCCAAGAATTGATCACCCCCACGTCTGGCGCCGGAGACGCAGCCGCTGGCTGTCCATGGCGCCGGACCTATAGATCATCATTTGTCGCCTCGTGTCCCAGCATGGGAAGCACGGTCAATCTAGACCATCAGGGCCCGCCTGGAGAGAGGTGTGTGTGGAATTTGTGCTGAAGATTTGAAGTTGGCTCCACGGACCGGTGATGCCCGTGGGTGCGTTGGCGACGACTGCGTGCCTTGTGACCTGTGATGACGGGAGTTCTCCGGGCTCCCGGCACCGCAACCCCGCTGGGGCTGATCAGGAGCATGTTGGGTGGACGCACATGAAGTGATCCGTCCTCGGGCACAGTTGGGACACTGTGCCCGCCGCCGAGCCCAGTGTCATGCTGCTGACCATGCTGCCCCCTCCAGAGCCGTCCGGATCCGAGGTGCCCTCCGCGGCATGACCGACGCGACGGAGACGTCCAGGGAGCCGAAGAACTCCTCGAACTCGAGGCGCGCGTACGGGGTATGCCAGCAATCCAGCCAAACTGCCGCTCGACACGGTCATGTCCGCCACCGGGCGCTTCGACAGGCCGGGCACGGCCGACTGTCTGAGCGGCGCCGATCGGCCCTCATAGGACGACCCCCGTTGGAAAAGGGTGGCAGGGTGCTGCTCTGGCGCCGGCGGCGCAACCCGCCAAGCGGCGCTCCGACGGCGCCGAAGCCTGGATCGGCGTAGCAGCGGCGGCGCTGCTGCTGCTCATGGTGCCCGCGGTGGGCGTGGTGACGGTCGGCGCCGACGAGCGCGCCGCTCTCGACGAGGCGCAGGGCCTGCACCGCACTGCCGCGCGCCTCGTCGAGGACACACCCGCGACGCCGCCACGGTTCTCCGGGCCGGCAGACGACCGCGTGTGGACGACCGTGCGGTGGACGATGCCCGACGGCTCCCCCAAGACCGGTGAAGCCCCGGTGGCAGCGGGCAGCAAGGTGGGCTCGTCCACCACGGTGTGGCTCGACGCGACGGGCCGCCTTCGTCCCGCACCGCCCACCGTGCGTCGCAGGGCGCAGTGGGACCGGGCCTGGGCCGAGTTCAACGCCGGCCGGGGCAACCGGCACGCGTAGGCCGCCTCCCCCAGCGAGGCCCGAACACACCTCCTCAGCCGCGGATCGGCGCCCCCCGGAGGGGCAGGGGGCGGGCCAGGAAGCGAGGTGATTCAGCGACCCACACGGGTGAACGTCACATGCGTGACCCCGCTGGGCGAGGAAGCGGCCTCGACCGCGTAGTCCTTCTCGAGGCCCTCCAGCCCGTCCCAGAGGCGTACGCCTCGGCCGAGCAGGACCGGGACCACCACGATGTGCATGTGGTCGATGAGCCCGGCGGCAAAGAAGTCGCGGATCACGGTGGGCCCCCCGCCGATACGCACGTCCTGGCCGCCCGCGGCCTCGCGGGCCGTCTCGAGCGCCTCGGCGGGCGACGCGTCGAGGAAGTGGAACGTCGTGCCGCCCTCCATCTCGATCGACGGGCGCGGGTGATGGGTGAGGATGAAGGTCGGTGTGTGGAACGGCGGGTTGGGCCCCCACCACCCCTTCCACTCCGGGTCCTCGTGCCATCCGGGCGGCCCGAACTTCCCGGCGCCCATGATCTCCGCGCCGATCCCGGGTGTGAACTGCCGCGCGAAGACGTCGTCGAGGCCGCCGGTCCCGCCGGGCCGGCCGCTCATCTTGTGCCAGAACTGGGTGGTGAACATCCACTCGTGCAGCCTTTCGCCGGCGTGGCCGAACGGCGCCTCATGGCTCTGGCCCTCACCGGTGCCGAAGCCGTCGAGCGAAATGGAGAAGTTGTGGACGCGGGCGAGTGACATGGCTGGCGACTCCCTTGCTTCTGCTGGTTGAGCTACGTCGGATCAGCTCGTGCTGTGACGATGATGGCCGCCCCGACACGCATCGCCCACTAGGCCCACCGGGCATCCACACCACACAGCTCACCGACAACGCCCGCCGGAGCTACGCCGCCATACGGCGACCCGCCAGACGCACCCGCCACGACCGCGCTGATCGAGGTCCTGGCACCACGGCCCCGAGTAGTGCCAAAAGCGCGACCAGACCACCCACTGGAGACGGCCGCCGTTCAAGGGCCTCGCTACGACGGCGGCTTTCGCTCACCCGGCGCGGCCTGCAGGTCGGCCAGTAGCTCGGCCTGCCCGGCGAGCACCCCGGACAGGATGGTCCGTGCGACCCGTAGAAGCTCCGCGACCTGCGGACTGGTCAGCGAGTAGTACACGGTCGAACCCTCCTTACGGGTCTTGACCAGATTCGCCCGCCGCAGCACGGCCAGTTGCTGGGACAGATGAGCGGGCTCGATGCCCACCTCGGGCAGCATCTCGGCCACCGCGTGCTCGCGCTCGCTCAGCAGTTCCAGGACCCGGATACGGGCCGGATGGCCCAGCGTCTTGAAGAACTCGGCCTTCAGTTGGTACAGCGGCGTGCTCATCGTGCCGTCCCCTCCCCGAGACAACAGCACGTCCCCACCGGCCGGAGCTCAGCACATCGCGTCCACGCACACGTCAAGAACATGTGGCCCATCCTCGCCTGCGGCACCGGCCACGCCGCACCCGGATGCCCCGGCGGTCGGCACAGCAAGGTGTCTGATCAGACTTTCTTCACCACGCTGGACTTGAGCTGCATGGCGCCGAACCCGTCGACCCTGCAGTCGATGTCGTGGCCGTCCACGCCGTCGACCAGGCGGATGCCGCGTACCTTGGTGCCCGCCTTGATCCCGGTCGGGCTGCCCTTGACCTTCAGCGTCCTGACCACCGTCACGGTGTCACCGTCAGCGAGCACGTTGCCGACCGCGTCCTTGATCACCTTGCCCCCGGAGGCGCCGTCCGCGGACTCCTCGGACGCGGACCACTCGTGCCCGCACTCGGGGCAGACCAGGAGCGCACCCATTTCGTAGGTGTAGGCGCCGGAGCATTTCAGGGCAGGGGGGAAGGGCTTCACTCATGGCAGAGGTGTCTTTCAGTCAGTGAGCGGATGCGGGGGGTCAGGGGGTGGGCCAGCCGTCTGTGCGCCACGCCTGCCGTGCCTCCTCGGGAGGCGACATGCGCCGGGAGTGGGCCGTGCGGGCGGTGGCCAGGTCGCAGTGGACGGGGATGTCCGGGCAGTCGCCGGGCGGGACCACGGAGCCGTCGGAGGGGATGGCGGCCAGTTCCAGGCTCCGGCCCGCTCCGGCGAGGCGGCGTGCGGCCTCGGTGATGGCCAGCCGGCCTTCCGCGGACCAGCCGCGCAGCTTCGTCAGGTCGAGGATGACCGGTCCGGTGCCGCCGCTTTGCCGGGTGAGGGGACAGTTCGGCGGCGTGCCGAACACTGTTGGTCACCAACTCGCTCAGGATCAGCGGCGCCGCGTCCGCGACGGACCGGTGCAGACCTGTCCCCCACTCGACGAGCGCCTGTTCGGCGGCGGGGGCCGTACTCATCGGACCGCCTCCTCGCTCGAGGTTCGGGGCTTCCGGACGGGAACGGTGGTCCAGACTCCGGCCGCCTCCAGGTGGTCGCGAGCGGCCCGGATCGCCTCCGGGGTGGTGGTGTACTCCCGGCCGTCGTGCAGCAGCAGTTCCAGCGCACCGACGGAGTCGAGGACCTGGCGCTGGCTGGAGCGGATACCGGAGGCCAGGACGAGGATGCCGCGCCTCCGCAGCTTCTCGACGGCGTCCTTGAGGACGAGGGCGCCGGTGGCGTCCATGGTCGACACCCGCGACATGCGCAGGATGACGACCCGTACGTCGGCCACCTCGGTCAGCTCCAGCAGAAAGCGGTGCGCGGCGGCGAAGAACAGCGGCCCGTCGATGCGGTAGGCGACGATGTGCTCGGCGAGCAGGGCGTGTTCCTCGGCGCTGTGGTCGCCGCGATCGAGCGGGACCTGGTCGAAGCGGGCCTGCTTGGCCACGGCGCGCAGGGCGAGGGCACCCGCGACGATCAGGCCGATGATCACCGCGTACACGAGGTCCAAGGCCAGGGTCGCGACCGCGGTGAGGACGAGGATCAGCGCATCCGAGCGGGTGGCCTTGGCCATCGCCCTGAGCGAGCCGACCTCGACCATGCGGACCGCGGTGGCCAGCAGCACGCCGGCGAGGGCGGCGAGCGGGATCTTGGAGACCATGGGCGCCGCGGCGAAGACGATCACGGCGAGGATCGCGGCATGAGTCAGGGCGGCCAGCCGGGAGCCGGCGCCCGTACGGACGTTGACCGCGGTCCGGGCGATCGCACCGGTCGCGGGCACCCCGCCGAACAGCGGGGCCGCGATATTGGCCAGCCCCTGACCGAACAGCTCGCGATCAGGGTCGTGCTTCTGCCCCACGGTCATGCCGTCCGCCACCGAGGCGGACAGCAGGGACTCCAGGGCCGCGAGCGCTGCCACGGCCACGGCCGGGGCGAGCAGGGTGCCGAGCGCACCGATGTCAAGGAAGCCGAGCGTGGGCGCGGGCAGCCCGGACGGAAGGTCACCGATCGGCTGCGCCGCGTCCAGGCCCGCTACCTGGGCCACGACCGTGGCCGCGACGACCGCGAGGATGGAGAACGGGAGGGCCGGCCGCCAGCGGGCGCCCACCAGCATGACCGCGGCCACCGCGACCGCGAAACCGACCGCCGTCCAGTTCGGGTCCTTGGCGAATTCCTCGACGGCCCGCCAGGTCACCACCAGCACGCGGTCGCCCTCGGGCCTGGGCACGCCGAGCGCGTTCGGGACCTGCTGCAGTCCGATCACGCAGGCGATGCCCAGCGTGAAGCCCTCCACCACGGGCGCGGGCACGTACTGCATGTACTTGCCGGCGCGCAGGGCGGCCAGCGCCACGAGCATGACGCCGGCCATCAGGCCGACGGTCAGCACGCCGGTCGGACCGTACTCGCCGACGATCGGAACCAGCACCACGGTCATGGCCCCGGTGGGCCCGGACACCTGGAGATTGGACCCGCCGAACAGCGCGGCCAGGGCGCCCGCGACGACGGCGGTCGCCAGGCCGGCCTCGGCACCCAGACCGGAAGAGACGCCGAAGCCGAGCGCGAGCGGCAGCGCCACGATCGCCACGGTCAGGCCCGCGAGCAGATCCCGGCGCGGGTCGCGGCGCATGTCCGTCAGGTCGGCGCGCGTGGGCAGGAGTGCGGTGAGTCGGGCCGTTGTGCGGCCGATCGACGAGGTCATCGCGGGGCGACCTCGGTTTCCCGCAGCTCGGCCAGCAACGCGCCCCGCCCGGCGAGCACCTCGGTGAGGATCCGGCGCGCGGCCCTCATCAGGTCCGCGACGTCCCCGCCGGCCAGCTCGTAGACGACGGTCGAGCCCTCCCGGGCCGCGGTGACGATCCCGGAGCGGCGCAGTACCGCCAGCTGCTGCGACAGGGCGGACGGCTCCACCTCTATCGCGGCAAGCAGGTCCCGCACGGGCATCGGACCGTCCTGCAGCAGCTCCAGCACGCGTATGCGTACGGGATGCCCGAGAATTCGGAAGAACTCGGCCTTGGCCTGGTACAGCGGAACGGACACGACCCCTCGGCTTCTCCTACGGCATCCCCGTCGGCACCCCGCCTCGGGGCGGACACAAAGGGCTGTGCCTGCGGCTACCGGATATCAGACACAGCAATATAGCATCTGATCAATTGCGAAATTTCGCAATTCCGCAGGAGGGGCCGACGGACCCCGGCGGAAGCCGGGCGTCCTCGCGGGTACGGAAGCGGCCGGTCGATGACCACGTCCACGCCGTGCTCGCCCAGGCCAGGGCGGCCGGGTCGCGCTCGGCGGACACGGCGATGCGGTGCCCGTCGACAGTGATCGAGTCGCTGTTGGCTCAGCGCACCCGGTGGCCCGCCCGGTACACCGCGCGGATGTCGGTGACCGCCGAGATGTCGTCGAGGGGGGAGCTGCCGAGCACCAGGAGGTCGGCGTCCGCGCTGGGAAGCAGTACGCCCTTGCGTCCGGCCCGGCCCACCGCTTTGGCGGCCTCGGTGGTCGCGCAGCGCAGTACGTCACTGTTCGGCATTCCCCACTCGGCGAGCTGCATCAGCCCGTACGGGTAGACGCCGTGCGGTTTGCCGGGACTGATGCCCGAGTCGGTTCCGGGAACGACCCGGGCACCCGAGGCGATGACCTTGGCCACGGCGTCCGCCAGGGCGGCGAAGCGAGCGACGACGGCCGGAGCGCTCGGTGTCGTACCGGGCATCATGCCCACCGTGGCGCTGACGAACGTTCCTCGCCGTACGACCTCGTCCACCAGATCCTGGCGCAGGTCGACGCCGTCGGGGGTGAGGAAGGAGAAGTGCTCGATGGTGTCGAATCCGGCGTCGACCACGTCCGCGATCGCCGGGACGGCGTGGACGTGGGCGGCCGCGGTGAGCCCGAGCCGGTGTGCCTCGTCGGTGATCAGCCGCAGGTCGGACCGGTCGTACTGCTGGTACATGGAGTCGGAGCCGGGCGTCATCATGCCGCCGCTGACCATCACCTTCACCACGTCGCAACCGCGCGCGGCGCGTTCGCGCACCGCCGCCCGCAGCGCGTCGGCACCCTCGGCCTCGCCGCCGAGGAAGTGGCAGTGGCCGCCGTGGGTCGTGATGGGCGGACCCGCGGCGACGATGTCAGGGCGTTCGGTGGGCGGCACCTGCTCCCGCAGCGCGAGGGCGAGGTAGTCGCGGTCGCCGAGGTCCCGGACCGTCGTGACACCGGTCGCCAGCGTGGTCGCCGCCGAGGCGCGTGCGGTCTCCAGTACGGCCTCGTGGTCGTCGGACGCCACATGCGCCACGGCGTCCTTGGTACCGTCCCAGCACAGGTGCACGTGCGCGTCGATCAGCCCGGGAAGCAGCCACCCGTCCGGCCCGAAGTCCGTCACCGCCGCGTGCTCCGGCGGTGCCGCTCCCGTGAAGTCCACGTCACGGATCACGCCGTCCTCGACGAGCACCATGCCCGATCGCCTGACGTCCACGCCGTCGAAGACGTGCCCTGCCCGGAGCGCCAGCAGCTCGCTGCGCATAACAGTCATCTCCAAGAAACCGCAAAGTGGGGGGAGCGGCCAAGCTCAGTTGTTGCCGGGCCGACGGCAGGCAGAAGCGCCGTACTGGTCGGTGTGACAACACCTACGACTCGTCGTAGGTCGACGCTTTGCCCGAGATCCCAACTCTCGCCCCTGACCAGGCGTTTGGGGAATGAGAGATCACCAATGGCCGGCATAGACGAGATCTATACCGATGGAATCAGCTGGAATCAGCCCGATCAGGAACCTCCCCCGGGAACAGCCGTCCCCAACCGGGACTTACCGATGTGGGAGTTCCATTCCAGCAGCCGGGCCAGTTCCTCGTCCCCGGGCCGCGCCGCAGGCGCTCCACCGGTGCGGGACGGTGTGTGGACGCCGCGGGACATGTTTCCGCTGACGGTGGTGTTGTGTTCCACGCGCGGGCGGCGGAGCGTCTCGTAGACGGACAGCGCGGTCTCGGTGGCGGGTGTGTCGCGCAGTGCTTTGGCGAGGATGACGGCATCCTCCATCGCCATCGAGGCTCCTTGCCCGGTCGCCGGAGAGGCCGCGTGGGCGGCGTCGCCGACGAGCAGCATCCGTCCCGAACGCCAGGGTGCTCCGGTCGGTATCTCGGTGGCGTTGGTGACCAGGATGTCGTCGGGGGTGGCCGCGACGATGTCGGCGGCCGCGGTGGCATCGTCGCGCAGCAGCGGCAGCAGCAGGTCGCGCCACTGGCCAGGCGTGCCGTGTGCGATCTCAGCGGCGGCCAGGCGTTCTCCGGCCACGCGCGCGTACCAGTACGTCTGCCCGCCGGGCGACACCGCGTAGCCGAAGGCGGCAGCGCTGCCGCGCACCACGGTGAGGCGCTCGTCGTCAGCCTCCTCGGCCGGAGAGACGTGGGTGGTGTAGCCGTAGAACACGTACTCGCCCGCGTAGCACGGTTGTGTGGCCGGGGCGATCGTCCGGCGGACGGTGGAGTTCAGGCCGTCGGCGCCGATGAGCAGGTCGCCGGTCGCGGTGCTGCCGTCGGTGAAGTGTGCGGTGACGCGGTCGGGGCCGTCCTGGACGGCCGCCAGCGAGGCGCCGTGCCGGATGCTGATGCCCCGGTGGGCGGCCTCGGTCTGCAGGGCGGCGTTTAGTTCACCGCGACGCAGGCACCGGTACCGCAGGACGGGGTTGTCGGCCTCGCCGAGCGGCCTCTGCGCGACTTCGGTGCCCGTGCCGTCCAGTACGCGCATCGAGGTCAGCGGGAAACCGGCCACGGTGACGGGGGCCAAGGCGTCGATCTGGGCGAGGGCGCGCATGCCGCTGCTCCCCAGCATGAGGAAGGCGCCCAAGTCCTCGGCCGAGCCGGGGTGCGCCTCGTACACGCAGACGTCGAAGCCCGCCTTGTGCAGGGCGAGGGCCGTCGTCGTACCGGCGATCCCGCCGCCGATGACAAGTACTCGGGTCACGATGTGTCCGGCCCCTCCATGTATGGCTTGCGCGAGCTGCGCATGTGTTCCGGGGAACGTGCGGGCATGCCGCCGGGGTTCCCGTTCGCGTGGTGTGCCCGATCCGGGACAGGCGGCCCAACTGCGGCCTTTCGGCGGTCTGTTCGCGACGGGCATCGCCTCGGGACTTCCCCGAACACCAAGTCGGCGTAGAGGTGGCGCCGGGTTCGGTCCCCGACCGCGCGGGAGCTGTGTCATGCGTCTGATGCATCACACGCCCGAACTTCTGGAGAAGTCCCTGGTCTTTACGCCCCTCGAGACGGATCCGCATGCTGGCTGACATCACTCCGTCACGTCGGTCGGGGCACTCATCGACCCACGTCGCTCTCCGGGAGAAGCACCATGACAATGTCGTCCAGCGCCGCAGTGTCGGATCTCGACACCTCTGACGCCGAGCTGGTGGGCCGCGCCACCGGCCTGGTCCCGCTGATCCGTGAGTACGCGGCGCAAGGCTCCGAGGCGCGTCGAGCGGCCCCCGAGGTGATCAAGGCGCTGGAGGACGCGGACATCTTCCGTCTGCTCGTGCCCAAGAGGTACGGCGGCCACGGGGCGACGCTGCGCACCGCCGTCGACGCCGTGGCGGAGGTGGCCCGGGGTGATGGCTCGACCGGGTGGATCGCCGCGCTGATGGCCGTCGGCACGGGATTCGCCTCGACGTCCTCCGCCCAGGCTCAGGAGGACGTCTTCGGTGCGAATCCGAAGGCGAAGGTGTGCGGCGTCTTCTCCCCCGGCAGCAAGTCGGAGCGGGTCGACGGCGGCTACCTGGTCAGTGGCCGCTGGCCGTACGCCTCGGGTTCCTTCGCCGCTGACTGGGGGTCTCTGGGCATCCCCGTCGAAGGCGGCGAGCTGGCGATGGCGCTGATCCCGGCGGAGGCCTGGACGATCGAACCGACCTGGTTCGTCACCGGAATGAAGGGCACGGGCAGCGACACCATCGTGGTCGAAGACCACTTCGTGCCCGATCACCGGATTCAGCCGGTCAAGGACATGTTCGCGGGGCGCTATCCCACGCCGTACACCGATGAACGGATGGCGTCGATGGCCTTCAACGCGGTCGCCGCCGCCATTCTCGTCGCACCGCAGATCGGTCTGGGCCGGCACGCGCTGGAGATCACCCGGGCCAAGCTGCCCCAGAAGCCGGTGGCCTACACCAGCTACCAGGAGGCGAGGCTCTCCCCCACCCACCAGATCGGCGTCGCCAACGCGGCCACCAAGCTGCACCTGGCCGAGCTGACGCTGAACCGGATGTGCCTCGACCTCGACCGGGCCGCCGCCGAGCGCCGCATGCTCGACCTGGAGACCCGCGCCCGGATCCGCAATGACACCGGTGTGGTAGCCGAACTGGTCACAGGCGCGATCGACACGCTCCTGACCGCCAACGGCGCCGGTTCCTTCGCCGAGGTCAACGTGCTGAACCGCATCTGGCGGGACTCCGAGACCGCCGCCCGGCACGCCCTCGTCACCGTCGAGATCGGCAAAGAGGCCTACGGCCGGCTGCTGCTGGGCAACGAAGAACCGACGATCGCCCTGTGAGGACAGCGACCATGGGGACCACACCTGCCCTCAGCGCGCAGCAAGGCAGCCCTGCCGCCACCGACGACCCCGTGGACTACCGGCGCGCCCTCGGGCACGTCCCGACCAGCGTGGCGGTGGTCACCGCGAGCGCCAGGTCCGGGCCCGTCGGGATGACCGTCGGCTCCTTCACCTCGGTGTCGCTGGACCCACCCCTCATCGCCTTCTTCGTCGACCGGTCCTCCAGGACCTGGCCGCGCCTCTACGAGGCGAGCCACTTCGGCGTCAACATCCTCGGCCACGGCCACAGCGAGCTGTGCAAGGCGTTCTCCCGGCGCAGCGAGGACCGCTTCCTCGACGTGGACTGGCACATGTCGGCTCGCGGCTTGCCCCTCCTGGACGAGGCGATCGTCACCCTGGAGTGCACGAGGGCCAAGGTCGACCTCATCGGCGATCACTACCAGGTGGTCGGCCGCGTCGAGTCACTGGAACTGCGCGCCACCGATCCCCCGCTGATCTTCCTGCGCGGCGGCTTCCTGGATCTGAGTGCCTCGGGCACGGCGTCCGGACGCGACGAGGCGGACGGATGATCTACGAGCACGCCGAACTGCATGTCCACCCGGAGGCAGGCGTCCGGCTCGAAGCGGACTTCGCGACGGCCCGGCATCTGCTGCTGGAGACTCCCGGGTGCCGGTCCGCCGAACTGCTGCGCAGCGTCGACCACCCCGACACCTACCTGCTGCGTGTCGGTTGGGAACGACTCGAGGACCACACCGAGGCCTTCCCCGGAACCCCGCAGGCGAAAGCCTTCGCCGAGGCAGTCGCGCCCCACTGTGTCGCCAGGCCCCGGGTCATCCACTATGCGGCGCACGAGGACAGCACCACCGCTGGGTGACAGCCCGCGGACCGGAGGCGTCCGGCGACCGTAGGCCTTTCGACCGTAGGCCTTTCATGAAAGACGAACAGGAGACACCATGGGTCGCATCGTTATCAGCGGGGCCTCGGGGGATTTGGGGCACCGTGTCACCGACCTGCTTCTGGCCACGGATCCAGATGCCGAACTGACGCTTGTGACGCGCACTCCGGAAAAGCTCCGCCAAGGCGGCGGGAAACAGCGGCTGCGCGTCTGCCGAGGCGACTACCGGGACGCCGGTTCCCTGGACGCCGCGTACAGCGGCGGGGAGATACTCTTCCTGATCAGCGGACTGAACCTCGGGCGAAGAGTTTCCGAGCACCGGAATGCGATTTCTGCGGCGCAGCGGGCCGGTATCCGCCATATCGTGTATACCTCGGTGGGAGGCGTACAGCCGAACAATCCGGCTCTGTCGTCCCAGGACCACTGTCAGACCGAGCTTGATCTGCGAGCGTCCGGTCTGACGTACACGATTCTCCGGAACTCCCTCTACTCCGAAATCGTGAGCAACGTTCTTGTGGCACCCGGGGTGGAAACAGGACTGCTCAAGCAAGCGACGGGCGATGGCTTCATCGCGCCGGTCGCGAAGAGCGATGTCGCCGGCAGCGCTGCCACGTGCCTGCTGCAGAACGAGCGGCACGCCGGCGCTGTCTACGAGATCACGGGCAGCGAGTTGCTGAATTTTCACGACATCGCGGAGATCGGTACCGAAGTCCACCACGCCCCCATCAAGTACGCACCGGTCTCGGCCGAAGAGCGCCTCGCATTCTACGATTCCGTGGGGATTCCCCGTACCTATGACCCCGACATGCCGCCGAGCGCAGACGGGCACATGTGGGCCAGTGACGAATTGATATCGGCCGAAGTGGCAATTGCTGAAGGCTACCAAGCCGTCATGTCTCACCACGTGAAGCACATCACAGGCCAAGAACCTGTCTCCCTGCGCTCTGTGATGGAGCGTTGCAAGTCATTGCGCTACGACGAGATAGGCGCGCAGGTTTCGTAAGCCCGGGGCTGACCCATACACGCGAGAAAGGAGTTCCTCGAGATGGTAGAGGTCAAAGTGGATTTCGCCCGGTGCGACGCCAACGGCACCTGCGCGGCACTGATGCCGGACGTGTTCCGGATCGGTGAGAACGGCCTGCTCGAGCAGTTGACCACCGAAGTCGAGGGCGGTCGTGCGGACGAGCTGGAGGAAGTCATCCTCTGCTGCCCGCTGGGGGCGATCTCTCGCTCATGACCACGGCACTTCCGCACTTCGAACCGTTCTCCCCGGATGCCCTCGCGCATCCGGGCGGCGCCCTGACCGAGGGTCCTCTCGCGCTGGGCTCGGCCGGTTACACCGTCCTGAGCTTCGAGCTCGCGACCACCGTGCTGCGGGACAAACGATTCCAGAACGCCGCACTCAAGCTGATGGAGGACTTCGGGATCACCGATGGTCCGGTGCACGACTTCCGCGCACACAGCCTGCTCATGGCCGACGGCCCGCGTCACCTCCGGCTGCGCACGCCGCTGGCCCGTTTCATGGGACCGGCGACCGTCGAGAACATCCGCGGCGCCCTGCGCCAGATCATCCAGGACCTCGCCGCCGGCCTCGACCCGTCCGCGCCGGTCGACTTCCACGGTGCCGTAGACCGGCGTCTCCCCGCGCGGGTGTACTGCTACCTCGCCGGCGCGCCGGCCGAGGACGCCCCCAAGGTCGCGAGCCTCTCGGAGCGGACGCTGTCGCTGCTGAACCGCGACCCGAGCCTCACACCGGTGATCGTCGGTGCGTACGACGAGTTGTTCGCGTACCTGGAGGACCTCGTCGCGCGCAAGCGCACGCAGGGCCTGGGCGAGGACATGCTGTCGTTCCTGATCGCGCAGCACGACGCCGGCAAGCTCTCCGAGAAGGAGCTCTTCAACGAAGCGGCCGCCATGCTCGAGGCGAGCTCCGTCAACACCACGCACCAGACGGGCCTGGTCGTCTGGACGCTGTTGCGCGACCGGGAGATCTGGCAGCGGCTCGTGGAGGATCCGGCGCTGATCCCGGCGGCGATCGTCGAGGTGCTGCGGCTGTACCCCCGGCCCGGCGTCGTGAGCAGGATCGCCACCGAGGACGTCGAGCTGAACGGGACCGTCGTCCCCGCCGGTTCGGACATCCACGTGGCGGTGTGGTCGGCCAACCGTGACCCGGCGCGCTTCGAGGATCCGGCGGACTTCGTGCTCGGACGTGAGCGCAACCAGCCGCTGACCTTCAGCACGGGCAGCCACAACTGCCTCGGACAGGGGCTCGCGAAGGTCGAGATGGAAGAGGTCGTCAGCTACCTGGTCGAGCGCTTCCCCAACGCCGTCGTGGTCGAGGAGGGCACCGAGATCGGGCAGGCCGGCGGCCGGTGGCTCGTGAAGTCGCTCACCGTGGACCTCAGGTCGTAGGCGGGGCGTGATGGTGAACACCGAAGGGTCGCTGACGGAACGTCTGGCCGCGCACTGGGCCGGCCTGTCGTTCGACGAGATCCCGGCCGAGGTCGTCGGCCGGGTCAAGGACAACATCCTGGACACGCTGGCGGTGGCGCTCGCCGGGGTGAAGACCGACGAGGCGCAGCGGGTCGGGGACGCCCTGACGAGCGTGCAGCAGACCGAGTCGGGCAGCCTCGTCTGGGGGACACCGTTCCTGCTCCCGCCGTCGCACGCCGCGCTCGCGAACGGAACGTCGGCGCACGCGCGCGACTTCGACGACGGAGGCGGACCGGGGCACGCGGGTTCCACCGTGCTGCCTGCGGCCCTCGCCGTCGCCGAGGCGACCGGGGCCGACGGGCGGGCGCTGATCGCGGCAACGATCGCCGGGTACGACATCGGCTACCGGACCCTGCAGGCGCTCGGCGGCTTCGCCGCGCACACCGACCGGGGCTGGCACTCCAGCGGCACCATGGGGAGCTTCGCCGCCGCTGCCGCCGGCGCGAAGGCCTTGGGCCTGGACGCAGAGCGCTTCGCCGACGCGCTGGGCATCGCCGGATCCTTCACGGGCGGCGTCTGGGCGTTCATCGACGACGGTGCGTGGACCAAGCGGATCCATCCCGGCAAGGCCGGGGAGACCGGCGTCGACGCGGCCCTGCTCGCGCGCGCCGGGATCACCGGCCCACGGCGGATCTTCGAGGCCGAGTGGGGCGGCCTGTTCGCCGTCTACAACGGCGGCCAGGGGTACGCGGAGAAGGCACTGCACGACCTCGGCGTCGACTTCAACGTGGCGACCGCGTACATCAAGCCCTACGCCTGCTGCCGCGGAAGCCACTCCACGATCGACACGGTGCTCGCTCTCATCCAGGAGCGGGACGTCAAGCCCGAAGACGTGCGGCACATCTCGATCACGGCCGGGGAGACAGCGGTGAACATGCTGTCGGTCGACCCCGTCAAGACGGTGTTCGACGCACAGTTCAGCCTCCCGTACGCCGTGACGATCGCTCTGCACAACAGGAGCGTCGGGCTTGACCAGTTCGACCCGCCCCGCATCGACGAGCCCGGCATCCGAGCGACGTTCCAGAAGATCTCGATGCACGTCGACAGCGGCATCCAGCTGGAGGACGGGCCACGGCTGGCGGTGGAGTTCATGGACGGCGAGACGGTGACGCTCCACGCCGGCAACCCCACCACAGCCAAGGGGTCGGCGCAGAACCCGCTTTCGCACGCGGAAGTCGCGGGCAAGGCGGAGGAACTGCTCGCACCCTACGGGCACGAGGTCGCGCGGGGCCTGGTACGCGCGGTGGAGAACCTGGACGACGCTCCGGACCTGTCGGAGCTGCTGCGCGCTCTTCGCGCAGGAAGACAAGGAGAGTGACATGGTCACGAGCGAGGTGACGCCAACGGTCGAGCGGACCGAGGTCATCGCGTCCGAGCCGACTCAGTCCCTGGCGGCCGCGCTGGACATCGAGATCCCGCACGCCGCGGGAGACCCGGTGCCCCCGCTGTGGCACTGGACCTACCTGCTGGAGCGTGGCCCGGAACGCGAGCTCGGCGAGGACGGCCACCCCATCACGGGAATCCCCGCACCTCCCGGCCCGGGACGCCGGCGGATGTTCGGCGGCGGCAGGGTGACGACGCTGCGCCACCTCGTGATCGGGCAGCCCGCGACCAAGGTGACCTCGATCAAGCGGTCCGTCGACAAGGTGGGCAGGACCGGACCACTGACGCTGACGACCGTCCTCCAGGAAGTCTTCCAGGGCGGCGAACTGGTGATCCGGGAGGAGCAGGACATCGTCTACCGCGCTCCCGGCTCGGGTGCGCTGCCTCCCCCGCCCCCGGCGACGACTGCCCCGGCGGGGCCCACGCTGGACCTCGCGGTCGACGAGCGGCTGCTGTTCCGGTTCTCGGCGCTGACCTACAACGCGCACCGCATCCACTACGACCTGGGCTGGTGCCGACGGGAGGGGTACGACGGTCTCGTCATCCACGGGCCCCTGCTGGCGCTCATGACGGGCGAGCACCTCCGCCGCGAGGGCATCGATCTGCGGGGCAGGACCTTCGGCTACCGCTTCGTCTCCCCGCTGACCAAGCCGCAGACCATCACGGTCGTCCCCGGCGCGGACGGGCTGGAGCGCGGTGCCGAGGCACGCGGCGCCGACGGAACCGTCGCCGCCGTGAGCACCCTCGCGGAGGCCTGAGATCGTGACCGCATCCACCACCGATGTCGCCATCGTCGGCGGGTCGACCGCCGGCCTTCGGGCCGCCGAAGCCGTCGCGCGACACGCCCCGGAGCTGAACGTCACGGTCATCAGCGACGAGCCGCACCTGCCGTACGAGCTCCCTCCGCTGTCCAAGGTCGCCCTGCACGACCGGCTCGACGTGGACGCGCTCGTCTATCCCTTCGCCGCGGGCCTGCGCGACCAGGGGGTCGACTTCAGGCTCAACACCCGTGCCCAGGCCCTCGATACGAAAGCGAACACCGTCCTCCTGCCCGACGGAGCACTGACGTATCGTGCGCTCGTCATCGCGACCGGGTGCGAGCCGGTGATCCCGCCACTGTTCGCCGGCCGGGCCGGCGTTCACGCGCTGCGCCGCTTCGAGGACGCGACCGCCCTGCGTGCGGCGGTCGCCGATCCGGCGGCCTCCGTCGCGATCGTCGGAGCCGGCTTCATCGGCGGCGAGTTCGCCTCGACGCTTCAGAAGGCAGGGCGCACCGTCTCGCTCATCGACCTGGCGGCGAAGCCGCTGGGGCGGTTCGGCGAGCCGGTCGCCGACGCCTACGCGGCACTGCACCGGGAGGCGGGCGTCGGCCTGTTCCTGGGCAGCGGTGTCGTCGACGTCGCCGAGGAGGACGGGCGCCGCTCGCTGGTGCTCGACGACGGCACGCGGGTTCCCGCCGACGTGATCGTCGTCGGTGTCGGCGTCCGCCCGTCGATCGACTGGCTCCAGGACTCCGGGCTGACCTTCGACAACGGGATCCTGGCCGATGCCACTCTCCGGGCGGCGGACAACGTGTTCGTCGCCGGCGACGTCGTCCGCTGGCCCAACGCGCGGTTCGACACCGTGATGCGGATCGAGCACTGGACCAGCGCCGCCGAGCAAGGACGCGCCGCGGGGATCAACGCCGTGAAGCTCATCCGCGGGAGCGAGGGCGAAGGCTTCACGAACGTGCCGTACTTCTGGTCGGACCAGCACGGCGTCCGCATCCAGTTCGCGGGCCATCTGACCGGTGACGAGGAGATCGTGGAGAGCCGCGCCCCGGGCGGCTCGCTCTTCCTCTACCGCCGCGGCGAGGCGGTGACGGGTGTGCTGGCCTTCGAGCGGCGCGCCGAGTTCGTCAAGCTGCGGGCGCGCCTGCGACGGGAACTGAGCTGGCAGGCCGTCGGTGAGTTCGTGCTCTGAACAATCTTCAACGAGGAGTATCAGTGATGAGTGACGTGGCGAACCGGCGGAGTGCGGTCATCACCGGGGCAGCCCAGGGACTGGGCGCGGAAATAGCGTTCCGCCTTGCCGGTGAGGGATACGCGATTGCCCTGCTGGACCTGCGGAAAGAGGGCCTGGAACACACCGGGGAGAAGATAGCGAGCCGGTTCGCGGGCACCACGGTCAAGACGATCCCGGTCGATCTTTCCAGCGAGGAACTCGTCGCCGACGCGTTCGGGGAGATCGACGCCGAGCTCGGTCGCGTCGACGTGCTCGTGAACACCGCGGGCGGCAGCGGGACCGAGCAGGTGCGCGACATCGCGGACCTGTCGTCGCGGACCTGGCACACCGTGCTGGACAACAACGTCACGAGCGCGTTCCTGTGCTGCAGGTACGCCGTCCCGATCATGCGCCGGAACGGCTACGGCAGGATCGTCAACTTCTCGTCCGCGGTGTCACGTGGCCTCTCCGGCCCGTCCGGGACCGTCGGCGCGCGGCTTGCGTACGCCACGTCCAAGGCGGCGGTCAACGGCTTCACCAGGCAGCTCGCCAAGGACCTCGCCCGCAGCGGGATCACCGTGAACGCGGTCTCCCCCGGACTCGTCCTGCCCGAGGAGGGCCGTGTGAGGAGGGTGTTCGACGCACTCCCCGACACGGACCAGGCCGCCATCCGGGCGGCGATCCCGGCCGGTCGAACCGGTACGGCCCATGAGATCGCCTCGGCCGTCGCCTATTTGGTCTCGGAGGACGCCGGCTTCACCTCCGGCACCATCCTGAGCGTCGACGGCGCCGCCTCCTAGCTCCCCTCCCCAGCCCTCAACCGCCATGTGTCAGAGCGACAAGAAAGGGAGCCGACCGTGCTCCAGTATCCGTTGGTCCTCGTGCCCGCGCTGGGCTGCGACGCCCGGCTGTGGCAGCCGGTCATCGACCGGATCCATGACTTCGTGGAATGCGTGGTCGTTCAAGGCAGCGGGGACTCGATCGAGTCCATGGCGGACGATGTGCTCGCCCAGGCACCGGACCGGTTCTACCTGGCCGGGATCTCGATGGGTGGCTACGTCTCCTTGGACATCGCACTCAAAGCCGCTGGGCGAGTCGCGGGACTGGCGCTGCTGAACACGTCCGCGATCGCCGCACCGCCCGACCGCAGGCAAAGTTCGATCAGCGTCATCGAACTGGCCGAGTCCGGCCGTTTCGACGAGGCGGTGGACCGGGTCAGTGGCGCCGTCGCGCCGGCCCGCCCCGATGTGACCGCCCTCGCGGCCGCGATGGCGCGTGACCTCGGCGCCCAAGTCTTCACGGCCCAGCAACGCGCGGTGCTGGACCGGCGCGATCGCACCTCGGAGATCGCGAAGATCGCGGTGCCCACGTTGATCGTCGCAGGTGATGCCGATGCGATCACCCCACTCCCGCTGAGCGAGGAGATGGCGAGCTCGATCCCCGATGCGGAGCTGCACGTGCTCGAAGGGATCGGCCACCTCTCGCCCCTGGAAGACCCCGCCACAGTCGCGGCACGCCTCGGGGACTGGCTCGTGCGCATCGACGGCCGAACACAGAGGGCAACGCCATGACGCTCTCCTTCGATCACACGACGGAGATACGGGCCGTCCCTGCCGGTCGGCAGGGACGGCCCGTTGGCCTGCGCTCCTTGTCGGTGATGGCACCGAGGCAGGACGTCAGCCGAGCGGTCCCCAGAAGGTCTCGCCGCCGTAGGTGTCGGAGAGCGGCGTCAGGGTCTGTGGCCACACGCCGGCCTGGATCTTCCGGCGCTCGTCCACCGGCCGCACGCGGCCGTCCCAGCCGACCTGCTCCATGTAGTAGTACAGCTGCATCACGTGCCCGTCGGGGGCGACCGCGTGGATCACGTAGTCGATCCCCGCGTGGATCTCCTGCGGGAGGTCGATGAGCTTGACGCCCTTCTCCTCCAAGAACTCCTTCGCCGCGCGGAGTTGCTCGTAGGAACCGACCTGCACGCCGAAGGCGAGCAAGGTGCTGTCCTCCTCCGCACCGAGCACGCTGCGCAGTTCCAGTGGGAGAAGCGTCAGGCTGTGATGCTCGGTGTTCGCCCGCAGGAAGAGGACGCGGTGGCCGGCGATCGAGGACTCCTCGCTCTTCCGCAGGCCGAGACGCTCGGTGTAGAAACGCTCAGCCGCATCGAGGTCTTCGACAAAGATGCTCACCGGTCCGATCCGCACCGGCTTGAACGGCCGCGCGAGCAGGACGCCACCGACGTCGTACGTCTTCGGCAGCTCATCCACCCAGCGGTGGCCCGACGTCAGATCGACGCCGTCGGCGACGGCTTCGGCAAGCTCGGTCGACTCCGCCTTGTACGGCAGCTCGGGATGCTCGTTGAGCCACGGCCACATCACCTCGGGCTTGCTCAGGCCGTCCCAGCCGACCTGCTCGATGCCGTACTCCAGCTCGTTGGTGTGGCCCGTCGGGTCCGGGAAGTACGTGTGCCAGTTGGACCCGGGGTCGCGGCCGTAGCGTTCGATCTTCTGCCCGAGCTCGGCGAGCCAGAGCCGCGCCTCGACGACCTCCCGGAGACTGCCGACCTGCCAGGTGATCTGGTTGACCGTGATGTCGGAACGGGCCGGCGGTTCCATGTGCTCGATCCACGGGCGCGGCATGAGCACGAAGGTGTGGTGGTCGCTGTTGTGCCGGAGGAAGTAGACGTGCGTGTCGGGGAGGCCGTCGAGCCAGGGGCCCGGGTCGGTCTTCTGGAGATCGAGCTTGTCGGCCACCGCGAATCCGAGCACGTCCCGGTAGAACTTCGCCGACTCGGCGGTGTCGTCGACGCTGATGCCGAAGTGGTTGAGTCGCCGGATCTTGAAGGGGCGGTCGTACAGGACGCCGCCGACCTCGAACTTCTCCCTGGTCATGGTCGTCTCCTCAGTCGGTCGGCTTGACGACTTCGTTGCGGATGGTGCCGATCAGGGCGGAAGAGACTTCCACGACGTCACCGGGCTTGACGAACAGCGTGTCCGGGAATGACCCGTCGGGCTCCTGGCGGCTGGAGTCGACAGCGGTGCCCTTGGGCGTGCCACTGGCGATCAGGTCACCGGGCAACAGGGTCGTGTCCCTGGAGAGATGCTCGGCGAGCGCGGCGAAGGAGTGGACCATGGAACGCGTGTTGCCGCTCTGGCGCAGGTCGCCGTTGACCCGGCATTCGATGGGGATGTCCTGCGGATCGATACCGTCGTTGACGACGATCCAGGGTCCGATCGTCGCGGAGCCGTCGAAGTTCTTCGAGTACATGAAATCGGGGCCGAAGGAGACGTTGTCCCTCACCGACCAGTCGTTGAACAGGGTGTAGCCCCACACATGGGAAGCGAGGTCATCGCCCTTGATGTCGCGGCCGCCCTTGCCGATCACGACGGCCACCTCCGCCTCGTAATCCAGCCGCTGGGTGCGGGCCGGGTAGCGCAACGGATCGCCGCTCGCGGAGACGGCCCGGTGGTCCTTCACGAAGAACTTGGGTCCTCCCGCGAGGAGACGGTTGATGGTCGCCTCGGTGTCCTCGCCGTGAGAGTTCTCAGCCGCGCTCCGCATGTGGTCGGCGAAGTTGGCAAGAGCGCAAAGGATGCGGGACTGGCCCTCCATCGGGGCGTGCAGCCTCACCTCGTCAAGTCCGAACCAGAGTTGCTCCCCTGTCACCCCACGCACGTCCTGCGCCTGGTCCAGCAGGTACTCCAGTGCGGCCCGCGCACCGTCGAGGGCCCGCGCCCCCTCCTCGATGAACGCGTTGAGCCGATCGGGGACGGCTGCGGCTGCCTCAGCAAGTGGCCGGGCGGCATGCGAGGTCTCGGCCAGGTACTTCGCGTACGCGGCGTTGATGTCGACGACGGAGCCTTCGTGCACCACACCGACCCGGCGGGCGGGGCCGAATACTGCGACCTTCATTGTTCTCCTTGTGAACTGGTGGGGAAACGCCCAGTACGGCGGGGCGTCAGGTCACGCCGCATCGGGGTCGACGCCGACCTTGTCGAAGAGACGTCCGTCGGTAGGGGTGAGGCTGTAAATGGCGAGGCGCTCGATCTTCCCGTTGCGGATGGTGAAGAAGTCGGCGAGTGCCACGGCACTGCCGTTCGCGATCAGGTCGATCTCCACGGCGACGTTCTCGCCGTCGACGACAAGCAGTTTGGGGTTCGGCTTCATCGCACCGGGCGCGAGGCCGTTTTCGTACATACGCCTGATCGCGTCGGCACCGGTCAGTGTGCCGGCGGCGTTCTGGAGAACGGCGTCCGCGGCGAAGAGGTCGGCCACGGCCTGCGGATCGGCTGCGGTGACTCCGGCGAAATAGGCGTCGACGACCTCGACAGGGTCCGTCATGGTTGCGCGTCCTTTCTCGTTGTTCCTGGTGTCCGGCTCACGCCGGGAGGTACTTCGTCGAGGCGTAGACCGACTTGTACTCGAGGTAGGCGTTGATCCCCTCCGGACCGAGTTCGCGGCCGATGCCCGAGTCCTTGAATCCGCCGAACGGCGAGCCGAGATCGATCGTGTAGTAGTTGAGCCCGATCGTGCCGGTACGGACGCGGCGCGCCACGGCCAGCGCGCGGTCCTCGTCGGCGCTCCAGACGGAGCCGCCGAGACCGTAGTTGCTGTCGTTGGCGATCCGGACCGCGTCATCGTCGTCGTCGAACGGGATGAGCGCCATGACGGGACCGAACACCTCCTCGCGGGCGAGCCGGTCGGCGTTGTCCACGTCGGCGAAGACGGTGGGCTGCACGAACCATCCCCTCTCCAGGTGATCCGGCCGGCCACCTCCGGTGACGAGTCGGGCGTCCGAGTTCTTGGCGATCTCTATGTAGTCGAGGACGCGCTCCAGGTGCCCACGGGTGGCCATCGGGCCCAGCGTCACCGAGGGGTCGAGGGGGTCCCCGAGCTCGAACGCGTCCGCGAAACCCGCGACGGCGTCGACGACTTCGGCGTAGCGGGAGCGTGCGATGAGGATCCGCGACTGTGTCGTACAGGTCTGGCTGTTGTTGAGGAAGGAGGCGTTGTCCAGGCCGGCGAGGAGTGTCTCGACGTTCCCGTCCTCCAGGAAGATCGCAGCCGACTTGCCGCCCAGTTCGAGAGTGACCCGGCGGATCAGCCGTCCGCATTCCTGGCCGATGGCCCGGCCTGCCTCGGTGGACCCGGTGAAGGCGATCTTGTCGACCAGCGGGTGGGACACGAGCGCGGCGCCGGCGTCGCGGTCACCGAGCACGATGTTCAGCACGCCCGCGGGCAGCCCGGCCTCCTGGGCGGCGTCGGCGAAGACGTACGAGTCGAGTGCGGTCTCCGGCGAGGGCTTCAGCACCACCGTGCAGCCGGCGGCGAGCGCTGGTGCGATCTTGAACATGGCGAGCGCCTGCGGGAAGTTCCACGGCGTGATCGCACCGACCACGCCCACCGGTTCGCGGCGGACGATCGTCGAGCCGGCCTGGCTGGGGCGCGCTTCCTCCAGCGGAAGGGTCTCGACGACGTCGGCGTAGATCCGCAGGAGGGCGGCGGGCGCACCGCCGTTCAGCATCTGCGAGGTCCCGATCGGCATTCCGTTCTCGCGGCTGACCAGGGTCGAGGTGTCCCCGGCGCGCTTTTCGAGGGCGTCCGCGAACCTGCGCAGCACCTCGGCACGTTCGGCCGCGGTGGTACGGCCCCAAGGGCCGTCGTCCAGGGCACGCCGGGCGGCGCGGACGGCGGCGTCGATGTCCGCTTCCGTGCCCATCGCGGCCACGCCGATGCGCTCACCCGTGGCGGCCTCGATCTGCTCCTGCACGCGGTCGCCGCTCGGGTCGGCCCACTCTCCGTCGATGAAGAAGCGCTTCCGGTCGAGGTCGCTGGGGCGTCGGGTGGTGAGGGACATGGCTTCTCCTGCCTGTCACAAGACGGACATCGCCTGTAAACAAAGGATGTTGGCCGGAGCCGGAGTTGACGAGGCCGGGAATGTTCGTCGAGCGATTCATCTGATGCATGAAGGTGCGCGCAGCCCCACGAGCACCGCGTGCTGCGCCACCGGTACGCCGGTGCGAGTGTCAGCCGGCTTGCTGCAGGATGGCATTCGCCCGCGCGAGGACCGGGGCGTCCACCATGTGTCCGTCCACGCGGGCAGCGCTGCTCCCGGCGGCGGACGCGACGACGCGGCGGGCCCAGCGGACCGCTTCCTCGTCGGGCCGGAACGCGGCGTGGGTGACCGCCACCTGCTTGGGGTGGACGAGGAGCTTCGCGGTGAAGCCGATCTCCTTCGTCCTCCTCAAGTCCCCGTCAAGGACCTCGGCGTCGTCCAGCGCCGTGGTGACACCGTCGACGGGGCCTGGCAGCCCGGCTGCCCTTGATGCGAGCACGAGTGACGAGCGGGCGTGGAGCATCGCGCTCCACCCGGGGTCGGCGCCCAGGTCGAGTGCGTAGTCGAGGTGTCCGAAGGCCAGGCGGGCGACTGCTGGGGTGCGGGCGATGTCATGGATTCGGACCATGCCGTCCGCCGACTCGATCAAGGCGATCACCGGCACGCCGGCCCGCTCGGCGACAGCCGTCGACGACTGAGGCGAGTCGGTTTTCGGAAGCATGACGGCGACGAGCCCGGGGACGTCGGCGAGGGCGTCCAGGTCGCTGCCGTACAGCGGGCTCGACGGGTCGTTGATCCGTACGCACGCACGACCACCGCGCGAGAGCCACTCGACCGCTGATGCGCGCGCGCTGTCCTTGCGGTCTCCCGCGACCGCGTCCTCAAGGTCGATCACCACCAGATCGGCGCCGGAGTCGACCGCCTTGTCGAAGCGCGCCGGTTGATCGCCGGGCACGAAGAGAAACGACCTCGCCGCCTGTACTGCGTGGCCCCGATGCGTGTGCGGCATGCTGATCGCCCGCTCCTGACTGCGGCTTTCCGTGAGCCCTGCCGACGGCAGGGCTCCGAACTCGGCAAGCACGGCATCGGTGTGCTCGCCGACTTCCGGGACCCGTCCCATGACCGGCTTCGCACCCACGAAAGTCGCCGGCGGAACGAGCGCTCGTAGCGTCCCGGCCGGTGAGTCGTACTCCAGCCAGCGTCCTCGGGCCTTGAGCTGCGGATGATTCGCCAGGCCTGTCATGTCCCTCAGAAGAGCGTTCGCGATGCCCGCGGCCTCGAGCCGCTGTGCGACCTCCTCGGCAGTGCTGTGACTGAAGGACCGCTCGATCTCGGCCTGCAGCTGCGCGCTGTGCTCCACGCGCGAGGAGTTCCGGATGAATCTCGGGTCGACGGCGAGGATCGGCTCGCCGAGGATCCGGTCGCAGAACGTGGCCCACTCGCGCTCGTTCTGGAGTCCGAGGAAGACCTGCTCGCCGTCCCCGCAACGGAACGGTCCGTACGGAGCGATCGCCGCATGTCGCGCCCCGGTCCGCGCGGGTGGCGTGCCGCCGTACATGGCGTAGTTGAGCGGATAGCCCATCCACTCGGCGAGAGCCTCCAGCATCGAGATCTCGATCGTGACGCCCTCATCGGTCCGACCGCGCTGGATGAGCGCGGAGAGGATGCCGCTGTACGCGAACATGCCCGAGGCGATGTCCGCGATGGAGATGCCGACCTTCGAGGGCTCGTCCTGGGTGCCGGTGATGGAGACCAGGCCGGCCTCGCACTGGACGAGCAGGTCGTACGCCTTCTTGTCGGCATAGGGTCCGTCGCCGCCGTAGCCGGAGATCGAGACGTGGATGAGGCGCGGGTTGTCGGCCCGGAGCGCTTCGGCGCCGAGCCCGAGCCGCTCGGCCGCGCCGGGGGCGAGATTCTGGACGAAGACGTCCGCCCGGCTCACCAGAGCCGCAACGGCCGACCTGCCGTGGTCGCTCTTCAGATCGAGCGCCACCGACTCCTTCGATCGGTTGAGCCAGACGAAGTGGCTCGCCAGCCCGCGGACGGTTTCGTCGTAGCCGCGGGCGAAATCGCCGACGCCGGGACGCTCGATCTTGATCACTCGGGCTCCGAGATCAGCCAGCTGACGCGTCGCGAACGGCGCGGCGACGGCCTGTTCGAGGGAGACGACGATGAGTCCGTCGAGGGGGTTCATGCCGAATTCCTTCGTTTGTCGTCAGACACGGGTCTGGGCGGCGAGCAAGGAGGGAGTCTCCAACGTCTTGGTGAAGTACAGGCGTTCCGCGGCGAACTCGGGGTCGCGGGACATGCGCCGGAACACTTCGAGGTCCTGGTCGAGCTTGACCGGATCGGAGGAGTGGAAGAGCAGTCGCTTGTTCGCGGAGGCGCGCGGGCTCGCCTTCTCCAGGAAGGCGCGGCGACGCAGGTCGGCGTAGACGTCGAGGACACCGTCGTCGGCGCGTTGCTGGATCACTGCGCCGAGTGCCTCGTTCAGGACGTAGGAGTCGAACAGTCCCATCGTCAGGCCGAGGCCGCCGGTCGGATTGGTGGCGTGCGCCGCGTCGCCGGCAAGGAGTATCCGGCCCGCTCGGTAGGAGGACGCGCTGCGCTGATGCATTCGGTAGGGCGAGATCGCGACGAGCTCCGTGGCTTGTGCGATGTCGTCCCCGAACACGCCGGCGAGGAATTTCGGGAGCCGCTCGGCCGCGGACTCCGCGGGCAGTGCGTCATCCTCCATGTAGGTGTAGCGCCACAGCCCGTGGTCCCCCGACTCGTCGATCTTGGCGATGATCGCGCCGTAGACGTCGTCGGCGTAGAACGTCGACTGCGCCCAGCCCGGGCGGTCGTCGGGGAAGCGCACGTTCGTCGCGACGAACCGCTCGGGCCATGTCATGCCGTCGAAGCTGAGCCCGGCCTCGACGCGAACCCTGGAGCCGGCGCCGTCGGCTCCGACGAGCCAGGGGGCGCGCAGAACCTTGCCGCCGCTCTTGGTGCGGACGGTGACCTCGACGCCGTCGCGGTCCTGGGTGACCGCGGTGACCTCATGGTCCCAGAGCACGCGGGCGTTCTCGAACGTCTCCAAGTGCCGCAGGATCACTTGGGCCAGTGCTCCCTGCCCCAAGTGCAGGTTGTAGGGGTTCCGCACCTTGCCCTCGAGCGCGTGCAGTCCGTACTCGATGATCTCGCCGGTCCGACGCACCCGGTAGGCATAGTCCTGCTTCAGGAATCCGGACCGGATCGCGCCGTCGAGGAGACCCAGACGAGCCAGGCCGTCGAGTGTGGCCCAGTGGTAGACCATCGCCCGTGGCGCGTCCTGCAAGGCCGGTGCTCGTTCGATCACGGTGACGACGACGCCCTGCTGCGCCAGGCCGAGTGCGTTCAGGAGTCCGGTCGGCCCGGCCCCTGCCACGATCACCTGTTGTTCCTCTGCCACCTGTCCTCCAGCTCTGGAAGCCACCGGTCGATACGGACCGCGAGCCACGAGTCACCTTGCTGGAGAGGCAACCATTGGTCCAATGTTGCTGATTTGGTGCTTCGATGCACTCCGCGCATGGATCTGCGGAGCATCAGGTACTTCCTCGCCGTTGCGGACGCCGGATCCATCACGGAGGCGGCGAAGGCACTCGGTTGCCGCGGGGCGACAGCCTGACACCGGCCGGTCGTTACCTTCAGGCCGCTGGCCGGCGGCTCATCGCCGAGGAGCAGCGGCTGTCCGCGACCATGCGGGCTTGCCTCTGGGCCAGGCGGGACGGGATCGTGACACCCGTCACCGAGAGGTTCGCCGGGCTCTTCGGAGCGGACGAGACCGGCGAGTGGGCCGGCTGAGCCGTCTCTTCGCCCTTCAGGACGCTGCGCCGAGCAGGTCGGCCATGAGGGCGCGCGTCTGTCTGCGCGGTCTCTCATGCACCTGAGGTACGCGATCCCGCACCGCGGCCCCGTCGGCCGACCCGAAGCGTCACCCCTCGCCCCCGAGCGCCTGAGCCGCCCATACGCCTGCTTCCGTGCGCGAGCGGAAGCCGAGCTTGCGAAGAATGTGTTCGACGTGGACCTCGACCGTTCTCGGGGAGAGCACAAGCTTTGCGGCAATGGCACGATTGCTGAGGCCCTCCGCCAGTAGTGACGCGACCTCCCTCTCCCTTCGAGTGAGCAGGTCGGACTCGGCCACTGCGCCTGCTCGGTCCTCCGGTGCCGGGTCGGCACTGCCGAGTGCCAGGCTCATGCGCCGGCCCGGCTCCAGGCGCCGCCCGGTCTCGTGGATGCGTTGGAACGCACTTTCCCCGAGCCGGTCGCGTACGGCGCGCTCGATGGCTCCGTAACGGGAGGCCAGCACGGGCCCGAACGCCTTGAGTCCAGTGTCGAGCAGGGTCCACAGCGCCGCGACGACCCCCAGTAGTTCTGCCGCCCTCTCGGGGTCGCGGTTGTCCAGGGCTATGCCGGCCATCAGGTTGATGACGAACGCCGTGCCGAGGTCGTCCCGGAAGTCGTGTTTGAGCTCGAGGCTCTGTTTGGCCAGCTCACTCGCGACGTCCAAGGACTGACGCGTCCAGGCGTCGAACGCCAGCACCCACAGAGCGTAGGAGCGCACCCACGTCTCGCCCAGGCTCTCACTGTGGCGGACGACTTCCCGGCAGGCGTCCGACGCCCCCTGATGGTCTCCCAGCGCACTTTTGACCATCCCGAGCAGGAACAGGGTTGTCAGCTGCCCTTCCGTGTCCGACAGCTCCGTGTGACCTCTGTATGCCGCCTCCAAGGCTTCCTGGGCGGCCTCGAGATCCCCTGCGGTCAGGGCGGTTTGACCTCTCCATGTGGCTGTGTGCGCAGCCAGTCTCGGGTCCTTGGTCGAGCGCGCGATCTCGTCGGCCTCTCGCAGGAAACCTTGGGCCCTGGGCAGTTCCCCGTGCATTGCCATGACCGCCGCTGCTACCCAGAGCGCGTTGCCGCGTTCGACGGATTCGGCCGTGTCCACGGCGAGTGCCCTCTCCAGCCAACGTCGGCCCTCACGGAGATGGCCGGTGATCCAGTAGAAGCGAAGGCTTGATGCGAGCTCCAACATGTCACGGGAGCGACCCGGGTCCCGGGAGAGACCGTTGAAGGCCAGCTCGAGGTTACTGAAATCGGATTCCACCCGCTGTATGGCATCGGCCTGGCCGGGACCGAAGAAGCTTCTCGCGGTGTGCGTCGTCCACGCCCGGTAGTACTCCACGTGCGCACTCCGAGCGTGGACGAAGTCCTCACTCCCTCGGGCGCGCTCCAGAGCGAAGTCCCGCAGCGTCTCAAGGAGCCGGTAGCGCATGACTCCCCGCGTCAGCTCAGGGAGGAGGATCGACTTGGAGACCAAGCCGTCGAGCGCGTCGAGGAGCCCCGCGCCTTCCAGGGGCGGAAACCCGCCCACAGCTTGGATCGCCGCAAGATCGGGGCTGCCGCTGAAAGCGGCCAGCCTCGCCCAGAGCAACTGCTCGTCCCGGGAGCAGAGGTCGTAGCTCCACCGCACCAGCGCGTCGAGCGAGCGGTGGTGCGGCGTCGCGGTGGGATCGCCCCGATTCAGGAGCGCGAATCGGTCGTTGATGCGGTCCAGCAGCTCCTTGACCGGCAGGGACCGCAGTCGCGCGGCGGCGAGCTCGATGGCCAGCGGCATCCCGTCCAGGCGAGCGACCAGTTTCGCGACTGCGGACGTCTCGTGCTCGGTGATCTCGAACTGATCGTTGACAGCCTTGGCGCGGGCTTCGAGCATGGCAACGGCCGGATACTCGCGCAGCTCGCCCAGGGTGACGTCCCGCTCTTGCGGAGGAACGGGCAGGGGGCGGACGACGATCACACGCTCATCCCTGATCCTCAGCGGCTCTCTGCTGGTGGTCAGTACCCGCAGCTCACCGGAGGCGGCGAGGAGTGTGGACACGAGGCGCCGGCATCCGGGGAGGACGTGCTCGCAGTTGTCCAGGACCAGGAGCATCGAGCGGCCCGCCACATGACGGCGGAGTTGTTCCTCGGCGTCCATGGTCGGTACGGCACTCAGCCCGAGGTTCGTCGCCACCGTTTCGGCGATGGTGTCCGAGCTCCGTTGAGCACCCAGCTCGACGAACCACGTCCCGCCTTTGAAAGCTCGTTCGAGTGTGGTCGCCATCGCGGCGGCCAACGAGGTCTTGCCCACCCCGCCGGGACCGGTGAGCGTCACTAGGCGGTGGGAAGAGAACAGCTCGCGGGCAGCGGCCACCTCACGCTCACGTCCGAACAGATCGGCCGAAGGGGATGTCGGCGATCGAAAGGTGGCTGCGTGCCTGCTCATAAGGGTCATTCTGTGCCGACGTCCCGCACAGGCAAACCCGTCTGCACGCACCGACGGCCGCCTGCCCCTCTGCCGGTCGGGCGGGACGCTAGTGCCCCGACAGGCAACGTTCGCCCCGTCGCGACGCCCGGCACGCTCCCCCACTGCCCTAAAGGCGTGGGAGGTGCCCCCACTCGCCGCACCGGCCGAAAGCCCAAGTACGTCCGGTCCATCCGACGGAGCCTTCCGGCCGGCACTCCCCCAGAGGGGGGACCCCCAGAGCACGCACCGGCTGCGGTCTTTGGCCGCTGCGCGGCGGGCGCTCCTCAACGGGCAAACGTTGCCTGCCGGGGCACTAGCGTGCCCGCGGCCACTCATGCCGACGACGGGGTCCGGCCCGGCCGGTTCGATCAGGGGGTCCCGGCTGCCGTAAGCGCTTCCCTCACGGTTTCTTCGCCTGCAGATCGTCCTGACTGCGATGGAGGCGTCGAGCCCCTCGCGACGAACTTCAGAAAGCGCCGCGCGGCCAGGCCGCTCGGCCCGCACCGCCGGGTGACCGCGCCGTAGTGCCGGAAGGCGGTCGGGTCGCTGAACGGGATGCCGCGGATCACGGACCCCTGAGTGTGCCCCGGTGTCGGTGCGGGCACGACAGCCACACCCATACCCGCCGCCACCAGAGCGTGGAGGGTGGAGAGCTCGGTCACCTCGATCTCGACACGAGGACTGAACCCCGCATCACGGCACAGGCGGTCCGTGACGTGCCGCAGACCGAACCCGGCCCTGAGTGCGACCATCGGCTCGTGCGCCAGGTCGGCGATCGCCACATGATCGCGGCCCTCGAACGCATGGCCCGGCGGAATACCGAGGCACAGCGGCTCGCGCCCGAGCGGGATCCACTCCAGATCGTCCGCGACCGGTTCGGGAGCCACGAAGCCGATGTCGACGCTCCCTTGACGTACATCGTCGATCACGGCGTCACAGGCACCACCGCGCAGCTCGAAGGACGTGCTCGGGGCGAGCTCGCGATAGCGGTGCAAGAGGTCTGGCACCAGCCATCCACCGAACGAGTGCACGAATCCGAGCGAGACCGAGCCTCGCTCCGGATCGACCAGAGTGACGATCCGCTCCTCGCCCCGGTCGAGCTCGCTCATGGCCCGTAGAGCGTGGGCCTGGAAGATCTCCCCGTACTTGTTGAGTCGCAGCCCGCTGTGATGACGGTCGAAAAGCTTCACGCCCAGCTTGCGCTCGAGCCGGGCCAGGGCTCGCGACAGCGTGGGCTGGCTGACGTTCAAACACAGCGAGGCCTCCGTCATGTGCTCGGTCTCGGCGAGGGTCGTGAACCACTCGAGCTCGCGCAGTTCCATGGTCACTCCCCGTTCCCGACACATCGGGCCGCCCACGGCAGTCCCGCGGGCAACGTCGGGCGAAGGAAACGGCGATGACGAAGCGCACCCGGTTTCCCACGGCTTTCGGCGTCCCGACCGAGCATCGTGGTCACCTCTTTTCCGCATGAGGGCCGGTAGATGAAGCTCCACCCTCCGCCTTCCGCCTGGCTCCCGCATTGGGACGAACACGTATCCGCTACGTAGTTCCGGGGCCTACGTGTACTGCGGCGCCGGCGCGCGCCCGGTGCCGGCCAGGATGCGGGGCATCCGCGGCACCGTGTCGTTCAGCCTCCGCCCGTACTCCCCGTACATCAAATACAGCCTGTTGAGCCCATCGATGCATCGTGGCTATCGGTCGACCGCCGACGGCCTCTCGTCCGGCTCAATGCATCCGCCGTATGATCCGGCCCATGGAACTCCGCGAGCTCGGTTGGTTCGTCACCCTGGCGGAGACCGAGCACGTGACGATCGCGGCCGCGCGTCTGCACATCAGCCAGCCGACCCTGTCGAGGGCCCTGGCGCGGCTCGAGCGCAAGCTCGGTGTCCAGCTCTTCGACCGGCAGCAGAACCGGCTGCACCTCAACAAGTACGGCGAGCTCTTCCGGGCCCATGCCGTGCGGGCGATGAACGAGATCGCGCAGGGCGAGGAGCGGATCACCACTCTCGTCGACCCGGAGCGAGGGGTGGTGTCGCTCGGATTCGTCCACTCCTTCGGCGGGTGGCTGGTACCGGAGTTGCTGACCCTCTATCGCGACATCGCCCCGAGCACGTCCTTCGAACTCAGCGGCGGTGCCGCTGACGCCGTCGTCGACGACGTGCGCAAGGGCCGTGTCGACATCGGCTTCGTCGCCCCCCGACCGGTCGCCGATGATGTCGAGTGGGTCCCGCTCGGGCGTGAAGTGCTGTGCCTGGGCGTGCCGCCGGGGCACGAGTTCGAGGGGCGCGGCCAGATCGCCGTCGCCGACCTCGCCGACGAGCCCATGGTGGCGCTCAAGGTCGGATACGGGCTGCGGCACGTCACGGACCGGCTGTTCCGGGAGGCCGGCCTCACCCCGCGGATCAAGATCGAGGTGACCGAACTCTCCACGCTCCGTGCGCTGGTGTCCGCCGGAATGGGAGTCGGCCTGGTGCCGGCCCCGCAACCCGGTCACGTCTCCACGACGCGGAGCATCCCGCTCAGCGATGAGGGTGCGTTCCGGTCCTACGGCGCGGTGGCGCGCCAGTACGGCCCGAGCGGCCGCGCCGCTCGGCGCTTCCTGAGGTTCGTGGCGAGCAGGGCGGTCCCTCAGCCTCCGGCCGGTCCGGAACGTTTCGCGGACTGACGCACCGCCAACCGCCGAAGTGGGAGTCGATCGGCGTCATGCATACGGTGCATGGTCCCGGTGAATTTCCTGCTCATTGCGCCCCTCTTCCCGGACTCTCCAAGCTGGGCGGAGTCAGCGACATCAACGCCGATGTTCGTTGACCGTGACCAAGGAGGTCTCACGTGACACAGTCATCGCTCGCTCCGATCACTGACATATCGACCCCTGACGCCAAGGTCGTCGCCCGCGCGACGGAGCTCGTCCCCCTCGTCCGCGAGCACGCCGCGCAGGGCGCCGAGGCCCGGCGCGTGGTGCCCGAGGTGGTGCGGGCGCTGGAGGACGCCGGGCTGTTCCACCTGCTCGTCTCCCAGCGCTGGGGCGGCACCAATGCGAGCATCCGCACCGCGGTCGACGTCGTCGCCGAGGTCGCCCGTGGTGACGGGTCCACGGGATGGCTCACCACTTTGTTGATGAACGGCACAGGGTTCGCCTCGACGTTCTCGGACCAGGCGCAGCAGGAGGTCTTCGGAGCGAACCCGCGGGCCAAGGTGTGCGGCGTCTTCGCGGCAGGCAGCAAGTCGGAGCGCGTCGATGGCGGGTACGTCGTCAGCGGCCGCTGGCCGTACTCCTCCGGCTCGTTCGTGGCGGACTGGGCGATCCTGGGAATGCTGCTCGAGGGCGACGATCCGCTGGGCGCCGCCCTCATGGCCGGTGGCGGTGCCGCCGGTGAACGCCACCTTCCGTACCAGCGGGTGGCTGCACAGCGCGGCCCCGACGTCGCCCTCGCCGTGGACCACGTTGAGCACCCCGGGCGGCAGGGTGTCCGCGATCTTGTGCAGCAGAAGCGTCAGAGCGGCCGGGGCGAACGGCGACGGCTTGAGCACGAGCGTGTTACCAGTGGCCAGCGCGGGCGCGAGCTTCCCCATCGTCAGGACCACGGGCATGTTCCACGGCACGATCGCCGCCGCGACACCCCGGGGGACCTTCTCCACGCTGATGAAGCTCTGCTCGTCGTCGAACTGGACGGGACGAAGGAATTCCTCGACCAGGCTCGCCGCGTGCTGGAGCACTCCGGTGCCCAGGGCGAAGTCGGTCTGCGCCTCCCCGAGCACACCGCCGTGCTCGCGCACGAGCAACGGGGCGAGTTCCTCGCCGCTGCCCGCGACGAGTTCCGCGGCGGCCAGCAGTTTCTGGACACGCTCGGCGACGGGCGTGTCACGCCAGCCCGGGAACGCCCTGTGCGCGGCGTGCACCGCGCGGTCCACGTCCTCCGCCGTACCGACGGCCACGCGGGCGACGACCTCGTCGAGTCGCCCCGGATCGTACGCGTTCCGGTGATCGGCGGCCGACAATCGTCCGTCGATCAGTGCCCGATCTGCGGCACGGTGCTCTGGGTCGTCATGCGGAGCCCCTCTCGGTGCGGAACAACGTTGTTCGCCACGCTGCCGGGCTGGCCACACACGGTGAGAAATGTGGACGGACGATGACGTCGTAAGAGAGCGCGGCACGTCGATGCTGGTGAGGGACGGAGGCCACGTCAAAGCCGTCTTTCATTCAACGGAATTTGAAGGCGGCCTCGCCCGCCGGGGCCATGACGGCTCAGGTCCGCAGCGTGGTCGACGGCAGCTGACCGTAGCGGCTCCGGTAGTCGCGGGCGAAACGGCCCAGGTTGCCGAAGCCCCACTGGTAGGCGATCTGCGCCACGTTCGTTCCGCTGTGCGGGTCGGCCTGCGCGAGCGCCTCGTGCGCGCGTGCCATCCGGACGTCGCGGACGAACTCCATCGGCGTCATGTCCAGATGCCTTCGGAACCCCTCCTGAAGGGTGCGCGGGCTCAAGGAGGCCGCCGCCGCCAGCACCGCCACCGAGAGCTCGGCCTCGGGTTCCCGCTCCACGAGTTCCATCACCTTGCGAAGTCCTCGCGGCAGGACGCTGCCGGGCCGGCCTCCTTCGTCGGCGTCGACCACGGGGTGGGTGCCCACGAGCGCCGCGGCCAGCATCCGGATGAGCTGCGACGTCAGCAGCGAGGAACGGGTGAACTGACCCTGTTCGGTCGCCTCGTGCCGGAGCAGGGCGACGACGGCGAGCCAGCTGCGGGCGCCCGCCGGCGTCAACGGTCCTCCCAGTCCGAACCTGACGGTACTGCCGGACGCCAGGCCGGCCGACTCCCCGGCCTCGTCCACGAGGTGACGGGGCAGCCTGACGGTCTGCAGTCGGCAGCCCGCCTCCCAGCTCAGGGAGAACGGGCGGTACGGGTCGATGGCCACCGAGTCGCCGACGGTCAGCGTCCGCTCCGTCCGCCCCGACCTGATCGTCAGGGCACCGCGCAGGGGCGTGGAGACCAGGACCCAGTTCCCCAGCGGGGTCGGTTCGACCTCGACGTCGGCGCCGTAGGACAGCTGGTGCACAGCGACCTCACCGAGGAGGGCCTCCGTCTGCACGGCATGGAAGTCCACCGGCCGGCGGGTCACGGTGAGCTCGTGCGGGCAGTAGCTGGCCGCGACGCGCGTCTGCGCCTCAGCGAGATCACGCGTGTCGAGGAGCGTCCGTGCCCGAGTGGTCATCCGCATCTCTTCTCACCCGCGTCCTGCGGCCAGTGTCCGCGTATCCGGGCTGGAGCACCAGATCGTGCCGTTCCACAGTGGCGGGACATGACAGCGCGACCGGTCCGCGGCACCGCGGACCCGAGGGGCTCGCGCACGAGGAGAGGAGCTGCCATGACCACCTTCGTCCTGGTTCACGGATCCTGGCACGACGGCGCACTGTGGAAGCCGGTGATCGACAGGCTCGAGGAGCTGGGCCACACCGCGTACGGCCCGACGATCGCGGGACACGGAAAGGGCGTCGACAAGGCGGTGGACCACGACGACTGCGTGGCCTCGATCGTCGACTTCGTCAAGGGCGAGGGCCTCAGCGACATCGTCCTGCTCGGCCATTCCTTCGGCGGCACCGTGATCGCCAGGGTCGCGGAGGAGATTCCCGAGCTGATCGGCAGACTGATCTTCTGGAACGCGTTCGTGCCCCAGCCGGGCAACTGCCTGCTCGACGAGGTTCCCCCGCACTACCGCGCCCTGTTCACGCAGCTGGCGGCTGCGTCCGACGACAACACCGTGACGATGCCGTTCCCGATCTGGCGCGAGGCCTTCATCCAGGACGTCGATCTCGACACCGCCAGGAGCACGTACGAGCAGCTGTCGTCGGAGCCGTTCCAGCCGTTCGTGGACAAGCTCGATCTGACCCGGTTCTACGCCCTCGAGACGCCGAGGTCCTACCTGAACGGCACCGAGGACATCGCCCTCCCGCCCGGGGAGTGGGCCTGGCACCCGCGCATGTCCAGCCGCCTCGGGATGTACCGGCTGGTCCAGATACCCGGCAGCCACGAGGTGATGCTCAGCAACCCGGCCCTTCTCGCCGAGAAGATCGTCGAGGCCGGACGGCCGTGATCCACGGCCTCCGGCGCGCGCCGGAGGCCTGCCGGGTGCGGGTGCGGATGGGACAGGGGCGGTCGGCGACTCCTGTCCCACCTGCTGCCCGGCGCGGCCGCTCGGCGATGCCGTACGCGACGACCTCGGTTTTCTCAGCTCTCCGGGCGGATCAGCCGCTCGTCCGGGATCACCGCGACGCCGAGGATCTCGATCATCGCCTCCGGCTGCCAGAGCGCGGTCGTGCCGATGCCGGCCATCGCCGGGTAGACCGGGCCCGCGAGTTCGCGCCAGACCTTCCCGATCTCCTTGCCGTGGGCCTGGTAGTCGGGGACGTCGGTGAGGAAGAGCGTGATGCTCGCCAGGTCCTCGGGGATCCCGCCGGCGGCGCGCAGCGTGGTGAGGACGTTGTCGAAGGCCTGCCGGAACTGCTCGACGATGCCGCCGGGGACGATCCGCATGTTCTTGTCCAGCGCGGTCTGTCCGCCCAGGTGGAGCGTGTTGCCGCTCAGAGTGCCGTGCGAGTAGCCACTCGGTACGGGGAGCGAGGGCGGGTTCACCGGGATCGGAGTCATGTGCGCGTACCTCCTGGGACGGATGGGTGCGATCAGCGTAACTCATCTATTGACTGTTTTCGACGGTCGTGAAAATCTCGCTATAAAGCTGCTCCAAAGCCCCAGCCCCAGCCCCAGGGAGAACTCCGATGAAGCTCGCCACCGTGGTCCACGGCGGCCGTCGTACGGCCGCCGTCCTCGACGGCGACCTCTGGCGGGCCCTGCCGGCCGACGACCTCTCCGCGCTGCTGGCCACCACGGCGCCCGACCGCTTCGCGGGCCTCGCCGGGGCCGGGCTGCCCGGCGCCGTACCGGTGCTGCCGCTGCCGTCCCCGCGCAAGGTGGTGTGCTGTGGCCTCAACTACGCCGACCACATCACCGAGATGGGCCGTGAGCTGCCGGCCCACCCCACGCTCTTCGCCAAGTACGCCGACACGCTGACCGGCCCCGAGGACGACCTGGTCCTCCCCAAGGGCCTCGACGTGGACTGGGAGGCGGAGCTCGCAGTCGTCGTAGGCGCCGAGCTCACCGGCGCGGACCGGGACCTGGCCGCACGCTCCATCGCGGGCTACACCGTCGCCAACGACGTCAGCGTGCGGGACTGGCAGCGGCGCACCCTGCAGTGGTTCCAGGGCAAGGCATGGGACCGGACCACCCCGCTCGGCCCGCTGGTCGTCACCCCCGACGAGCTCGACCCGGTCGCCGGCGTCGAGGTGATCTGCCGCGTGGGCGGCGCCGAACGCCAGCGCGGCAACACCCGCACCCTCGTGTTCGACGCGGCGGACCTGCTCTCCTACGTCTCCACTTTCACCACCCTGCGCCCCGGCGACGTCGTACTGACCGGCACCCCCGGTGGCGTGGGGATGGGCATGACCCCGCCGGTCTTTCTCTCCGACGGCGATCTTCTGGAGACGGAGATCCCCGGCATCGGCACCCTCCGCAACCGCCTCCGCCTCACCGACCCCAGGAGCTGACCATGGAACCCGATCTCTCCAAGTACGTACTGGAGGGCGACAACTCGATGTACGCCGACCCGTCCGGCCTGGTCGTCCCGGTCGTGACCCGCGGCGGCCTCGAAGTCGGCACCACCGGCCAGTCCGCCGGCGCGAGCCGCGTCTCCGGCGTGTCCGTCCAGCACACACCGGCCACCAAGCTGTGGTTCGGAAAGGTGCGCAACGAGCCCGGCTACCGCTCGGTGACCCATCACCACGGCGAGGCGGAGACCGGCGGTTACGTCCTGTCGGGCCGGGCGCGCATCTACTTCGGCGAGAAGTTCGAGGACTACGTGGACATGGCGGAGGGCGACTGGGTCTTCGTACCGCCGTTCATGCCGCACATCGAGTGCAACCTCTCGCGTTCCAAGCCCTTGACCTGGATGACCACCCGGACGCCGGAGAACATCGTCGTCAACCTGCCCGATGTCGCGGACGCCGACCTGCGCGACTGGCTGAACCGATGACGGCCGGGACGGAGCCGACGTCCGCGGTCTTCGCCGCGGCGGTCACGCTGAAGCCGGCCGAACCCGACTACTACGACCGCGCCTTCACCGCGACCACCCAGCCCTGTCCCTGGCCCAAGGCGTACGGCGGTGACATGGTCGCCCAGGCCGCGGCCGCCGCCATGAGGTCGGTCGAGGGCAAGACGCTGCACTCGACACACTCCTACTTCCTGCGGCCGGTCGACATCGGCGCCGAGGTCCGCTACGAGGTGGAGCTCCTGCGCGACGGCCGCGGCTACGCCACCCGGCAGGTCCGCGGCTTCCAGAACGGCAAGCCGGTCTACGTCTGCCTCGCCAACTTCGCGGCGGGCGAGCCGGGTTCGGCGACGTACAGTGCCGAGCCGCCCGCGGGTGTCCCGGCCCCCGAGGAGCTGCCCAGCTCGGCCTCGTACCTCTCCAACACGGCTCCCGAGGCGCCTCGGGGCACGATGACGGACGCCTCGCACGCGTACTGGAGCGGCGGCCGCAGCTTCGACATGCGGCACGTCCCCGGGCCCGTCTACCTCACCGTCGAAGGCGAGCAAGCGCCCCAACAGGCCGTGTGGCTGAGGCCGTTCGAGAAGCTGGGGTCCGTCGACGGGTTGACCGACGCCCAGCGCGATCTCGCCGCGCTCGCCTACGTCTGCGACTACACGATCCTCGAACCCGTCCTGCGGGTGCTCGGTCTGGCCTGGGCCCGGCCGGGACTCGTCACCGCCAGCCTCGACCACGCGATGTGGTTCCACCGGCCCGGCCCGATGGACGGCTGGCTTCTGTACGCCCAGGAGGCCGTCGCCGCCGAGTCCGGCCGCGGTCTGGCCACCGGCCGGTTCTTCACCGCCGCCGGAGTCCATCTGGCCACCGTCGTCCAGGAAGGCCTGATCCGCACCACCTCCTGAACTCCTTCCCTCTGCACGGCCCGCACCCGGTGCACAGGACCCAGGCAGACGCCTCCTGAACCCCTTCCCCCTGCACGATCCGCACCCGTGCACGGGACCCGGCAGAAAGGAACCCCGATGGACCTCGCGCCCTCCGCCTACCCGGACACGTTCGCCCGGGACCACCTCCCGGCACGCCACCTGTGGCCGGTCCTGGAGTTCACCACGGACGAACTCCAGTACCCCGAGCGCCTCAACGCCGCCACCGAGATCATCGACATACCCGCCGACACCTTCGGCCCCGACCGCGCCGCGCTGCGCACGCCGGAGGGCGAGGTGTGGACCTACGGCGAACTGCGCCGCCGCGCCAACCAGATCGCCCATGTGCTCACCGACGACCTCGGCCTGACACCCGGCAACCGGGTGCTCCTGCGCTCCCCGAACAACCCGTGGACCGTCGCGGCCTGGCTCGGCGTGCTCAAGGCCGGCGGCATCGTCGTGACGACCATGGCGGCACTGCGCGCCCGCGAACTCACCCCGATCGCGCAAAAGACCCGCCCGGCGATCGCACTGGTCGACCACCGGTTCACGCAGGACGTCGAGGCCGTACGAGACACCGCTGTGCCGGACCTCATGATCGTGGCGTACGGCGGTGACGCACCCGACGATCTGACGCGCCGGGCGGCGGTGAAGCCGACAGAGTTCGCCGCGGTCGACACCGCGGCCGACGACGTGGCCCTCTTCGGGCCCACCTCGGGCAGCACCGGCGTACCGAAGATCACCACCCACTTCCACCGCGACATCCTGTCCATCGACAACACCTTCGGCCGGCACACGCTCCGGGTGCGGCCCGACGACCTCGTGTCGTGCACCGCGCCATTCGCGTTCACCTTCGGCCTCGGCATCCTCGTCGTGTGTGCCCTGCGCGCCGGCGCGTGCGCACTGCTGACCGAGGCCGTCGCGCCGGAGCCCCTCGCCGACCTCGTCGCCGAGACGGGGGTCACCGTCCTCGCGACCGCGCCGACGGCGTACAAGCAGATCCTCAAGGCGGACAAGGCCGACCGGTTGCGCGGCCTGCGCACCGCGGTCAGCGCCGGGGAACACATACCCGACGAGGTGTGGAAGCAGCTCCACGCCGGGACCGGGATCAAGGTCATCGACGGCATCGGGGCCACCGAGATGATCCACATCTTCATCTCCGCCGCCGGTGACGAGATCCGTCCCGGAGCGACCGGAAGACCGGTCCCCGGCTACCGCGCCACCATCCTCGGCCTCGACGGTGAGGAACTCGGTCCCGGTGTCGAAGGGCGGCTGGCCGTGATCGGCCCGGTCGGCTGCCGCTACCTCGACGACCGGCGCCAGGAGAACTACGTCGTGGGCGGCTGGAACGTCACGGGCGACACCTACGTCCGCGACGAGGACGGCTACTTCTACTACCGCACCCGCACCGACAACATGATCGTCTCCTCCGGCTACAACATCGGAGGCCCTGAGGTCGAAGCCGCGATCGACACACACCCGGACGTCGTCGAGTCCGCGGTGGTCGCCAAGCCCGACCCCGAGCGCGGCTCGGTCGTGTGCGCCTTCGTCGTGCTGCGCGAGGGAGTCACCGGTGACGACGCCAAGGCCAGGGACATCCAGGACTACGTCAAGACCCAGCTGGCGCCGTACAAGTACCCGCGCGCGGTCCGCTTCACCGACGCCCTGCCCCGCAACACCAGCGGGAAGCTGCAGCACTACCTGCTGCGCCAGTTGATCGAGAAGGCGAACGAGGAGAACAACGCATGAGGATCGCGATCGTCGGCGGCGGCCCGGGCGGGCTCTACTTCGCCGCCCTGATGAAGCAGTTGGACCCCGCCCACGAGATCACCGTCTGGGAGCGCAACGCCCCCGACGACACCTTCGGCTTCGGTGTCGTCTTCTCCGACGAGACACTCGGGGGCATCGAGAACGCCGACACTGTCGTCCACGACGCGATGGAGAACCGTTTCGCCCGGTGGACCGACATCGACATCGAGTTCAACGGGCACCCCTTCACCGTCGGCGGCCAGGGCTTCGCGGCCATGTCCCGCAAGGACCTGCTGCGTATCCTCCAAGAGCGGGCCGCCGGGCTCGGCGTCACGGTGCACTACCGGACCACCGCACCGGACGTGGACGCGCTGCGCGAGTCCCACGACCTCGTGGTCGCGGCGGACGGGCTCAACTCGGCCGTACGGACCAAGTACGCCGACGCGTTCGCCCCCGACCTGGACCGGCGCACGAACAAGTACATGTGGCTGGGCACCGACCGGGTCTTCGAGGCCTTCCAGTTCTTCGTCAGGCAGACGGAGTTCGGGACCATGCAGATCCACGGCTACCCGTACTCCGACTCCGGCTCGACCTTCATCGTCGAGATGGCGGAGGACGTATGGCGCCGCGCCGGCTTCGACGCGACAGAGGGCACGGAGTTCCCGCCCGGGGCCTGTGACGAGCAGGCCGTCGCGCGGATCCGGGAGATCTTCGCCGAGGAACTGGCCGGTCACGCCCTGCTGACCAACAACTCGAAGTGGCTCAACTTCACCACCGTCCGCAACGAGCGCTGGCACCACCACAACGTGGTCCTCCTCGGCGACGCCGCCCACACCGCGCACTTCTCGATCGGCTCCGGCACCAAACTGGCCATGGAGGACGCCCTGGCGCTCGCCGCGTGCCTGCACGAACACCCCACCGTGGCCGAGGCGTTGACCGCCTACGAGACCGAACGCCGGCCCGTGGTGGAGTCCACGCAGCGCGCCGCCCAGGCCTCGCTGGAGTGGTTCGAGAACATCGGCAGGTACGCCGGCCAGGACCCCGCACAGTTCTGCTTCAACCTGCTCACCCGCTCCCGCCGGATCACCTTCGACAACCTCAAGGACCGCGACCCCGGCTTCGCCGAGCTGATCGAGCGCGGCTTCGCCAAGGCCCAGGGGCTACCGGAAACGGAGGCCGTTCCCGCGATGTTCCAGCCCTTCTCGATCGGCCCTCTGGAGCTCAAGAACCGGATCGTCCTCTCCCCGATGGACATGTACTCGGCGGTGGACGGCATACCGGACGACTTCCACCTGGTCCACCTGGGCTCCAAGGCGCTCGGCGGCGCGGGCCTGGTCATGACCGAGATGGTCTGCGTCTCACCCGAGGCACGGATCACCCCGGGCTGCACGGGCCTGTGGAACGACGCCCAGCGCGACGCGTGGGCCGAGGTCACCTCCTTCGTGCACACGCGCAGCACGGCGAAGATCGGGCTCCAGCTGGGGCACGCCGGCCGCAAGGGCTCGACCAAGGTGATGTGGGAGGGCATCGACCAGCCGCTCGACGAGGGCAACTGGGAGGTCGTCGGCCCGTCCCCGCTGCCCTACGGCGCGGGCTGCCACGTGCCGCGCGAGATGACCCGTCAGGACATGGACGCGGTCGTGGCCGACTTCGCGGCGGCCGCGCGCAGGGCCGCGGAGGCCGGCTTCGACCTGCTCGAAGTGCACGCCGCCCACGGCTACCTGCTGTCCTCCTTCCTCTCCCCCGTCGCGAACCACCGCACGGACGAGTACGGCGGCGCACTGACGAACCGTCTGCGCTTCCCCCTTGAGGTCTTCGACGCGGTCCGCTCCGCCTTCCCGGCCGACCGCCCGGTGACGGTCCGTATCTCGGCGACCGACTGGTCCCCGGACGGCAACACCGAGCACGACGCGGTCGAGATCGCCCGGGCGTTCACCGCGCACGGGGCGGCGGCGATCGACGTCTCCTCCGGCCAGGTCACCAAGGACGAGAAGCCCGCCTTCGGCCGCTCCTACCAGACCCCGTTCGCCGACCGGATCCGGCACGAGGTCGCCGCCCCGGCGGGCGCGGCCGTGATCGCGGTGGGCGCGATCTCGTCGTACGACGACGTCAACTCGATCCTGCTGGCCGGCCGCGCCGACCTGTGCGCGCTCGGCCGTACCCACCTCTACAACCCGCAGTGGACCCTGCAGGCGGCCGCCGAACAGGAGTACCGCGGCCCGGGCGCCGAGTGGCCGGCTCAGTTCGCGGCCGGCCGCCGCAAGCCGCCGACGTCACGCACGGACGCGGTCCGCCCGCGCCTCGCGCTGCTGCGCGACACCCCCCGGGACGCCGTCCACCTGCGGTGGACGCCCAGCCGGACGACCCGATGAGCGACCCGGTCCACCCGTCCGCTGTCCATCGCTCCCGCGTGGAGTGGGTGGACACCGACGCCGCGGGGATCTACCACAACACCACCGTCGTGCGGTACGCCGAGGCGGCGGAGGCCGCGCTGATGCGCGGGCACGGCATCCCCGGCTACTTCCCGGTTGCGCCCAGAGTGCGCTACGAGGTGGAGTTCGAGGCGTCCCTCCGGTTCGGCGAGGAGGTAACGACCCGGATCGAGCTGGTCCGCCTCGGCCGGTCCTCGATGACCTTCGCCTTCGAGGTGTGGCGGGAGGCCGCCGACAGCGGGCCGCACCGACGTGCCGCCCGGGGCAGCTACGTCACCGTGCACGTCCCCGACAAAGAGGCGGGCGGCAGCACACCATGGCCGGCCGCCTGGCGCACGGCGCTGACAGCAGGGGCGTCCCCGGAGGCAGCCGGGCGAACACAGTAAAATCCTGCACTCGTGACTACGAGCGACCTCCTCGACGACGACCCGGCTCAGGCGGCACCACCGCGATCCCTGATCGTGACGGTCTACGGCCTCTACGCGCGCGAGGTCGGCGGCTGGATCGGTGTGAGCACCCTGATACGGCTGCTCGCCGAACTCGGCGTCGACGCCCAGGCGGTCCGCTCGTCCATCCACCGGCTCAAGCGCCGCGAGATCCTGGTGTCGGAGCGGCGGGACGGCAGGGCGGGCTACGCACTCTCGCCGTATGCCCGCTCCGTCCTGGAAACCGGCGACCGCCGCATCTTCGAGCGCCACACCGCCCCCGACGACGGCTGGGTCATCGCCGTCTTCTCGGTGCCGGAGAGCGAGCGGCAGCATCGCCACCAGCTCCGGTCACGGCTGGCATGGCTGGGCTTCGGCACGGTCTCGTCGGGGGTGTGGATCGCTCCGGCCCACGCGCTCGACGACACCCGCGACCACCTGCTCCGACACGGCCTGGACCAGTACGTCAACCTCTTCCGCGGCGACTACGTGGCCTTCGGAAACCCCGCCGAACAGGTCAGTCGCTGGTGGGACCTGGAAGCGCTTCAGGGACTCTACGACGAGTTCGTCGCCAAGTTCACGCCGATGGTGACACGCCTGGCCGAGGCCGAGAAGAACACGACGTCGCCCCGGGACGCGTTCGTCGACTACGTCCACGTCCTGACGGCCTGGCGACGCTTCCCCTACCTCGACCCCGGGCTGCCCGGCACCCTCCTCCCTGCCACGTGGTCCGGCACGACGGCGGCGGACCTCTTCTTCGAACTCCGGCGCGCTCTGGAGGAGCCGGCGCACGAGTTCGCACGGGGCCTGCTGGCCGACACCTAGCGCCTTGGCTTCCACCACGGCCGCGGTCGCGGTCTCGACGGTGAAGTCCATCAGCAGGGCCCTAGCGGTTCTTACTGCCGGTGGTGAGGACGAGCTGGTCGGTGAACCAGTCGGCGGTGAACGCGTCGCGTTCGACGGCGTGGTTGTAGAGGGTGTGCTCGCCGTCGGGCCAGCTGCGGAGGGTCGCCGCGGTGGGGTCGGCGGCTTGCAGGAAGGGTTGCTGGTCCTCGTAGCGGGCGAGGGGGTCCTGGCCGCCGTGCAGCAGGAGCAGTGGGCAGCCGATCCGGTGCTTGGCCGGGTCGAAGCGCAGGCCGTCCATGACCTCGGCGACACGCCCCAGGTCGTCGGTGCCGACCACGGCGGCCAACTGCTCGCGGGCGGTGCGGAATTCGGGGACTGTCGGAGCAGCAGGGGCGCCGTTCACCACGACAGCGGCGACGCGCGGGTCGGCGGCGGCAAGGTGGGCCGCGAACAGGCCGCCGAAGCTCATGCCCTGGATTCCGATGGGGCCGTCGAGACGCTGATCGGCCTCGACCAGGTCGACGAAGCGGGCGAAGCCCTCGGTCACGCGCTCATCGACGTACAGCCCGTGGGCCAGCCGGGATTCGCCCTGGCCGGGACCTTCCGCGAGCAGGCAGGCCAGGCCCCGTGCCGTGTATGCCTCGGCGATCGGCAGGTAGGCCGCTCCCCAGCCGCTGAGCCCACCCCACACGATGACGGTGGCGTGGACCTTGCCGGAGGCGGGTCGGCACAGCCAGCCGCCCAGGGTGCCGGCGCGGTGAGGGACCGTGACCCGTTCCATGAGTGGCGTGTGCGGGGACTGCAGGGCGGCGGCGGACATGGTCGCCGCGGTGTGGCGCTCGTACAGTTCCCGCTTCTCCGCGGTGTCGGCCTGGTACGCCATCTGCGCGAACATGAACGCGGCGGAGGCGAACCGGTACGCCTGGCGCGCCGTGGTCCGATGGCCGGCCGCCTCGGCGCGGCCGGCGCGCTCCAGCTGGGTCTCCGCGAGGGTCGTGGCGGAGTCCTGCCACCGCATCCCCGCGGTGGTGTCGGCGAGCAGCCGACGGGCATCGGCGTGGTCCATGCCGCAGTCGACCAGCCGGGTGAAGGGCATGGCCCGGTGCTGGGCCGCGGCCAGCGGTGACAGCACCGGCGTCCGAGGGTTCTCGTTCGTCATGCCGCTGCCTCGACGCCCGCGGTCAGCGCGGAGGCGAGGTCGTCGACCAGTGCGCCGAGGTCCGTGCTGTCGGCTGCCGTGCCGAAGAGGACGAAGTCGGGGCGCGCCAGGTAGGCCGCCGCGCCGAGTTCCCGGAGGTACGCGCTGTGCCGGCCGTCGAGGTCCTCGACGGTGTCCAGGGCGATCACGGCGCAGCCCAGGCGCTGAAGCAGGGCGAGCCGCTCCGGGCCGAGGGCGGCGGTGGGGTCCTCGGCGGCGACCAGGACGAAGCCGAACCCGGTCAGGTCGTCGAGCCGTCCGGTGCGCCCGTCGGCCAGACGGATCCGCCCCTGCGGGGTGAGGGTGCCGACCGGTGCGCTCGTGCCCGCCCGCAGCACGCCGTTGTCCAGCGGCGGGAACGGCGGCGGTGGGGGCACCTTGCCCGCGAAGAAGGCCGCGTCCCGGGCCGCCGCGGCTTCGACGTCGTGGGTGTTGGCGACCTTGCCGAGGGCGATCGCCGCGTGGGTGAGGGCGGTGACGTGCGGGCGGCGCTCGCTTTCGTAGGTGTCCAGCAGCGTGTCCGGTGCCTGGCCGCCGAGGACGGCGTGCAGCTTCCAGGCGAGGTTGGCGGCGTCGCGCAGGCCGCTGCACGCACCCTGACCGAGGTAGGGCGGCATGGTGTGGGCGGCGTCGCCGGCCAGGAAGACCCTGCCGGTCCGCCAGCGGCTCGCGATGCGGGCCTCGAACGCGTACACCAGCTGGCGGGTGATGCGCAGGTCGTCGGGGCCGAGGTCGTGGTACTGGCGCAGCAGCCGCCAGGCGGCCTCCGGGGTGGTCATGTCCTGACTGGTCTCCCCCGGGAGCAGGGCGAACTCGAAGCGCTGTCGGGTGTGGCCGATGTTGATGGTCATGTGACCGCGCGCCGGGTCGCAGTACTGCGTGCCGTAGGCGAACTCCGGCGGCTGCGGGCGCAGCCACTCGGTGTCGACGTTGACCCACCGCTCGTTGAAGCCCAGGTCCTGGCGCTCGACTCCGAGCAGCTCGCGTACACCGCTGCGGCTGCCGTCGGCGGCGATCACGTAGCGGGCCCGGACCTCGTCGTGCGGGCCGTCCGCCGTCGTCGCCTCGGCATTCCAGCCGCGCAGCCGCAGGGCGACGCCCTCGTCGTCCTGCTCGATGCCGGTAACGGCCCATCCCTGGCGGACGTCGACGGTGCCGTAGCCGCGCAGTCGTTTGTCGATCGCGCTCTCCACGTCCGGCTGGTACATGGAGAGGTGGTCCGGATAGCCCATCAAGCCGTCAGGGTTGGCGGGGATGTTCACGAGCGTGTCGCCCTTGCCGTTGACCCACAGGTAATGGCACGTCGACGAGTCGCGCAGCGCCTCGTCGACATCGGCCGCCGCCTGGACGGTCCGGGCGGCCTCGTCGTCGATGTGGGTGAGCCGGGGCAGCCCGTACAGGCCGGGCCACCGCTCGCACACCACCACGCGGTGGCCGAGCCGGCCCAGCAGAGATGCGGCGGTCAGGCCGGTCGGTCCGTAGCCGACGACGGCGATGTCATAGATAGGGGCCATAAAGCACCTCCGGAGGCGTCCCGCGCCGTTGCGAGGGTGAGGTGGAACGGAAGAACGGAAGAACGGAAGGTCGGAAGCGGGCGCCGGAAAGATCGCCCAAGATCCATATGTGAGCTTTAATTCACATTGAATGCGAGTCGAGGTTCACACGCCGGCAACATGGCCGTCAAGAGGCTGATCGATAAAATGCGTGCGTGACCGAGTCCCCGACCCACAGGCCCCCGGCCCTGCAAGAACGCAGCCGCCGATCGCAGCAGGACATCCTCCGAGCCGGGTACGCCCTGCTCGAAGAGGGCGGAGTCGACGCGCTGACCGTGGCCGCCGTGGCCGAACGGGCCGGAATGGCGGTGGGCAGCGTCTACCGCAGATTCGGTGACAAGGAAGGACTGCTGCTGGCCATCCAGCACGCCTTCACCGAGAACCTGGAAGCCGAGATCAGACAGCGCGTGTCGATGGAGCGACTGCGCATCCTGCGCGACCCGGCCGTGGCGGTCGCCGAAGCGGTCGGCGCGTTCACCGACGCGTTCCAGGCCCACGAGGCCCTGTTGCGCGTCTTCTTCCTGCTGGGCACCCGGCACGAGGCGGTGCGCACGGAAGGCTCACAGGCCAGCGTCAAGGGCAACCGCCGCTTCGCCGAGGCGCTGGCCCACGTCCCCGTCGCGCACACGGACCGCGCGGCCGCGCTGGACTTCGCCTACCGCCTGACGTACGCGACCATCGCCCACCGGATCACCCAGGGCGAGCTGATGGAGTCCGACCGTCCGCTGCCCTGGCATGAACTGCGCAGCCACCTCCAGACGGCTGTCGTCTCCTACCTCCTGAGCCCGCCTCAGAGCCCCTGACCTGCACATTGCGGCGCGCCCGGACGCGCCAGGCCGCCCGTCCGCACCCGGGCGGCGTTTCGATTTCCCACCGCCGATGCCCGTGCGCAGGGCTTGACGCGACGCCTCATGTCTGTGAGCTTTTGCTCAGCACCGACGTGAGCCTCCACTCACATTTGTCGGCTTCGCTGCAAACATCCTCATGCCGCGCCCGGGCCTTCCCCTTGCCCCTGAGCCCGTCGCGGCACGAGCGACTCAAGGGAGAGTTGCTGATGCAAGCGACATTGCCTGTGCCCACGTCCGGCATCGATCTGTTCGCCGACGACGTGCTCCACGATCCGTATCCCGCCCTGCGCGAACTGCGCGACGCCGGCCCCGCCGTGCGGCTGACCGGATACGACGCCTGGGTCCTTCCGCGCTACGAACACGTGCGGGCCGCCCTGGCCGATCACGAACGGTTCTCCTCCGCGTACGGCGTGGGCTACGAGGACCAGTTCAATGCCCTGATGAAAGGCACCGTGCTGGCCTGCGACCCACCGGATCACACCCGGCTGCGGGCGGTGCTCTCCGAGAAACTCGCGCCCAAGGCCCTGGCGAAGATGCGCACCCGCATCTTGGAGCTCGGGGACGAGCTGGTCGCCACCGCCGTGGCCAAGGGCGGCTTCGACGCCGTCACGGACCTGGCCGCGGTGTTCCCCGTGACGGTCGTGGCCGACCTGATCGGGCTGACCGAGGAGGCGCGCGAACCGCTGCTGTCCTTCGCGGACGCCGCGTTCAACACCTTCGGACCGTTCAACGCCCGCACGCAGGCCTCCCTCCCCTTCGTCAGCCAGATGTTCGAGTACCTCAACACCGTGATGGTGCCGGACAACCTCCACCCGGACGGCTGGGCCGCCGCCATCCACCAGGCCGCGGACCGGGGAGACATCGAGGCGGCGTCCGTGATCCCGCTGCTGTCCGCCTACGTGATCGCCAGCATGGACACCACGATCAACGGCCTCGGCAACACGATCCTGCTCTTCGCTCAGCATCCACAGGCCTACCAGGAGGTGCGCTCCGATCCGTCCCTGATCGGCCCGGCCTTCGAGGAGTCCCTGCGCCTGGAATCCCCCGCCCAGGGCTTCTTCCGGCGCACCACCCAGCCGGTGGACATCGAGGGCATCACCATTCCGGCCGACAGCAAGGTCCTGATGTCCTACGCCTCCGCCAACCGCGACGAACGCAAGTGGGAGCGGCCCGAGGAGTTCCTCGTCCGGCGCAACCCGGTCGACCACGTCGCCCTCGGCTACGGCGTCCACGGCTGCGCCGGCCAGGGCCTGGCCCGCATCGAGGCGAACGCGGTCCTCGGCGCGCTGGTACGGCGTGTGTCGTCGATCGACCTCGTCGGCGAGCCGGTCCGCAAGCTCAACAACGTGATCCGGGGGCTTGCTTCGCTCCCCGTCACGGTACGCACGGAAGAGCAGTGACATGACCCGGATCCTGGTCGACTTCGACCGCTGTGAGGGACACGGCCTGTGCGAGCAGACCGCGCCCGAGGTGTTCCGCCTCGACGACGAGGGTGAACTGCACCTGACCCGCGACAAGGTCGGTCCGGAGCACGAGAGTTCCGTCGCGGCCGCCGTGCGGGTGTGCCCTGTCGCGGCTCTGAAGGTCCAGCCGTGAGGCGGATCGTCGTGGTCGGAGGCTCCATCGCCGCGCTGACGGCGGCGCAGAGCCTGCGCGCCGAGGGATTCGACGGCCAGGTCACCGTCCTGTCCGACGAGGCGCACCGGCCCTACTCACGTGTTCCCCTGTCCAAGGGCATCCTCGCCGGCCGTGAACCCGTGGAATCGGCCCTGCTCCCGGAACCGGGCGACGACATCGAGTTCCGTACCGGGGCACGGGCCACGCGACTCGACCCCCGTGCCCGGGTGGTGACGCTGGCCGACGGCACGCGGGTCCCCTACCAAGGACTCGTCGTCGCCACCGGTGCGCGGGCCCGCCGGCTCGACGGCGGCTCCGGCCTGGTCGTCCGCACCCTGGACGACGCCCGGGTCGTCGCCTCCCGGCTGGCCACCGCACGGAGCGCGATGGTGCTGGGCGGCGGCTTCCTCGGCATGGAGGTCGCCACGACCTGCCGCACGCTCGGTCTGGAGGTCACCGTCGTCGACCTCGTGCCGCCCCTGCTCCGGCTGCTCGGGCCGTGGCTGTCCGATCTCGCCGTCGCGACTGCCCGCGATCACGGCATCGGGGTCCGGGTCGCGCCGGACGGCGTCACCCTCCTCGATGAGCACACCCTGCGCTGCGGGGAGTCGGTCCTGACGGCCGACGTGATCGTCTGCGCGGTGGGAGACGTGCCGAACACCTCCTGGCTCGAGGACTCGGGCCTGCCCCTGGCAGCCGACGGCGGCCTCGTGGCGGACGAGCGATGCCTCGTCGCCCCCGGTATCGCCGCCGCCGGCGACGTCGTCTCCCGTCACGGCCGCCGGACGCCGCACTGGACCAACGCGGTCGAGCAGGGCCGGGCGGCCGCGGCCGCTCTGCTGCACGGAGAAAAGGCACGGCCCTATCGCCCCGACCCCTACTTCTGGACCGAACAGTCCGGTCTGGACATCAAGATCAGCGGCGAGCTGCCGCTGACCGGGGCGCCCGAGGTCCTGGCCGGCTCGGTGGACGACCGCAGCGCGCTGCTGCGGTGGACCCACGACGACGGCACGGCCACCGCCGTCGCCGTCAACCACCGGCTGCCCATCGTCAAACTCAAGCGCCTCGGCGCCGGAGCGCCCGTCGCGGCCCCGTCCGGTACATGAGCCCCGTACCCCACACGCCCAACGCAACATCACCACCCGAGGGAAGGAGCCGACGATGCCCACCACCCCGGCCACCGGCAACAGCCCGTACGACCCCCTGGACCTGACCGCAGCAGACCCCATCGCGCAACTCGCCGAGGCGCGCAGGCGCTGTCCGGTGTCCCAGCCACGGCCCGGCGTGTTCGTCGTCGCACGGCACACCGACGTGACGGAGGCCCTGCAGCGCCCGGACACCCTCTCCTCGGAGGACAACTTCGTCCTCGAGGCCGGTACCCGTACGGCGGCTCTGCCCGCCACGCCCATCACGATGCTGGATCCCCCCGACCACACCGCGCTGCGCGCCCGCCTCCGGCGCTGGTTCGCGCCCGCCAAGCTGCGCCGGGAGGAGCCGCGCATCCGCGGCATCGTGTCCGACGCCCTCGATCAGTTGCGCCCCGGGCAGCCGGTCGAAGTGTGGTCGACGCTCGGCCGCGCCATCCCCGCCCGTACCGTGTACGCCTTCCTGGGCCTTCCCCAGCAGGACTGGGACCGCGTCCAGGAATGGGCCGACGTCGTCAACGACCACTTCCCCCAGGTCTCGCTGGAGATGCCGGAGATGGCGGCCCTGGCCGGCTACCTCGGGGAACTGGTCGCCACCCGGGCTGCCGCCGCTCCCACGGGGACGGGCGTCCTCGACGGGCTGGTGCATCCGCAGCCCGACGAGACCCCGCTCGAACCGGTCGAGATCATCATGCACTGCATCCAGTTGATCCTCGCGTCCACCGACACCACCGGAAGCCTCATCACCAACCTGCTCTACCAGTTGCTCGTCGACCGGGATCGCTGGCAGGGGATCGTCGACGACCGCACGCTCATCCCGCGTGCGATCGAGGAGTCGCTCCGCCACGACGCGCCCCTGCAGTACGTGCTGCGCACCGCCACGGCGGAAAGCGAGTTCGCCGGCTGCCCGGTGCCGGCCGGAAGCCGGGTCGTGCTCAGCCTCCAGTCGGCGAACCTGGACGAGGACGCCTGGGGCGCCGACGCGGCCACGTTCTCGGTCGACCGCGAGCCGGGGCAGGCGACACTGGCGACGTTCGGGTACGGCATCCACACCTGCCTGGGCGCACCACTGGCCCGCCTGGAAACGCGTCTGCTGGTCGAGGGGCTGGCGGAACGCTTCCCGGGGATGCGTCTGGCCCCGGACTACTCCTGGCAGCCGGCACCACGTGCCATGGTCCGCCGCCCGGCCCGGCTCGACGTCGTGCTCTGAGGCGGCGGGTCAAGACCGCCTCATCCCTGCAGTGGCAGTGTCTCCAGCAACCGCTCCGCAGACGCCCGGGTCACTGGGTCCACGCGGGCGTCGGCACGGCGGAGAAACATTTTCAGCGGCGGCGGAGCGGGCGGCTTCACCAGTCGACCAGCGAACTGGCAGCAGCCGCCCGCGGCGGCTCCGCGGGCCCGCTCTGGGGGAAGTAGTTCACTCCCCCGCGAGGTCCCGGCCGGGCGTGGTCCCGAACATCCGGCGATAGTCGGCAGCGAAGCGCCCCACATTGGTGAAGCCCCATCGGCCGGCGACCGCGCTCACCGTGGTGGTCCCGGGATTCGCCGTACGCAACTCGGTGCGGGCGCGCCGTAGACGCGCTTCCTTGAGCTGCCGCATCGGGGAGCCGAGGTCGTGTCGGTGATAGGCGGCCTGCAGACCGCGCACGCTCAGTCGAGCCGCCTCGGCAACCTCGGCCAGTCCTATGTCCCGGTCGGCGTTCAGCTCGATGAAGGCGTTGGCCCGGCGTACCGCGGTCGGCGCGGCCGTATCCGCCCCGGCGTTGTCCCGCACGCGCTGCAGCGAATGCGGGTAGGCCTCCAGGAGCGCGGAGACACCGAGCCGGACGAGAGCATCCCTGAGCAGCGGGCTGTCGGTGAGACTCGCGCCGTCGGGGCTTGCCTTGCCGACTCTCAGCTCCGACCACAGCATGCGGGAGACGGACTCCCAGCGGATCGCCGCCCCTCCTCGGCGCGGCGGGCCGAGTTCGAACCGCACGGGACACGGTTCGTCCTGCCCCCATACCTCGGCGGCGATCTTCTCAACCGTCCAGCGCTCGAACACGAGGTTGATCACACGGCAGTCGTCGCGCCAGCGCAGCTGGTGCCAGCCATAGGGGTCCGTGACGATCGCATGGGAGGACGTCTCCGCTCCCCGGCCCTCGCCGCTCCCCTGGGCGGTGACGCCGAACCGGCCCCGCAGCGGGCGCGTGACCAGGACGAAGTCGTCGAAGGGCACGGGATCGACGACGACCTCTCGCCCCCCGTACTGCAGGTCGAAGGCGGCCAGCCCGGGCCATCCGTGTCCGGTCTGGCGGCAGAAGAACTCGCTCGCGTCCGACCTCGGGCCCGGTGCGATCCGGTGCGGGCAGTAGATGTCGCCCAAGCGCTGACGGGCTTCGTCGAGATCGGACGTAGACACCGCCGAGGTGATGAACATGCTGAGCCTCCGCCGTTCGAGACCCGCCCCGGGAAGGCGTGCACAGTCCCGACTGTACGTCCATTAGCTGCAGCGGTCACCCTGCCTGCCGTCTCGCAGCCCGTGGCCGAGGCCGTCGTGAGGGCGGTCTCGGCACACGGGCGGGCGCTCAGTCGAACACGATGACCGGCTTGATGGTGCGGCCCTCGCTCGCGTCCGCGCACGCCTTCTCGATGTCGTCGAACGGGTACGTCCGCATCATCCTGTCCATGGGGAATCGACCTTGGCGGAACAGCTCGATGAGCCGCGGGATGAACACTCCCGGCACGCTGTCCCCCTCGCAGATTCCGCGGATCGTGCGCCCGAAGATCAGGTTGTTCATCGTGATCGCCGCGGTCGTACCCATGGGCGAGGCCCCGATGGTGCCGCACACACCGGTCACTCGCAGGCAGTCGACCGCCAGCGGCAGCACCTGGGGACTGCCGGTCGTCTCGACGCTGTAGTGGGCCCCGTGACCGGTCAGGGACGCGATGCGCGCGGCGACGTCCTGGCTGCTCGCGTCGATGGTGTGCGTCGCCCCCAGCTCACGTGCCAGCTCCAGCCGCTCGGGCCGTGTGTCGACGCCGATGACGGTGGTGGCACCCGCGACCACGGCGGCCATGATGGCGCTGAGGCCGACTCCGCCGGTTCCGAACACCACGATGCTGCTTCCCGCCTCGACCTCGAGCGAGTTGAGCACCGCACCCGCTCCGGTCTGTATGCCGCAGCCCAGCGGCCCGAGGAGATGCAGAGGCACGTCCTGGGGAACCTTGACCAGGCTGCGCTCGGGGCACACGGAATGCGTCGCGAAAGATGACTGCCCGAAGAAGTGCCCGGAGATCTCCCGGCCATCCATGCTGATCGCACTGGTGCCGTCCTCGACGCGGCGGCCGGAGAAGTTCCAGCCGTAGTAGTCGAGACAGTAGGCCGGCTTGCCGCGCAGGCAGTTGTCACAACTACCGCAGAAGTTGAAGCCGAGGATGACGTGGTCGCCGGGCGCCACCGAGCGGACGCCCTCGCCGACTGCTTCGACGACTCCCGCGCCCTCGTGCCCGAACACCGCCGGGAAGGTCACGGGGAAGAACTGCTCTCGCATGATGATGTCGGTGTGGCACACGCCGACGGAGTTGTTGCGGACCAGTACCTCTCCCGGCCGGGGAGGGGCGAGCGTGATGTCGCGGATGGTGAACGGTCCGTCCTTCTCCATCACGACTGCCGCTTGGACGTCATGTGTCATGACGGGGGCCTTTCTGTGAGTGCGGGATGTCGGACGACGTGAGGTCCCGGGGCTGTGAGCGCGGCTCCTGGGGGAGCGACGCGGGGGCCGTCGGAACGGTCCCCCGCGTACCGGCTCAGCCGAACATCGGCGGCGGGGCCTGCTCCGCGATGACGACGGACTTGAGCTGCGTGTACATGTCCAGGGTCTCCGCGCAGTACTCCCGCCCGATCCCGCTGCCGTGGTACCCGCCGAACGGTGAACCGTCGACGAGGTTGAAGTACTGGTTGACCCAGATGGAGCCGGCCTTGAGCCGGTCCGCGGTCCGCATGGCGTGCGCCAGGTTGGAGGTGTAGACCCCGGCCGCGAGACCGTAGTCGACGCCGTTGGCCTGCTCGATCATCTCGTCGTAGTCCCGCCAGCGGATGACCGAGAGGACCGGACCGAAGATCTCCTGCTGTGCGATCCGCGAGGTGTTGTCCGTCTCGAAGACCGTCGGTTCGATGAACCAGCCCGCCTCGCTGCCAGGAACGGTGGCACGCGATCCCCCGGTGACCAGGTTGGAGTCCTCCTTGCCCGAGGCGATGAAGTCGAGGACCCGCTCGCCCTGAGTCTGCGAGACGAGACAGCCGAGCCGGGTCGCCGGATCGACCGGCGAACCGACGGTGATCCGTTCGAACACGCCGGTCAGCCGGCTCAGGAAGTCGTCGTAGAGGTCGTCGTGCAGGAAGAGCCGCGTGCCCGCGAGGCAGGACTGGCCGTTGCAGTACGTGGCGGCGAAGGCCGCGTTGTCCACCACCCGGTCCAGGTCGTCGATGTCCGGGAAGACGATGTTCGGGCTCTTGCCTCCCAGTTCGAGGGAGACGGGAACCAGCCGGTCGGCACCCGCGTGCGCGATGATCCGGCCGACCTCGGCCGAGCCGGTGAAAGCGAGCTTCTCGACGTCGGGGTGGGCGGTCAGCGCGGCGCCCGCCTCGGTCCCCATCCCCGGCACCACATTGACCACGCCGGGCGGGAAGATCTCCGCGAGTGCCACGCAGAGTTCGAGGGTCGACAGGGAGGCGTTCTCGTCCGGCTTGAGCACCAGCGTGTTGCCCGCGGCCAGCGCCGGCGCGAGCTTGAAGGCCGTCATGATGGCCGGCACGTTCCACGGGATGATCTGACCGACGACACCCAAAGGCTCACGCTTGGCGATCGCCCAGCCGCCGGGGACCGGGTTGTTCCACCCGGTGTGAGTGACCGCCGCGGCGGCGAAGAAACGGTACTGGCTGATCGCGATGCGGTGATCGATCGCCGTCTCCCCGATGGTGCGACCGATGTCCATCGCGTCGATCACAGCCAGACGGTCGATGTTCTCCTCGACCCAGTCCGCGAGCCGGTGCAGCAGTGCGGACCGCTGCGCCACGGGGGTCGCGGCCCACCCCGGAAACGCCGACTTCGCGGCTGCCACCGCCGCGTTGATGTCGTCCGCTCCCCCACGGGTGATCGTCGCGAGCCGGGCACCGGTCGCCGCGTTGACGGCGTCGAACGCCTCCGTCGAGATCGACATGCGCTTCCCGCCGATCAGCGGCTCGTAATGGTCGGCGAGCCCTACGTCCACCTTCATGTGGTTCCTCCAGGTCCTTGCACGATCCGCGCTTCGATGGGAGGAGCGTAGGAACCGGCGATGCTCGTCAGACAGCCCATGGAACGCACACAGACGGACGCTCAACGCACACCGAGCCACCGGCGGCGGTCATCCCCGGCATGCGGATCTCTCGGCTGGGATGCGCGTCGCCGCCGACCGCCCGGCCCCCGTCACGCGTGCAGGGTGTGCACCTGGCCATCACGCGCCCTCACCCCCTACCCGGCCACCGGTCGAGGACCCGTCGCACACGACACCGGGCCACGCTGGGAGATGGTCATCTCGGTCTGTGCCACCGCCCGGCCGCCGCCGACCTCGACGGTGGTACCACCGAGGAAGTGCAGGATGCGCACGCCTCGATCGAAGCCCTCACAGGTTCGGTCGGACGACGACGAGGCGCGACGAAGGGCCGGGCACCCTAGGAACCGGTGAGGAGGGCGGTGCCGGCTGTCCCGTTCCGTGCCGGACACCGCTTTCAATCAACGAAAGGGGATGTTCCTCTGCGCGCCGGAGCCCCGCAGCATTATGCCCGGACCGGCCTGCCGCAGCCGATCCCGCCGAGCTGCCGCCGCACGGACAGGGAGGACGCCATGTCCAGCGAAGACAAGACACCAGGGCCCTAGCCCTGAGTCGCACGGCCCCTACCCGCCGCACGGTCGGCTGCGGGACGGCGGCGCGCGCCACTGGATCAGACCAGACCGGCGTGACGGTTACGGATCTCTCTGACCATTCGCAACAAAGGAGTTGTGTCATGGCTGGACGTTTGACGGGCAGAATCGCCGTAGTGACCGGCGGTAGTGCAGGAATCGGGCAGGAGATCGCCCGAAAACTGGCGTCCGAAGGCGCCGACATCGCAGTCGCCGACATCAACCTGGCCGATGAGACCAAGGCGCTGGTGGAAGCGACCGGGCAACGGTTCTTCAGCGCGAAGGTCGACGTGTCCGACGAGGCGCAGGTGAATGCCTTCGCCGGAGAGGTCCGGGACGCACTGGGCCGTATCGACATCGTCGTGAACAACGCGGGCATCGTGCCGTTCGGCGACTTCGATAACGCGACTTTCGATCAGTGGAAACGCACCTTCGCGATCAATGCCGACGGCGCGTTCCTGACCACCAAGGCATTCCTCGACGACCTCAAGCACTCCGACGCCGGCAGGGTGATCAACATATCGGCGGTGGCCTACTGGACACCCCAGCCGCACTTCGTCGCGTACGTCTCGTCAAAGGGTGCCCTCAACGGATTCACCCATGTGCTGGCGGCGAATCTGGCGAGCCACGATGTCACGGTCAACGCCGTCGCACCCAGCCTGACCGAGACAGCCAGCGCTCTCCAGGCGGTGAGTGACGAGTTCTTCGGCATGACCGTACAGATGCAGGACCTGAAGCGGCGGCAGAAGCCGGCGGACGTCGCCAACACGGTGGCGTTCCTCGCCTCCGACGAAGCCGCGTTCATCACCGGCCAGATCATCGCCGTCGACGGAGGAGTCACGCGCCGCTGACGTCGGTTTCCGACCCGATTCAGCTGTCCTCGATCACCTCCGCCGATGCGTGAGCGCCCGGCATCTGTCACATCGAAGGGAAGAGCCGTGCCACTTGAGAGAAAGCTGGAGCGGAAGCTGTTGTGGTCCGGCGACGAGGGCTACGAGCAGGCTCGTCGCGACGCCGTGTGGAACGGCCGTAAGCCCGCACGACGGCCGGCCGGAATCGTGCTGGCCGAGGACGCCGACGACGTCGCGGTGGCCGTTCGCCTGGCCGGCGAGCGAGGGCTTCAGGTCTCCGTGCGCGCGGGCGGACACAGCACCTCAGCCGCCGGTCTGCGCGAGGGCGCGCTCCTCGTCGACGTGTCACGCCTTGCGCGTATGGACATCGATGCTCAGGCCAGGACCGCGGTCGTCGGACCCGGAGTCCTCGGCCAGGACCTCGATGGGGCGCTGGACCCGCTGGAGCTGTTCTTTCCCCACGGCCACTGCTCGACGGTGGCCGTGGGGGGATTCCTTCTGGGCGGGGGCCTGGGATGGAACTGGCGTGCCCACGGGCCCGGATGTGTCCTGGTCCGGGCCGTCGACGTGGTCACGGCGGACGGCGAGGCGGTCCGGGCCGATGAGTCGCACAACAGCGATCTCTACTGGGCGGCCCGCGGCGCCGGACCCGGGTTCTTCGGCGTCGTGACCGCCTTCCACCTGGAACTGCGGCCAAAGCCGGCCGTGATCAAAGCCACCGCGCACAACTACCCGCTCGCGATACGTGGTGACCTCTTCGGCTGGCTGCACGGGATCCGTCACGAGATGTCACCGATCGTGGATCCGTCCCTCTGCATCACCCAACACGTGGCCGGCTCCCCGGACGGCCCGACGATGCTGCTGGGTCTGTACGCCTTCGCCGACTCCGAGCGCGAGGCCGACGAGGCGCTCGCGCCCTTCACGAACGCGCCCCTGCGGGACAAGGCGATCTGGCACATCGACCCCGTCGCGGTCGGGGGCATGCAGGACGTCACGGGCGTGGATGACCTCTACCCGGCCGGCCTCCGGTACGCCCACGACAACATCATGTCCAACGCGTCGGCATCCGCCCTGGTTCCGGCCCTCGACGCAGCCCTCACCTCGATCCCCTCTCCCCGGTCCCACGTCAACTGGATGAACCTCGTCGGCCACCCCGAACTGCCGGACATGGCCTTCTCCTTCCTCGGGGAGACCCTGGTCGAACTGGTCGCGGTATGGGACGACCCGAGCCGGGACGCGGACATGCAGGCATGGGTCATCGACCACACCCGGCGGCTGGAACCGGTGGCCATGGGAAGCCAGATGAGCGCCGACTCCATGGCATCCCGCGGCCTGGGACCCGACGCCTACTTCTCCCCCGACGCGCTGTCGCGCCTCAAGACCATCCGTGACCGGTGGGATCCGGACCACCGCTTCGTGTCATTCCTGCTCGGTCGAGACGCACCTCCGCAATAGACATCGCATCACCGGACGGCTTATCGTCTTTGTAAAAGCTACTTTCGTTGTACGAAAGTGAAGGAGTGTGACCATGACGTGGTTGGGGTTGGAAGGCAGCCGGGCGCTCGTCATAGGGGCCGGCGGCCTGGGTGCCGCCTGCGCCCGAGGGCTCGCGGAGGCCGAGGCACACCTGGCCGTCGTGGACGTGGACGAGGCGAAGCTCAAGGCACTGCGGGACGATCCGGCACTCGCGGACGCCGATGTGCACGTGATTCCGGCCGATGTCACGTCCTCGACGGCCTGCGAGGAAGCCGTCCGGGCGGCGGCGGATGCGCTCAGCGGGCTGGACGTGCTGGTGCACGCGGTGGGAACGAACGACCGCCGGGCGGTGGTCGACACACCGGACGAGACGTGGGAACGGATCCTCACGCTGAACCTGTCGAGCGCCTTCTACGCAGGGCGGGCGGCGGGACGTCTGATGCGCCGGGCAGGGCGCGGGAGCATGGTGTTCTTCTCCTCGGTCTCCTCCCGGCTCGCCCACCCGCACCATGCCCCCTACGCGGCGACCAAGGGCGGACTGGACCAGCTGGCGAAGGTGATGGCCCGGGAGTGGGCCGCCGACGGTGTGACCGTCAACGCGGTCGCCCCTGGCTACACGGAGACCGAACTCACCCGCGAGTACCTGGACAGGCCGGGGATGCGCGAGGAAATGCTCAGCCTGGTCCCGGCAGGACGCCTGGGCACCCCGCAGGACGTGGTCGGCGCCGTGCTCTTCCTCGCCTCGGCGCGCGCGTCATTCATCACGGGGCAGGTGCTTTATGTGGACGGCGGCCGCACCCTCGTCTGAGTCAGGAGCCGACCGGGCAGGACGGCACCGCAGGCTGCCTCGTCCGTCAACTTCCGCCGAGCAGCCGCGTGATCTCCTGACATGTGTTCAGCAGGCGCGGGCGCAGTTCGTCGAGCAGGCGGGTGACGGGAAACCCCATCGCGGGCACCGCCACATTGGCCGCGGCCACCACCGAACCGGAGGCGTCACGCAGGGGCGCGGCCACCGAGCGCAGCCCGTAGGCGAGTTCCTCGTCCTGCACCGCCCAGCCCCGCTCGCGAATGTGCGCCAGCACCGGCCGCAGCTCCGCCGGCGACCGGATCGCGTTGGGGCCGGTCGCCCCGGTGAAGGACTCTTCGGTGAGGCGCTTGTCCAGCTCGGCGTCGTCCAGGCTGCTCAACAGGACCTTTCCGATGGAGGTGTTGACCGCCGGAAGCCGCGAGCCCACCTGGATGTTCGCGGTCACCAGGTCGTTGTTGCGCAGCCGGATCAGGTACAGCACCTGGTCGCCGGACAGGGTGCCCAGGTTGACCGTCTGGCCCGTCGCCGCGGCGAGCCGGCGCAGCGGCCCGTCGGCGAGTTCCACCACGTCCATGCCGCGCAACGCCGCGAAGCCCAGCGTGAGGACTTTGGGGGCCGGACGATAGGCGCCGTCCGGCAGCTGCTCCAGGAACCCCTCGGTCACCAGGGTGGCGGCCATCCGGAAGGCGGTCGGCAACGGCACCCCGGCCTCGACGGCCATGTCTGTCAGCTTCATCGACGACCGCTGTTCGGAGAACTGCCCCAGCAGCCGCAGCCCCTTGGCCAGCGCCTCGACGTGGTAGCTGCGTTTGGACGCCGCGGAGCCGTCGGCGGGCAGGGAGCTGGTCGGTTCTTCACGCGGCGGCACGAAAGGTCTCGCTTTCTGTCTGCTGGGCACGGTGGGCGCTACGACGGAGCAACGTCACTTTCATTGTATGGAAGTCGGCATCAGACTCACCCGCCACGGGACGACGAGGAGGACGGAAATGGGAGTACGACTGGCCGGGCTGCTGCCCGGTGAACTGGACGAGGAGCAGGCCGAGGTCTACCGGGCCATCACCGGCGGCGCCCGCGCCTCGGGGCCGCAGGCGTTCCCACTGACCGACCAGGAGGGGCGGCTGCGTGGCCCCTTCAACGCCATGTTGCTGAGCCCTCCGGTGGGTCTCGCGACGCAGGCCCTCGGCGCGGCCGTGCGCTACCGCTCCTCGCTGAGCGATCGCGTGCGGGAGATGGCGATCCTCGCCGTGGCCGCCCACTGGGGCAGCGCCTTCGAGCGGGAAGCTCACGAGGCCGTCGGCCGCACCAGCGGTGGCCTGGCCGAATCGGAGATGGCCGCACTGCGCGCCGGCGGGATGCCGGAACTCACCGAGCCGGCCGAGCGCGCTGCCCTGCGGGCGACGACAGCACTGCTGCGGTGCGGCACATTGAACGACGACGAGTACACCGACGCCGTGAGCGCGGCCGGAGAGCGAGGCGTGTTCGAGCTGACGACGCTGGTCGGCTACTACTCGATGCTCGCTCTGCAGTTGCGCGTATTTCTGGGCGAGCCAAGCGCATCCGGTTCCGATGACCGCGGACCTCAGTCCCTGGCAACGCCTTGGCCCCTGGCGACGCCTTGACAGTCCACGATGACCCTTCAATACTCAACTCCAAGTTCACACAGTGAATATTACTTTCACTCCTCGAAAGAAGGCAGAAAATCGTGAAGCTGATCACCTTCGACGACGGGCGGGTCGGCAGGCTGGAACTCGAGGAACGGCTCGTGCTGCCCCTCGAAGTCGGCAGCACCCGGGAGTACTTCGAGCGCGACGGCGAGGTCCTGGAGACCGGTGAGCGGCTGCGGCTGGACGACGTGAAGCTGCGCGCGCCGATCGTGCCGAAGAAGTTCTTCCACACGTCCGGCAACTTCCGTGAGCACGAGGACGAGTCGAAGAACGTCGACTGGTCGCACCCCATGCACAAGGGCATCGTGTTCTTCCAGAACGTCGACGCGATCGTCGGCCCGGAGGAGCCGGTCATCTACCCGGAGCACCTGACCAGTGAGCTGGACTACGAGTTGGAGATCGCCGTCGTCATCGGCAAGCCGGGCAAGTTCTTCGGCGTCGACGACGCTGCCGACCACATCGCCGGCTACGTCGTCTTCAACGACATCACCGCCCGCGACATCCAGCGCCGCGAGATGGAGTCCGGCGTCTTCTCCTTCTGCAAGGCCATCGACACCTTCTGCCCGGTCGGCCCGTACATCGTCACCGCCGACGAGATCCCCGACCCGCAGCACCTCGACATGGAACTGCGGGTCAACGGCGTGGTCCGGCAGAAGTCCAACACCAGCCGCATGTCGGTCTCCATCCCGCACCTGGTCGCCTACCACTCCCCGCAGGGCTACAGCGCCGGCGACCTCATCACCACCGGCACCGTCCAGGGCGTGGCCGGCTTCAGCGGCGACCCGGACATGTACCTGAAGCCCGGCGACGTCGTCGAGGCCGAGGTAGAGCGGCTCGGCGTCCTGCGCACCCCCATCGTCAGCTGGCAGGAGGGGCGTGGGACCCCCGTACCCGAGAAGGTGGACTGGTGAGGCTCGGCGTCCTCGACGGCCACACCGTCGTGGTCAGCGGCGATCGGGCCGCGAACGTCCGCTGGGCCTCGCACGGCAGACTGCCCACCGACCCGATGGCACTGCTGGAGGACTGGCCACGCCTACGCGACTGGGCGGCCGGGCTGCCCGAGGAGGCATACGACATCCCGGTCGACCCCATCGCGCTCGGCGCGCCGGTGCCGCGCCCCCGCCAGGTGTTCGCCGTCGCCCTCAACTATCCGCCGCACGCCGCGGAAGCCGGTTTCACTCCGCCCGACGAGCCGCTCGTCTTCACCAAGTTCCCGGCCTGCGTCACCGGTCCGCACACCAGCGTCGCCCTCCCCCGGGGCAAGGTCGACTGGGAAGTCGAACTCGTCGCGGTGATCGGCCGCGAGACGTACCAGGTGAGCGAGAACCACGCCTGGAAAGCGGTGGCCGCCCTGGCCGTGGGTCAGGACCTCTCCGAACGTGTCACCCAACTCCGGGGAAAACCTGCCCAGTTCAGCCTGGGCAAGTCCTTCCCCGGCTTCGGCCCCATCGGCCCTGTCCTGGTCACCCCCGACGAACTCGACGACCCCGACGACCTGGAGATCACCGGGCTGCTGAACGGCGAGGTCGTCCAGCAGGACCGCACCAAGTCCATGATCTTCCCGGTGCCGGAGCTCATCGCCCGGCTCTCGGCCGTGCTGCCGCTCTTCCCTGGTGACCTGGTCTTCACCGGCACCCCGGCGGGCGTCGGCAACCGCATGAACCCGCCGCGCTACCTCACCGATGGGGACGAACTCGTCAGCCGCATCGAGGGCATCGGCGAGATCCGCCAGCATTTCACCGGCCCCGCCCAGCGGCCGTCCGGGGGCTGAGAGCCGCGACAGCCCGCCGGCTGTCTGTGTCCCCCGCCCCCGGAACCCTCGTCCGACCATCGCAGACAAGGACCCGCATGTCCGACCACACCCCGCCCCCCATGCCCATCCCCCGCCGTTTCGAGGGCCGCACGGTCCTGGTCACCGGCGCCGGCACCGGCTACGGCGCCGAGATCGCCGTCCGCGCGGCCCAGGAGGGCGCCAACGTCGCCGTCCACTACCGCAGCTCCGCCGCCGGAGCCGAGAAGACCGTCGCCCGCATCAAGGAGGTGGGCGGCGAGGCGTTCACCGTGCAGGCCGACATCGCCGTCCACGCCGACGTCGTCCGCATGGCCGAGGAGGTCTTCATCCAGTTCGGCGGCCTCGACGTACTGGTCAACAACGTCGGTGACGTGGCGGGCGACCAGATGTCCTGGCGGGACCTCACCGAGGAGTCCATCGACCACGTACTCGCCGTGGACATCAAGGGAACCATGCTCTGCACGCACGAGTTCGGCTCCCGGATGCTGGACCAGGGCCACGGCTCGATCGTCAACATCGGCTCCACCGTGATCGTGCGCGGCAGCGCGCGGGCGCCGCAGTACGCCGCCGCGAAGTACGGCATCCTCGGCATCACCAAGTCCTACGCCCAGGCCTTCGCACCCGTCGTCCGGGTCAACACCTTCGCACCCGGCTTCATCGAGACCGAGACGCTCCTGAACCGGGCGGACTGGAAGTCCGGCCGCCGCGAGGACATGATCGCCAAGACTCCGATGGGCCGCATCCCCGGCCCGGCCCAACTCGCGGGCACCGCCCTCTTCCTCGCCACCGACGACGCCTCCCACATGACCGGTGTCTACCTCAACGCCGACGGCGGCTTCAACATGATCGGCGCCTGAGAAGAGCGCCGGCCCGGGAGCCGGCCCGGCGCTGCGCATGACCTGCGGTTCACCGCGATGAATGATGGGAGTCAAGGATGACTACGGCCGCTACTCCGGTATCCGATGTGGACATCTTCGCCGACGATGTCCTGACCGATCCCTACGCCGCCTATGCGGTGTTGCGGGAGACGGGCGCCGCTGTGTACCTGGAGCGCTACGACTGCTGGGCCCTGCCCCGGTACGAGCACGTACGGGCGGCGCTGCGCGACCACGAACGGTTCTCCTCCGTGGACAGCGTGGGCTATGAGCCGTCGCTGAACGAACGCCGCCGAGGTGGTGTGCTGGCGACGGACCCGCCGGAGCACGAAGTGCTGCGCGCGGTGCTCTCGGAGAGCCTGGCCCCGCGTGCGTTGGCAGGGCTGCGAGACGGCATAGCCCGGCGTGCGACTGAGCTGGTCGAGGCCGTGGTGGCCCGCGGTTCATTCGACGTCGTGGATGATCTGGCGCGGGTGTTCCCGCTGACAGTGGTGGCGGATCTGATCGGGATGCCCCTGAGCGCGCGGGACGAGGTGCTCGTATTCGCCGACGCGTTCTTCAACACCTTCGGTCCCCTCAACGAGCGGACGACGGCGTCGGTGCAGGTCTCCCACCGGCTGCTCGAGCAGCTCATCTCGATGATGAACCGCGACAACCTTGCGCCGGGTGGCTGGGGCGAGGCGCTGTATCAGGCGGCCGACCGGGGCGTGATCGAGGAGCACCAGGTGGGACAGCTGTTGCGCGCGTACCTGGTGGCGAGCATGGACACGACCATCAACGCGATCAGCAGTGCGCTGTGGTTGTTCGCCGAGCACCCGACCGCGTGGACGGCCCTGCGCTCCGACCGGACGTTGCTCCATTCCGCTTTCGAGGAGGTCGTGCGGTTCGAATCACCGGTGCAGGTGTTCTTCCGCCGTACGACGCGGCCGGTGGAGATCGACGGCGTCACGATCCCGCCGCAGGCTCAGGTGGCGATGTTGTTCGGTTCGGCCAACCGGGATCCGCGCAAGTGGCCGGAGCCGGACAAGTTCGACGTGGGCCGGGCGCCGATGGACCACGTCGGGTTCGGCTCCGGAGTGCACGCCTGTGCCGGCCAGGGACTGGCACGGCTGGAGGGCAACGCGATCCTGTCGGCGCTGCTGGATCGCGTATCGGCGATCCACCTGGCCGGCACACCACGACGGCACCTCAACAACGTCATCCGGGGTCTGGAAAGCCTCCCGGTCACCGTCACGACGGGAGCACTCAGCTAGTGCCCCGACAGGCAACGTTCGCCCCGTCGCGACGCCCGGCACGCTCCCCCACTGCCTTAAAGGCGTGGGAGGTGCCCCCACTCGCCGCACCGGCCGAAAGCCCAAGTACGTCCGGTCCATCGACGGAGCCTTCCGGCCGGCACGCCGAGAGCACGCACCGGACGCCGCTCCTCAACGGGCAAACGTTGCCTGCCGGGGCACTAGAGGACGTCGTGGCCGATGACCGAGCCCCCTTCCGCGGATTCGCGGAAGGGGGCTCGGTCATCGGCGATCGTATGTCCTGCTCAACGAGTCCGCTCAGAGCAGGGTGGTGGCCCGGATGAACGCGATGACCTGGGGCCAGGACAGGTCGGTGGCCGCCTTGTTGACCGGGTCGCCGTGCAGTGCGCGGGCTGTGAAGCCGTGCCCGGCTCCGGGGTAGACATGGGTGATGCTCGGCCCGGTGGTCCGCGAGTTCAGGGCGTCCCGCAGCCGATGAAAGCTCTCCACCGGCACCACCTCGTCCGCGCCTGGATAGAGGATCATGGCGGGCCCGGCGATCCGGGCGGTGAACTCGGTGGCATCCAGGGTGTGGTTCGGTGCGGGTGAGCCCGGCACGGTGGGGTGATAGGCGACGACGTTCGCCAACCGGCTGTCCCCTCCGCCGAGCAGCAGCGCGAACCGGCCGCCGATGCACCAGCCGATCACACCGACCTGTCGGCAACCCAGCTCGTCAAACATGTGGTCGAGCAGCTTGCCCATTTCGGTCAGGCTGGACTCGTCATCCAGTTCCGACGCCCACTGAGACTGGGTCTCCATCTGTGACGGGTCATCTCTGCCGGGCCGACCGCGCCAGATGTCCTAGGCCAGCGCGGTGACTCCAGCGGCGGCCAGGCCGTCGGCGAACTCGCGCAACTGCGGCGAGATACCGCTGATCGACGGCAACAGCAACATGCCGCCTGTGGAGGCCGCCTCCCACGGGCGGGACAGATACGCGTTCAGCCCGGCCACGGTGACGTTCTCACCAGCACACGTGACCTCCGCGGTGACGGGGGTGCTGATCTCGTTGGCCATACTCTCACTACTCTCTACCGAGCTTGATGAACAGTTGTCAGTCGGTGTAGGTCGCACTCAGGGCCGGGCGCCGGCGCGGCGGGCGCAGTCGCCCCAGTGGTCAGGGGAAGCGGATCGAGACGTGCTCCGGGCGTAGTTCGGTGACGCTGTTGACCCCGAGCAGTGCCATGGTCTGGACGACCTCACGCGACAGGATCTCCACGGCACGAGCGACCCCACGCTGACCGCCGGCCATCAAGCCGTAGGGGAAGGCACGACCCACCAACGTGGCGTTGGCACCCATCGCCAGGGCGGCCACGATGTCAGCACCGGTCGTCACACCGGTGTCGACCAGGATGTCCGCCCGTCCGTCCAGCCTCTCGCGCACGGCCGGGACCAACTCGACGGGTACGGGGGCCCGGTCCAACTGCCGCCCGCCGTGGCTGGAGAGCACGATGCCGTCCGCGCCGGCGTCAACCACTCGCTGGGCATCAGGCACCGACTGGATGCCCTTGACCACGAGGCTGCCCTGCCAGTGGCCGCGGAGCCATTCGAGGTCGGCCATCGTGATCGCGGGATCGAAGACGCGGCCTATCTGGTCGGCGATCGTGCCCCCGGAGGCCGCCAGGTTGGCGAAGGTGAGTGGCTCGGTGGTCAGCAGGTCGAACCAGTAACGGGGGTGAAGGGCTCCGTTGACGAAGGTACGCAACGTGAGCTGCTGGGGCACGGTGAGCCCGTTGCGCACGTCGCGCAGCCGAGTCCCGGCGACCGGGGTGTCCACGGTGAGGATCAGCGTGTCGTACCCGGCCGCGGCCGCACGGTCGACCAGATCCTTGGCCGAGCTCCGATCACGCCACAGAAACAGCTGGAACCACTTCCGCGCCTGAGGGCCGGCCGCCGCCGTGTCCTCGATCGTGGTACTGCCCATCGTGGACAGGGCGTAGGGAATCCCGGCCTGCTCGGCGACGGCGACGACGGCTCGTTCCCCTCCGGTGTGCATCACGCGCGTGAGGCCGGTGGGAGCGAACCCGAAAGGCTGGGCGGACGGTCTGCCGAGGATCACCGTTTCCGTACTCACATGGGAGACGTCGCGGAGCGCCGACGGATGGAACTCCAGGCGCCGGAAGGTCTCCCGAGCTCGACGCAGCGCGAGCTCCCCCACCCCGGCCCCTCCGTCGGCGAATCGAAGACCGCCCGGGGCGCCCGTCGTCGGGCGAGAGCGCGAAGGTCGGCGATGGAAGCCGCTCGCGCCAGCCGGCGCTCCGTGCCGTTGAGTTGGATCGGAGCGGGGCGCAACAGCTCACGAAGCTCAGCTGGGCGTGGCAGCCGACGGTGCACCTTGGCGGTCAATGCCGTTCATCCCTTCTGTCGCCATGTCCTGGGCACATCGAGTGCCGTGGCCCTGGCCACGAGGACGTTCTCGTGGCCAGGGCCACGAGAACGTCCTCGATCACCCTCTTCTCTGCCTACGATCGACCCTCAGGTCAGCAGGTCGGCAATGCTCTTCAGCGCCTCGGCCGCGATGCGGGCGTCCACACCCCCATGGGCCCCGCCCACCCCGATGCCGCCGATGACTTCGCCGTCGTCCGCGACGATCGGGAATCCCCCCGGCACCGGGTGCAGCAGGGGGTCGACCAGGTGTACCGGATTCGCTTTCATGGCCGGGCTCGCGGCCGCCTCGGCGAAGTCGGCGGTCGTCATGCCCATGACCGCTGCCGTGTAGGCCTTCAGGCGCGACGTCGAGACCGCGATCGGCCCGGCGCCGTCGTCAGCGAGCACGGCCTTCGTGATGCCGCTGCGGTTGACAACAGTGACACTGATTCGCTCTCCCTCGGCACGCGCCGCCTCAACGGCCGCCTCGGTGGCTCGGCGGGCGATCTCGTAGCTCAGCGGTTCCCTCATGTCGTTCTCATTCCATGCGTGTTACCGGACTCACAACCGGTTCTGTCAGCTGAAAAATGATCAGACCGCATGCCACTCGGCACCGGCGGTGACGGTGGCGTTGTTGTTGGGCGGCAGGGGGTGGCCAGAACTTCGATGCGCTGCCCGGCCTCTATCGGCGACTGTGTTCCCGCTCAGGGCGACGCTCCTCGGTCGTCACGCTCTCTCGGAGGACGACGCACCGAGGACCCGGCGCCGTCGGACGGGGCGTCATCGACCGCTCCGCCTCCGCGACGCAAACAACGTAGCACCGCGACTCGCCTCGCTGAACAGCTCTGACAAACATTTGTCAGGAAGCTGCGGTTACTTTCGATGGTCCCGCGGGCGACGGTCGAAGAGCGGCACGCTCGCTCGTCGAGCGGTTCGACCGACACCGGCCGACACCCCCGCCCCCGACCGGCGCGACCTGGCCCAGCAGACCTGCTCGCATGCGCGGTTCGAGCATGGAACTCTGGCCCAGCACGTGTGTTCCGCGCCCGACATTGACGCTGTCGTTGCCGGTGGCGATGACGGACGCCGTCTCGATCTTTCGCGGCGCCGACCCACACCGAGCCGCTCCGACAAACTTTTGTCGAAGGTATTAATCAAAGCGACATCTGGGTGCTACGTTCCCGGTTGAGCAGAGGTCGGGCGGCCGAGGCCGGAAAGTCCACGATGCTGCCGGTCCGAGCGGGTTCGTCGCCCACCGGCCGCCGTTCGTCGGCGGTGGCCGGCAGGCCTCGAACCAGCCCGGCGGTGCGAGCGCCACCGCTTCGCTTCCCGTCACCGTACGCATGGAAGGACAGTGAGATGACCCGAATCGTGGTCGACTTCGAGCGCTGCGAGGGCCACGGGCTGTGCGAACAGACCGCCCCCGAGGTGTTCCGCCTCGACGACGAGGGCGAGTTGCACCTGACGCGTGACGAGGTGGACTCGGAGTACGAAAGTGTCGTCGCGGCCGCCGTTCGGGTATGTCCCGTCGCGGCGTTGAAGGTGCAGCCGTGAAACGGATCGTCGTGGTCGGTGGGTCCATCGCCGCGGTCACGGCGGCGCAGAGCCTGCGTACCGAGGGCTACGACGGCCAGGTGACCGTGCTCTCCGAGGAGCCTCATCCGCCCTACTCGCGCGTTCCCCTCTCAAAAGGCGTGCTGGCAGGCCGGGAGTCCGCGGAGTCGGCTCTGCTGCCGCTCCCGAGCGAGGACATCGAGTTCCGTACCGGAGCACGGGCCGTGCGGCTCGACACGCGCGACCGTCTGGTGACAACGGCCGACGGCACCGACATACCGTACGACGGGCTGGTGATCGCAACCGGTGCCCGGGCACGCCGCCTCACCGGCGACAGCGACCTGGTGGTACGCACCCTGGACGACGCCTCGGCCCTCGCCTCCCGGCTGGCCGCGGCCCACAGCGCGATCGTGCTGGGCGGTGGCTTCCTCGGCATGGAGGTCGCCGGGACCTGCCGTGCCCTCGGCCTGGAGGTCACCGTCGTCGACCTCGTACCACCGCTGCTCAGGCTGCTCGGGCCGTGGGTGGCCGATCTCGCCGTCGCGGCCGCCCGTGACCACGGCATACGGATCCGGGTCGCACCGGACGGCGTCGAAGTGCTCGACGAACACCGCGTGCGCTGCGGGGAGTCGGTCCTGACGGCCGACGTGATCGTCTGCGCGGCCGGCGATGTGCCCAACACCGACTGGTTGGAGAACTCCGGCCTGGCCCTGGACGCGGGCGGCGGCCTGGTCGCCGACGCGTGCTGCCGCGTCGCCCCCCAAATCGTCGCCGCCGGAGACGTCGTATCGCGCCAGGGGCGCCGGACTCCCCACTGGACCAACGCGGTCGAGCAGGGAAGGGCGGCCGCGGCGAGCCTGCTGCACGGGGAGTCGGCGCGGCCCTATCGGCCCGACCCGTATTTCTGGACCGAGCAGTCCGGACTCGATATCAAGATCAGCGGCGAACTCCCCCTCACCGGAACCCCCGAAGTCCTCGCCGGATCGGTGGACGACCGCAGTGCGCTGCTGAGATGGCGCCATGACGGTGGTACGGCAACCGCCGTGGCCGTCAATCATCGGCTCCCCGTCATCAAACTCAAGCGCCTCGGAGCTGGAGCGCCGATCCCCGCCCCTGCCCGTACGACACCCGCTACGTGAGGACGTGACCGTGACTCTGCCGCACCTCGCTCCCTACGATCCGCTCGACCCCGCCCACAATGCCGATCCCGCGGCCCGGCTCGCGGAGGCCCGCGACCGCTGCCCGGTGTCCCAGCCACGCCCCGGCGTGCACTTTCTCACTCTCCATGACGACGTACGGGACATCCTCACCGCCCATGAGGCGTACTCGTCCATCGACAACTTCGCCCTGGAAGGCGGTGCCAGGACAGCCGACCTGCCTGCGGCGACGATCACCATGCTGGACCCGCCCGACCACACGGCGCTGCGCGCCCGTCTCAGGCGCTGGTTCGCTCCCGCCGTGGTCCGCAAGCAGGAACCACGCGTCCGCGACATCGTGACCGATGTCCTCGACGCGTGGCAGCCCGGCCAGAAGGCCGAGATCTACCACGACCTGGCCCGTCAGGTACCGACCCGTGTGGTGTACGCCTTCCTCGGTCTGCCGGAGGAGGACTGGGACCGCCTGCAACAGTGGGCCGACGCGATCGACGACGTCATCCCACAGGTGTCGATCGACATGCCGGAGTTCGTGGCACTCACCCGCTACCTCGGAGAGCAGTTCGCCGCCCTGGCTGCCGCCCCGGCCACCGGGGAGGGTGTCCTGGACGGTCTCGCGCACCCCGCTGACGGCGAGCCGCCGCTCACCCCGGTCGAGGCCGTCATTCACGCCTTCCAGCTGATCGTGGCCGCCACGGACACCACTGCCAGTCTGATCACCAACCTCCTCCACGAACTACTGGCGGACCGCAGCCACTGGGAACGGCTGCTCGCCGACCGGTCCCTCATCCCCACGGCGATCGAAGAGTCGCTGCGCCACGACGCACCCCTGCAGTACGTGCTGCGCACCGTGACGCAGGAGCGGGAGATCTCCGGCTGCCCCGTCGAACCCGGCGACCGCCTGGCTGTCAGCCTCCAGTCGGCCAACTGGGACGATCGGGCCTGGGGCGCCGACGCCGCCGACTACTCTCTCGACCGCCCGGCGGGACAGGCCACTCCCATGGCCTTCGGCTACGGCATCCACACCTGCCTCGGCGCACCACTGGCCCGGTTGCAGGCCCGCGTCGTCCTGGAGCAGCTGCTGGAACGCTTCCCCAAGCTGCGGCTCGCTCCCGGTTATCGCCGTGAGCCCGCTCCGGGCCTGGTCATGGTCCGCCGCCCGGCTCGGGTCGACGTCGTGCTCTGAGACTCACCGCGGCGCTTCGATGGTCGCGCCCCGGTTCTGCTCGTACCTGGCGCTCCCCCTGGAGCTGGACCCACCCACCCCCCCCCCACCGACCCACCCACCACGCCCGCCGGAGGCACCCCCATCGTCGGCGCGGGGCCTTCGCCCGGATCTCGCCCCCTGGCCTGCCCCTTCCTGGCGATCCAAGAGAGGGAGAACCCGTGGCCTTCGATCTTCACAGCACACGGCCGCAGTCGGACGAACACTTCACGACGTCGCGGAAGTACGCCGAGCCCGGCACCGAGGTCACCGTCGGCTGGGGCGGCCCTGGCGGTCTTGAGAGGCGTACCCGCGTCACCGTCACGCCCGCGCCCTGCGAGGCCGTTCACCGACGCCTCGGCCTTCGAGCGGCGATCTGAGACGGCGTCGGCGCAATCATGCCAACCTCGAATGAGCCGGGCCGCAGCAGCACGAGCCGTGTTTTCGCGATTCTGCACGCCTGCCGAAGCAGCGCCGCCCCGATGACGCTCACGGAAATCTCACGCCGGTCGGGGATCCCGGTGGCGACCGCCTACCGACTGTCACGGGAGCTGATAGCCGAGGGCGCCCTGGAGCGGAACGACGACGGTAGCCTCCAGATCGGAATGGGGCTGTGGGAACTGGGCTCCGCCGCACCGCGACAGCGTGGCCTGCGCCGCGCGGCACGCCCGGTCATGCAGTCCCTGGCGGGCCATACCCACATGGTCGTTCACTTGGCCGTCGCCGGCCATCACCAGGCCGTGTGCGTCGAGAAGGTCGCCGGGCCCCGGGCGGTCACGAATGTGGCGCAGGTGGCCGGCGGCCTCCCGCTGCATGCGACCGGCGTGGGAAAGGTGATCCTGGCCTACTCGGACGACCCGGGGGTCTGCGGCGTCCTGCAGTGCACGTCGCTGCGCCGGTACACGGCACGGACCATCGCCGGTCCCGGTCGGCTGGCAGCCGAGTTGGCCGGGGTGCGGGATGCGCAAGTCGGTTACTCGCGGGGTGAGTTGACAGTCGGAACGGCATCGGTCGCCGCGCCTGTCTTCGACGCCGAGGGCCGGTTCGTCGCGGCGCTCGGCGTTCTGGCACCCGAAGCGGAGGAATTGGACCGGCTGGCACCCGAGGTGCGCAGAGCCGCGGATGCCATCTCGCTGCGCCTTCCCGCCCACGCCTGACGCTTCCTGAGGTCTGGATTTCGATGATCGAAAGGCCAGCTGGCGTCAGTCGGCGAGCACGGTCAAAAGTGGCTCCGTGACAAGGATCAAGCCCTGTACCGGGGCGTTGCCCCTATGAAAAGCACCTGGAACATCAGCCAGATGCCCGACCTGACCGGCCGCACCGCAGTCGTCACCGGCGCGAACAGCGGTCTGGGCGTCCCTACGGCTCAGGCCCTGGGCAAGGCCGGCGCGCATGTGGTGCTCGCCGTGCGCGACCTCGACAAAGGCAGGGAGGCCGCGGCCACGGTCCCTGGTAGCCACGAGGTCCGCCATCTCGACCTCGCCGACCTTTCATCGGTGCGTCAGTTCGCCGCCTCCTGGGACGGCGATCTGGACCTGCTGATCAACAACGCGGGCGTGATGATGGCGCCGGAGGGGCGCACCAGGGACGGCTTCGAGACGCATTTCGGCATCAACCACCTCGGCCACTTCGCGCTCACCAATCTGCTGCTGCCGCACATCACCGACCGCGTCGTGACGGTCTCCGCCGCTGCGCACCAGTGGGTGAGCGGAATCAACTTCGACAACCTGGACCTCAACGGCGCCTACAACGCCCGGGAGGCATACGGCCAGTCCAAGCTGGCAAACCTGCTCTTCACGCTCGAGTTGCAGCGGCGGCTCAGCGAGATCGGATCACCTGTGCGTGCGCTCGCCGCGCATCCCGGCCTCGCGGCGACAAATCTGCTGCGCACCCCAAAACCGGTGCTGCGCATGTTCATCCGCTTGGTCGCGCAGGATGCCGAGGCCGGTGCCCTGCCGACGCTCTTCGCCGCGACCCAGGATCTTCCTGGTGCGAGTTACGTCGGGCCGAACGGCTTCTCGGGGATGCGCGGCGGCCCCACCCTGGTCAGCCCTACCGCTGCCGCGAGCGATCCGGCGGCGGCCGAACGCCTGTGGGCGCTGTCCGAGGAACTGACCGGCACGAGCTTCCTCATGAGTGCTTAGCCCCTGTCCGCCGAGGAACAAGAGCGGGTCCTATGGGGTGCCGCTCACCTGCCTGTCAGCCGGAGGTGGAGTCCGTCCGCCGAACCGCCCGGCAGGACCTCGGCGCCCTGTGCGCGGGCTTCCTCGATGAGCGCCGGCACGTGGTCGCGGGCAGCCGTGTGCACGAGCGCGCCGAACTGCGAAGCCGGCCGCGGCAGTTGCTGGGTCGATGTCCGCGTCGGCCGGGACGACGAGCGGCGCCTTGCCGTCCAGTTCCAGCACCACGCGAGTGATGAGGTGCCGTCCGGCTGTCAGGTTGCCGGCGTCGGCCGGAAGTAGCACAGCAGGCGCTGCATCGGCCCAGGCCGGGCCTGACCGGCCTGGGCCGGCCGCCGGCGAAGTTCTTGCCCTCGATGTGCGACAGCAGCCCGAGCGGATGGGTACGGACGGTGGCCCGCGGCTCAACTCCCCCTGTCGGCGCCGTCTCTCAGGACCAGTACAGACGAAGCGGCAGGGACCGCAGATGCCTGGCGTGGAGGTCGGGCTGGTAGTCGAGCTGGTCCGGTGGGACCGCCAACTCGAAGCGTCGTACCGTGCCCAGCAGCACCTCCAGAGCGGTGCGCGCCTCGAGACGGGCGAGTGCGTGGCCCAGGCACGTGTGCTCTCCCCGGCCGAACGCGAGGTGGGAGTGGGGCGAAACGCGATCGAGGTCGATCTCGTCGGGCCGCTCGGCGAGCTTCGGGTCACGATTGCCGGCGCCGAAACTTACCAGGAGGCGAGCGCCGGCCGGAATCGGCGTGCCGCCGAGCTCGGTGTCACGGGTCGCGGTCCGGTACAGCCCTTGAACGGGCGATTCCAGGCGCAGCGACTCCTCGAGGAACGTCGTCAGCCGCGACGGGTCCTGCCGCAACCGGTCGGCCAGCCGCGGATCCTCGGCCAGCATCCTGGTGCTGCTGCTGATGACATCGGCGGTCGTGACGTTACCGGCGAACAGCAACTCGATGACGAACCGGGTGGCGTCCTGAGCGTCGAGCCCGGACGCTGCGATCGTGTGCAGGATGGTGCTCTCCTGCTCGACACCGGCCGCCGCCTCCAACGCCGGCGCCAGGAGCGCACCGAACTCCTCGCAGGCCCGCATGAAGCCGACCGGGTCGGGGGCCTCGTTGAGGAAGGAGAGCACCTTCTCCGAGAGCCGCCGCATGGCAGCGGTGTCCGCTTCCGGGACCCCCAACACAGTGCTGATGACGGCGATGGGCAGCTTGACGGCGAAGTCGGCCACGAAGTCGACCTCTGCCCGCCCGCGCAGACCCTCGATCAGCTCCACGGACATCGCCCGCATCTGCGGCTCGAAACGAGCGATCCGGCCGGAAGTGAACGCCCTGTGCGCCAACCTGCGGCGCCGGCTGTGTTCCGGCGGATCACTCGTGACCAGGTAGAACCCCGTCTCCGCCGGCCCGTTCCCCGGCTCGGGCGGCGGGAGGCCGAGCGCGTCGCACGACGAGAACGTCTCGACATCACGCAGCACCGTGTCGATGTCCTCCGCCCGAGTGACCATGAAGGCGTTGACCTCCTCGACGAAGGTCACTCCTCGCGTCCGCAGCCGGGCGTACAGCGGGTACGGACAGTGCGGGGCCTCGGGCCCGACTGTGGCAGTCGTGTCATGGCTGGACATGACCTTCCTTCCTGACCATTCAGCGGCTCGCGGACAGTCCGGAGCCGGGGCGCGCAAGCCCCGTGGGAAAGTCCTGCCGAGCCATGCTGCGGGAACTGGGCTCGGGACGAAACGGCAGCTGCCGTTGAACGAAAAACCGAGCAGGGCGGCCGCCGTCGGCCGTTGGCCCGCGCGGATTCTCTGACAAACTTTTGTCAGAGGTATTAATCAGAGCGGCTTCTCGGTGCTACGTTGCCAATCCCAGCAGAGGTGGGGCGGCCGACGTCGGCCTGCCCGACAGCACCGTGCCATCGGCTGTCATCCCCTGTGGCCAGAGGTGCCGCGAACGCGACAGCGTGGAGCCGCGCGAGGCCTGAAACCCCAAGTGAACGTGATCAGTAGCACGCGAGTGCAACCGGCCGGGAATCCGCAGTCCCGGCCAAGGAGAGGTAACGCCATGAGGGAACCGCTGAGTTACGGCATCGCGAGCGGAGGCCGGCGGCAATGTACGTTCCGACCAGGACCACCCCCGCGGACGACGCGGCCGTGCTGGCCCACAACGCCGAGGTCAGGAAGCGCTTCAGGGAGCGTCTGAGCCAAGCGCCCGGCTCTGCTGAGACGCTCCCCCCCCCCGCCGCGTGTCCGAGTGGTCCGCGACATCGTGTTCGGCCGCGCGGAAGGCGCCGAAGGCGAGATCGAGCTCCAGATGGACCTGTACCTGCCGGAGCCGTCGCACGGGCCGGCACCTCTGATCGTGTGGTTGTCCGGGGCCGCCTGGCGGATGCAGCGACGAGGCGACGGACCACGGCTGACGCGCATGTTCGCGCAGCGGGGCTACGCGATGGCCGACATCGACTACCGGTCCAGCGCGGTCGCGACCTGGCCCGCGCAGTTCGACGACGTGACCGCCGCGCTGCGCCATCTGCTCCGGATCGCGGAGCAGTACGACCTCGACGCGGACGCGATCGGCCTGTGGGGCCGCTCGGCGGGGGCACATCTGGCGCTGCTCGCTGCTTTCGCCGGGGCACGGCCGGATCGCGGCGACGCACCCGCCGTGCGGGCGGTCGTCGCGAGTTACCCGGCGACCGACCTGGTACCCATGGCCGAGGACGCCATCCCCGGCGGCATCCTCGGCGACAAGGATCCGGACGACCCGGCCCGGGGTCTGCTCGGCGGGCCTCCCGCGGACCTGCCCGACATCGCCCGCGCGGCCAGTCCGGTTCACCAGGTCGGCCCGGGTGTCCCGCCGGTCCTGCTGCTGCACGGTGATGAGGACCTGCACATCGGCCACCGCCAGAGCCGCAGGCTGTTCGACGCGCTGGTCGCCGCGGACGCCGAGGCACACCTCCTCCTGGTCCACGGCGCCGACCACGGGCTCCTCAACACCGCGGCCTGGGAGAACCACGAGTCGCCGTTCCGCGCCACGATGTGGTCGTCGGGTGACGCGGCGGGCACCGGGAAAAAGGACGTTCCCCTCACCCCTGGTCTCATCGAGCGGTTCTTCGACCGGCACCTGCGCGATGAGCCCTGGTACGCCTGACATTCACCGCACCGCACCGCGCCGGCAGGCTCACAGGCCCCCACGACTGCGGTCGCCTTCCCGTTTCGGACTCGGCCCGCCGAGGTGCGCGCCGGCCGGCGGATCACCTGAAAGTACGTCCCACTCACCGGAGGGCTGCCCTTCGTGACGCTCGAAAAGCGACGGTGACGACATTCAGCCCGGATTTCACCCCCTCAACGTCGAGGAGATCAACATGACTGAACCGAGCACCATGGACACCGGTACCGGTTACGGCCGCGAGACACCGTCTTACGACGCGCGGCTGGCCGAGGTCGGCCCGGGCACGCCGATGGGCGAGGTACTGCGGCGGTACTGGCAGCCCATCGCCGTGTCGGCACAGCTCACCTCCGACACGCCGCACCGCACGCGGATCCTGGGCGAGAACCTGGTCGTCTTCCGCGACGGCCAGGGCCGCCCCGGCGCCGTCTTCGAACGGTGCGCCCACCGCGGCAGCAGCCTCTACTACGGCCGTGTCGAGGAGGACGGCATCCGCTGCTGCTACGGCTGGAAGTTCGACGTACAGGGTCACTGCCTGGAGCAGATCCTGGAACCGGACCGTGGCCGGCGTCGCGAGGTCGCGCGGCAGCCCTGGTATCCGGTCGAGGAGCGGTACGGTCTGGTGTTCGTCTACATGGGACCGCCTGAGCGCAAGCCCGCCCTCCCTCGCTACGACGCCCTGGAACCCCTTGGCGAGGGCGAGCAGTACTACGCCGCGTGGCCGATTCCCGGGCTGCCGCCGACCGGCCTGGTGTCGGACTTCAGCTGGCTGAACATGTACGAGAACGCGCTGGACCCTCGCACGTGTGCTGGCTGCACTCCAACCACAGCGGCAACCAGGTCATGGGCGCGGACACCACCACCGGACTGTCCGAGGCCTTCTTCGATCCGGAGGCCGCCCAGGACAACATCACGTACACCAGGACCGAGTTCGGAGCCAAGTACGACCATCTCATCCGGGACAAGGCGGCAGGCGACGACGCGCTCCGGAGCTTCCGTGCGGAACTCCACCTGCCGAACGCCTTCGGGCTGCCGGACTACGTGAGCCTGGCCACGGACCAGGGGCCCGACCAGATGCTGTGGGTCGTCCCGATGGACGACACCCACCACCGGGTGTTCTTCTCCATCCGTTCCAGCGACCCCGAGCGCGTGTACCGCTTCGCCTTCGGCCTCCAGCAGAACGGCAAGGACCCCTGGGAGCTGGCCGAGGAGGAGCGGCAGCGGTTCCCCGGTGACGGTGAGGCACAGGCCTCGCAGGGAGCGATCCCGATGCACTCCGAGGAGACCCTGGCAACCACCGACCGCGGCGTGGTGATGCTCCGTCGCATGCTCAAATCCATGGCCGCCGACGTCGAGGCCGGCCGCGACCCGCTGGGCGTGAGCACCCTCGACGGCCCTCCGCGCCACGTCGACGCCGGCATCTACACCGTCTCCCCGGGTACGGCACAGGGCGCGGCGACAGCGTCCACGGCCGGAGCCTGAGAAAGGACGCGGCCGTGACGTGGACGGAAGCGGTGGTCGTCTCTCACTTCCTGATGACCCCCGATATCGCGGTGATCGACCTCGCCCCGGTGGAGGGAACCGAGTTCCCGGCCTACACCGCCGGCGCGCACATCGATGTCCGGACCGACTCCGGACCGGTCCGCCAGTACTCACTGTGCGGGCCGCCCGAGTACGGCCACTACCGCCTGGCCGTACTCAACGAGCCGGGCTCCCGCGGCGGTTCGCGGGCGATGCACGCGCTCAACGTGGGCGACCGGCTACGGATCTCGGCACCGCGCAACCGCTTCCCCCTCGTCACGGCCCGCCGGCACCTGCTGTTCGCCGGCGGGATCGGCATCACCCCCTGCTGGCGATGATGCACCAACTGGACGCCGAGCGCGGCGACTACACGCTGCACTACTGCGCCCGCAGCCGCACCCACGCGGCCTTTGTCCCGGAGCTGACCGACAACCCCCACACCACCTTCCACTTCGGCGACGAGGACCCCGCCCAGATCCTGGACGTGGCCCGTGACCTCGGCGAACCGCAACCGGACACAGCGGTCTACGTCTGCGGCCCGGCAGGCTTCATCGACCACGTACTGGGCATAGCCGAAGCCATGGGCTGGCCGCCGCAGGTCCTGCACAAGGCACGGTTCAGCAACGACGGCGCCGCCGCGCAACCCGACGCGGGCGGCTCGGGCGGCTTCACCATACGTCTGGCCTCCACGGGAGCCGAATACGCCGTTCCCGCCGGAAGCAGCGTGCTCGACATCCTGCTGGAGAACGGCATCGACGCACCGCACTCATGCCAGCTGGGCATCTGTGGTGAGTGCGTGGTGCGCGTGCTGGCGGGCGACCCCGATCACCGCGACGACGTGCTCACCGCGGACGAACGCGCCGAAGGCATGTTCGCCACCTGCTCGTCCCGCGCGCTCTCCCCCACCCTGGAGCTGGAACTGTGACCCATTCCCCCACTCTCCCGCCGGCCGCAACGCCCGGGGAAGCCCCCACTGTCGAGCTGGCGGAAGCCGCATGGCTCGAAGCCATGACCGCCGGACCGGATCCGATGCGCCCCCTGCTGCACCCGGAATGCGTCGTCGTGCACTCCCCGGTGGGACGTATCGACGGCGTGGATGCCTTCCTCGAGCACACGGCCCGTATGGGCAGGATCACCGAGATCGAGGCATTCGACGTCACTGTGCAGCGATTCGACGGAGTGGCGATCGTCAGCTGCCTGCAGGAGATGCACATCGTCTACATCCCCGATGCCACGCCGTTCGTCGTCCAGGCGGCGGTCACGCGGGTGTGGGTGCCGGACGGAGACGGCTGGCTGCTCGCCCACATGCAGCTGGCGCGCCGTCAGCCGCCCGGATGACCGGCGTCCGGCGCCCGGCCGTGGCCCTCGGGACGGATCCGCGACCTGGACCCGTCCCGAGGGCCACGGCGACCGCGTAGTCGAGGCGCGGTGCGGCCGTGCGCGGCGGGACGCTCAACGGGGCCGACGTGCCCCACTGCCACAGCCGTATGCCCACGGTGAAGGTGCCGTCCGGTGCGCGGGCCGGCGCTCCAGCCTCGACGAGTTCCAGCGCCGGCCCGGCGCACAGTGGCGAGAGCGTACCGTCAACGGCGCGTGAGTCCTCCGTCGACGGCGAGGATCTGGCCGGTGATGAACGCGGCTTCGTCGGTGGCCAGGAAGGCCACTGTGTTGGCGACGTCCGCCGTCGTCTGCCGCCGCTTCAGGTTCTGCATCTGTACGGTCATGTCGAAGAAGGCCTCCCCGGCGCTCTGGAGGGCCTTGGCGGTCGGGACCAGACCGGGGGCGACCGCGTTGACCGTGACATCGTGTTTCGCCAGGTTCGCCGCCAGCACGTGGGTGAACCCGTTGAGGGCGCCCTTTGAAGAGATGTACGCGACGAACGGCGGCGGGCTCACCCAGTAACTCCCGGACGTTATGTTGATCACCCGGCCGGCCTGGGACTGCCTGAGGTCCTCGAGAAAAGCCTTCGCCGTCAGGAAGGCTCCGTTCACGTTGACCGCGAAAACTCGGCTCCACTGCTCGAACGTCACGTCGTCGATGTCGGCGAAGGGCACGATGCCCGCGTTGTTCACGACGATGTCGACGCGGCCCAGCGCATCCCGGACCTCCGGGGCGAAGGCATTCACCTGTGCCTCGTCGGAGATGTCGACCTTCGCGCTGAAGAACCGGCGGCCGTTCCCTTCGACAATCCGCTGCGTATCGTTCGCCGCGTCCACATCGGCGACCGCGATATCGGCGCCTTCGGACGACAGCTTCCGGGCGATCTCCTGACCGATCCCGACACTACCGCCGGTCACCACGGCAATTCTTCCCGCCAGACGTCCCGCCATGACACAACTCCTTTTCAGCGACCCGGAGATGTGGGTGAGCGTTGCCCGCTCACCCACCCGCGGCCCCTCGACCAGTGCTCCCACGCCCAGCCCCGGCTTCAGCGGCGGTCAGGCCGAGCGCCGCCTGCGCGGCGACCGACGCCCTGACTCGCGCAGCCGGGCCGCGGCGCAGTCCCTTGACCGGCCATGATGCGCGGCTCCCAGTCGCGGCGATACGGCGCGTTCCGTTCAACGAAAGGTGTTTGGGCACGCCCCGTTCAGCTGACGCCCAGACCGGTGCCAAGCGCCTTTGCGGCGCGGCCCGGTTCCCGGCCCGTACGACGGGTGCGCATATCGAGGTCCGAACCGACACTCTCGCCCAGAGCCACGGCCGCCGGACCGGATGCGATGGGCTGCCCGCTGCCATGTGCAGCCGGGGCGCCGTCAGCTGCTGGGCTGATCCCCGCCCTGCGCCTCTTCGATGCCCCGAGGGGGATCATCCGGCTCCCCGGCCCCTGCTCGGGGGACTTCGGCGAGCGCGTAGAGCACGCGCGCCAGCTGCTCGGCGTAGCGGTCGAGGAACTCGGCAGAGGCCGGATCCTCGCCGGTGACGGTGGCGGCCAGCTGCGGCAGCACTTCCGGCGCGATCGTCGCGGCGAAGAACGCGAGCGTCAGCGCGCCGGCATCGAGATCGGCGCGGATCTCGCCCCTGTCCTGCCTTTTCCGGGTTTCGGCGACGACGTCGAGCAGGCGGTTCGCCCATGCGTCGGGAGGAGGGGGTTTGCCGTCGAGCTCGGCACGGACCAGCGTCCGTATGATCTGCAACTTGTCGTCGTGTTCCCAGCGCACATAGTCCCGGACGATCTCGGCGAACGGCTCCGCGCCGCCCATCATGGTCGCGCCCTTGGTGATCCAGCGCTCGGTGAGGGCGTCGTAGAGGCCCTTCTTGCTGCCGAAGTGATAGGTGATCAGCGAGTGGTTCACTCCGGCCGCGGCGGCGATCCGCTCGACACGTGCCCCCTTGAAGCCGTGCTTGCCGAACTCCTCGTTCGCCGCGTCCATGATGCTCTGGCGGGTGCGTTCCGGATCGTGCCGGCGGCGGGGATCGGCCGAGCGCCGATGCCGCTTGCGCTGCCCTGCGGAGTCAGGGGTGTGCTCGTCCTTGTCGATCACCTCTCGAATATAGCCTTCCTTTCTTCCCCGCCTGGCCCGAGCAGGAGAACGGGTGCGGACGGCACGGTGACCCGGTACGGGCAGGCCTCTGACAGCGGAGCTTCAGATGACGGGCTGGAGTACGTCGAGGTCCTGTTCCGCCCAGATGGTTTTCCCGGTGTCGGCGTGGCGGGTGCCCCAGCCGCGGGTCAGCTGGGCCACCAGTAGCAGGCCGCGGCCGCCCTCGTCGTAGGTGTGGGCCCGGCGCAGGTGGGGGGCGGTGTTGCTGGCGTCGGAGACCTCGCAGATGAGGTGGCGGTCGTGGATCAGCCGTAGCTGGATGGGCGGGGCGGCGTGGCGGATGGCGTTGGTGACCAGTTCGCTGATCACCAGCTCGGTGACGAAGGATGCCTCCGTCAGGTCCCAGGCCACGAGCTGGGCGGTGACGAGCTTGCGGGCCCGGGCCACGATGGCCGGGTCGGCGGGCAGGTCCCAGGATGCGACGTGCCGGGCGTCGAGCGCGTGGGTACGGGCAATGAGCAGGGCGATGTCGTCGGTGCGGTCCTCGGGCCGCAATGTGCCGATCACCGCGTCGCAGAGGACGTCCAGGTCGGCGGCGGGATGGGCGAGTGCCTTCCGTAGCCGTGCCAGCCCCTGGTCGATGTCCAGGTGGCGGGACCCGATCAGGCCGTCGGTGTAGAGGGCGAGGATGCTCCCCTCGGGCAGCGCGAGCTCGGTGACGTCGAACGGCAGTCCGCCCAGGCCCAGCGGAGGGCCGACGGGCGCGTCCAGGAAGTCCACGGTGCCCTCGGGGGTGACCAGGGCGGGCATGGGGTGACCGGCGCTGGCCAGTGCGCAGGTTTGTGAGACCGGGTCGTAGACGGCGTACAGGCAGGTTGCGCCGAACCCCCCGGCGGTCTCGGCGGCCTGGTCGGTCGGCGACGTGCCGCCGGTGTCCGCGTCTGCCGCCAGCCGGACGACCAGATCGTCCAGGTGGGTGAGCAGTTCGTCGGGCGACAGGTCGACGTCGGCGAGGGTGCGCACGGCGGTGCGCAGCCGCCCCATGGTGGCCGCCGCCTGGATGCCGTGCCCGACCACGTCGCCGACGACCAGGGCGACCCGTGCGCTGGACAGCGGGATGACGTCGAACCAGTCGCCGCCCACTCCGGCGAGCGCGCTGGCGGGCAGGTATCGGGAGGCGACCTCCACGGCTTGCTGCCGCGGCAGCTGTTGCGGCAGCAGGGTCTTTTGCAGCGCCGTCGCGGTGTCGCGCTCGCGGGTGTACCGGCGGGCGTTGTCGATGAAGACGGCGGCCCGGCCGGTGATCTCTTCGGCAAGCAGCAGATCATCCTCGCTGAAGGACTCCTGCCGTTGATGGCGGATGAAGACGGCGATGCCGAAGGTGGTGCCGCGAGCACGGAGAGGCACGGCCATGACGGAGTGCATTCCGAACGCGCGGACCGCGGCTTCCCGGCGCGGGTGGCCCACCGACCAGTCGGTGTTCGACGGGTCGAACTTCGCGTGGAGCACGGCCCGGCCTGTGGCGAGGCACTCGGCAGTCGGGGTGTCGGCGGCGTAGGAGTCCACCTCGCCGAGGGGGACGACCGCCTCGGGAGTGCCCGGGAGTACGGACTGGTGGGCCACACGGCGCAGGCGGACAGCGCCCCGTCGGGCGGTTCCGGGCACCGGGCCGGGGGCGGGGTCGGGGTCGGGGTCGGGGTCGGGGTCGGGGTCGGGGTCGGGGTCGGGGTCGGGGTCGGGGAGCAGATCAACGGTGGCGAAGTCGGCGAACTCCGGCACGGCCACCTCAGCCAGTTCTTGCGCTGTGCGCGCCACGTCGAGGCTGCTGCTGATCCGGACGGTGGCATCGTTGAGCAGTTGCAGCCGCTTGCGTGCCCAGTACTGCTCGGTTATGTCGTGGGTCACCAGAGCCACTCCGCACACGGCGCCGCCCTCGTCCCGCACCGGGTACGCGAGGCTGGACCAAGCATGCTCCCGGCTCTCGCCGGGGGTCTGCGCGTAGGTCTCCACCTGCTGCGACTCCTCGCTTTCCAGCACCTGGTGCACGGCTCGCTCCAACAGTGCGGCTGCCGGGTGGAGGTCGAACTCCGAGAATCGCAACCCGCGCATCTCCGCCTCGGTGATGCCCAGCGCACTCTCCGCGGAGCTGTTGGCCCGGCGCACGCGCAGACGTGTGTCGAACACAAGCGCCCCGAAGCTGGGCGACTGCTTGAGCACCCACTCCGTGAGCGGCTTGTCCTGCGGGGTGGCGGCGCCGGCGAGGGAACAGATCAGAAGCCAGTCCGGGCCCGTATCCCTCATCGTGCGACGGTGGGCGAGCAGACCGGCCTCCACCAGGTGCCCGTCCCGGTGCCGCAGCCGCGGCCGACCGCTCCACCTCCTCAGGGCCTGGATCTCGCGCAGCGTCTCCGAGGGAGGTACTTCATCGAGCAGGCGGGCGGCGGGCGTGCCGACGATCTCGTCCGGCAGATAGCCCAGCACCTGCCGGGCACCCTCACTCCATCCCGTCACGATGCCCTGTTGATCGACAACAGCCCACGCCGAGCCACCGTCGTCGAACGCGGCGCCTGGCAGGTCCGGCTGTTCGACGCTGCGGGTGGGTCGCTGTTCCATCGCCGTCTCACTTGCACCTGGGGCTTAGAGGACTTCCGCCTGCCGACGCCGCAGTCCGCGTGCGGCCCCAACCGGTACCTCCATTATTGTTACGCCCTCCCGAACGGCACCTGGTAGACGATGTCCATGGGCGCGGTGACGGCGGCGCTGGCCGCCCCGCCGGCGCCTCCGGCCCGGTAGCGCCGCCCACGGCGCAGGCCTCATCTCGTGGATCGCACCGCCACCGCCACGACTCGGCTGCCATCCACGCCCTCGCCGACCGCTTCCTCGCGATGGCGGGCGACCGGGAGGACCACGGCATCGCCCACGGCGACCTGACCGGCCTGGCCCCTGCTCCTCGGCCACGCCGATCAACGGCTCCGCCGGGAGACGGCCCGCGTCCGGGGCTTCCTCGGGCACCCCCGCTCTACGCTGCCCCACCTGACCGCCGACGCGCTCACGCTCCCTGCTGGGTAACGCCCGTCGTCTTCACCGGGTGGCGTTGGGGATGCTCCACTGCGACCAGGACAGGTTCCAGTCTCCGTCCCCGTTGTCGAGCGCCACCGGCTTGGACGGGTTGATGACCCGGACCAGATCTCCCGGCTGCACGGTGTTGTAGAACCACTTCGCGTCTGATGCGCCGAGGTGGACGCATCCGTGGGAGTTGTCCACCCTGCCGATGGCCGCGTTGTCCCATGACGCGTCGTGGATGTACGTACCGCTCCAGGTCAAGTGGACGTCCCAAAGGACCGGCAGGTTGTAGTAGTCCGGATTTCCGGGGGTGCAGCTGAGTCCGACGCTGCACGAGGACATCTGGATCTTCGCCTCCTTGTCCAGCACCACCAGGTAGCCACCCCAGGTCCGGTAGTGCGACCCGCCACTCGATACAGGGAGTGTCCGGATCAGTTCACTGCCCCGGTAGACCGCCATGGACTGGGTGTGGGGATCGACTACCGCGTGGACGTCGGAGTCGACCGTGAAGGAGTGGGTGTAGTCGCCGGTCGCCCAGAGGCCTTTGCCGGTGTTCACGCCTTCGAGGTCGCCCTCTACGGTGATCTTGTCTCCCAGCGGCCAGGAGGTGCGCGGACGGTAGTCGACACGCCGGTTGGTCATCCAGTGCCAGGCTCCCGTGACGCGGTCGGTGTCGGTCACGGACAGCACTTTCTGTACGGCGGCTTCATCGGTCACGGGCTTGGTGAACACCACGGTGACGGGCTGTGCGTTGCCGACCTCGGCCCCAGTGGCGGGGGTGATGGACTGCGCCGTGACGGTGGCGGCCGGATTGACCGTCTCAATGTTCAGACGCTTGGTGACCGACTTTCCGGATGAGTCGGTGGCCGTCGCGGTGACCGTGTAGCGGGCGTCGAGGCTGAGGGGGTGAGACGGTGTCCACGTACCGGCCGCCATGTCCAGGGAGCCGGTGACAAGGGACCCGTTGGAGCGGATGACCGAGACCTTGGTCAGTTCGGCGTGGGTGACCCCGCAGTGAATGGGCTGATCCGGCTCGGTCCGGCCGGACGCGTCGGTGACCGTCCGCATCGTGATAGCGCTCGGTCTGGGCGACGACGGCGAGGCCGCGCTCATTCCACACCCGACCAGCGTGAGCACGGAGACCGCCGCGAAGGTGGCGAGGTACGCCATCTCCTTCATGAACCTGCGCTTTTCCGGCGCCTGGCTAGTGGTTCTCACTGTGTCTCCTTCTCGGCCGGCAGGGCGGCGTCACGTGTCGACGGCGGAAGAGCGCTGGCCGCCGTTGAGATCGGAGTGGGCGTCGTTGGTGCCGATGGTGACCGGCTGGTCGTTCTCCAGTTCACCGAAGAGGGTCTTGGCCTGTGTCATGTTCCACAGCACCGCGTCACCGGCGTTCGGTGTGTAGTGGTTCGCGTCCGCGATCGGAACCGTCAACTCGTGTCCGCTCCCGCCGGAAATCCCCTTCAGGCCCAGGAACATCCGCGCCAGGTCGTACGGGGTCATGTTCTTGTCCACGGTCAGCGTCCCGATGCCCGCGCCGAGTGCCGGGTAGAGCCGGAACGGGTTGAGGAGGGTGGACGGGGCCTCCGCCTGGTGGGCGACGGCGGCCAGGAACCTCTGCTGGTTCGCCATTCTGCTGAGGTCCTGGCCCGCCTCCTGGTGGCGCTCCCGGACCAGTTCGAGGGACTCCCGGCCGTCCAGCTTCCGGCAGCCCGCCTTGAGGTCGGCCCCCGAGGCCTGGTCCACGATCGGCCGGTCCAGGCACACGGTGACGCCACCGAGTGCGTTGACGAGATCGACGAAGCCGCCGAAGCCGATCTCCGCGTAATGGTCGATGTGAATGCCCGTGTTGTATTCGACGGTCTCCGCCAGCAGTTGGCCGCCGCCCAGGGAGAATGCCGCGTTGAGCTTGTTGGCCGTCGCCGGATGCCGCACGCCGTTCGGGCCGGTGAACGCCGGTATGGTCACGTAACTGTCGCGCGGCAGACTGACCAGGGTGTCACCGTCGGCGCCGATGTGCAGCAGCATCATCGAGTCGCTGTTGCCGTAGGAGCCCTCGTCGTCGTTGCCGGTGTGAAGTGCCTTTCGCTGTTGCGGCGTCAGGTTCTGTCGGTTGTCCGAACCGGCGACGAGATACGTGGTGCCCTTGTCCGGGGGCGGCTGGTCCGGGAGGGCGCCGAGGTTCACCGTACGGTCCAGTTTCTGGTCCGCCCAGGCGTACGTACCCGCAAAGACCGTGAGCACCGTGAGGACCAACGTCAGCACGCCCCAGGTGATTCTGCGGCGCCGGTTGCGGGGCCTCACGCCCGGCGCCGGATCACGCTGCATCCGGACCTCCCTGAGGGCGTGGGCGACATCCCCGCCGATGAATGCTGTTCAACGTTCGATGCGCCTCAGCCTAGGGATCAACTGAACGTTCCCAGAAGAGAGCTGCCAAATCTTGACCCTTGCAAGGGATGCTTCTGAGGAATATCGCAAGCATTCCCTACCGAGGCCTTATAGGAATTTCACGCGGATGGTGCGTAATAAGGAATCACGGCCGGGTACAGGGGAGGCGTTTACGCATGATGGCTGTCGTGTCCCACGTCGGTCGCACCAGACCACTCGGCCGGTTCGCCGCCGCCGGTGCCCTCGGTGCCGGAGCCGCGGTGCTCTTCGGTTTCGCCCGGTCCTTCCTGCGCTACGGTTTCGACGCCGCTGCCACCCTTGTGGTCTTCGCCGTCGCCACCGCTACAGTGCTGACGCTCGACAGGCTCGTACGCCACGGCGCGCTGCCTCGGTGGCTGCGCCGTCTCATCACCCGTGTGTGCGTCCTCGGCCTCGCCGTGGCCGTCGTGCTCGCGGCAGCGGGAGGTGTCCTCCTGGCAGCCACGCCGGGGGTGGGCGACGCGGAGGCCCTGGTGCGCGCACAGGCCGCCGTACACGCGGTGAGCGACCCGGACGCGAGCACGCCGCCGAAGGTCGCCGCGGCGCTGGTGGCCACCGAGGACGCGCGTTTCTGGCACAACCCCGGCATCGACCCTGTCGGCGTGCTGCGTGCGCTGGTGTTCTGGGCAGACGGCCGCGGAGGCGACGGAGGGGGTGCCACCATCGAGCAGCAACTCGCCAAGATGCTCTACACCGACGGGCAACGCACCCGGCGCGACCAGCTGGAACAGGTTGCGCTGGCCGTCAAGCTCGCTCATGCCTGTCCGAAGAGCGAAATCCTGCGGATGTACCTGTCCACCGCGTATTTCGGCCAGGGGTACTTCGGTCTGGACGCGGCCGCACACGGGTACTTCAAGAAGAGTCCCGCCCAGCTGGACTGGCCGCAGGCCGCCCTCCTCGTCGGCCTGGTCCAGGCGCCGTCCGCCTACGATCCCCTTCACCACCCCGGTCTGGCCAGGCAGCGCCGCGCCGAGGTCCTGGGCCGCCTGGAGGCGGTCGGCGACCTCACCCCACGCCAGGTCAAGGCCTTCGACGCCGCGCCGTTGGGCGTCTGAACACGGCGAGCGCGAGCGGCAGGCCGAGAGTCGGCGGGCCCCTCGCACCGGCCAGGTAGGCACGGGTGACCTTGAGCATCAGTGAGCCGATGCCGTCGCCGCCAGTGCCGCGGTCGTCAACGCCCCGACCAGCAGGGGAATGGCCAGGCCGTGGTGGATGACGAGCCAGGCGCCGAGCACTGCCCCCGCCAGCATCGAGACGACCGCGCCCGCACGGTGCGCGGAACGGGTGCCCGAGCCGCCCCCGACTCGGGACTCGGCAGCCAGGCCGGTCAGCGTCATCGTGAGAACCGTCGTCGTCAGGTCGGGCACGCCCAGCCGGCGTACCGTCGCGTTGCGCAGGCCCATGGCGAGCGCCGTGAGGACGATCAGCGCATAGGCGGTGCGGGCGTGGCCGGGTGAGATGTAGGCGACCACCGACGCCGCGCCCATCAACGCCGCCTCGACCGCGAGCGTCACTCGCGTCCAGCTCCGGCGGGAGCCCTCCCCCATCCATACCGCGATCCGGCCGCCGGTCACCGCACCCGCCAGGTAGGTGCCCAGCGACGTGGCCGCGTGCGGCACCGAGAATCCCGGCGCCCCGGCCGCGGCGAAGCCCAGCACCACCACGTTCCCGGTCATGTTCGCCGTGAAGATACGCCCGATGCCCAGGTAGGTCACCGCATCGATCAGCCCGCTGACCGCGGTCAGAGTCAGCAGCACCGCGACGAGCGGCAGGCCGCGCGCCTTCGGGGTGTCCTTATCAGTCCGTGTCTCGCTGACCATCGGATCAGTGGACCATGGCCAGGTGAGAGAACGGCGAAAGCCTCAGACCCCGAAGGCTCGCGAAGGCGGCCGGGGCTGTCGTCAGGGCAACTCGGTCACGCGGTCGGTGCCGGGTGGGGCGACCGGGCTGTGGGCGGTGAGGTAGTCGGTGAGGGCCGCGATGTCGTCCCCGCCGCCGACGGTGTCGGTGCCCTCGGCGAAGGTGGTGAATCCGTCGCCGCCCGCGGCGAGGAAGGTGTTCGCGGTCACCCGGTAGGTGGCGTCCGGCCGCAGTGGTTCGCCGTTGAGCGCGATCGACGCCGGGTCGATGCGGTCGCCGACCGGCGCGGTGTGGGAGAAGGAGTACGTCAGGCCCTTGGAGACGCCGAGCATGAGGGTGGGTGCCCGGGTGCCCGAGTCGTTGAACTGCTCTTCCAGGATCTTCTCGATCTGCGCTCCCGTCAGGTTCACGGAGACCAGGGACCCGGCGAAGGGCTGTACGGCGAAGGCCTCGGCGTAGGTGATCTCGCCGGGTGCCTCCCCGCCCGTCGACGACCCGTGGACCAGGTCGGCCCGCACCCCGCCCGGGTTCATCAGGGCGATCCGGGCCCCGCCGCGCTCCGGTGCGGCGGTCGCGGCGAGTTGGGCGTCGGCGACGAGGTTCGCCAGGTCGGACTCGGTGTCGCGGGTCTCGGAGCGGGTGATGTCGGCGGTGACGCTGCCGACGACCCGGTTGGCCAGCGGCGCCGACAGGGCCTTCCACTTGTCGATGACGGCACTCTGATCGGCGTCCTTGGCGCCGGTGCGGGTGACGAGGTGGTTCATCGCGGCGACCTGGTCCCGTACGACATCTCCGGTACGGCGGTCCACCGGCAGCCGGGTCTCGGTGACGACCCGGCCGAACGACGAGGCCGAGGTGACCAGGCGGGGATTACCGGCCGGGTCGGGCAGGGAGCAGATGTACGGCTGGTGGGTGTGGCCGGTCACCACGGTGTCGATCGCCGGGTCGAGGTTCTTGGCGATGTCCACGATCGGGCCGGAGATGCCGTCGCACTGACCGTACGATCCGGCCTGCACTCCGCCCTGGTGCAGCAGGACGACGATCGCCTCCACTCCCTGGCGGCGCAGTTCGCGGGCGGAGGCGTTCGCGGTCTGTACCTCGTCGAGGAAGCGGACGGACTTGATGCCGGACTGGCCGGTGACCTCGGGGGTGCCCTCCAAGGTCATGCCGATGAAGCCGACCTTCACCCCGTCCACCTTCTTCACCCAGGTGGGCGCCAGGAGGGGCTTGCCTGAGGCGCGGTCGATGACGTTGGCGGCCAGCCAGGGGAACTGGGCGCCGTCGTACGGCTCGTCCTTGATGAAGCAGCCGTCCTCGGGGTGGCAGCCCCCGTGTTGCATGCGCAGCAGTTCCTCGGTGCCCTCGTCCAACTCGTGGTTGCCGACGCTGGTGACGTCCAGGTGCAGCTTCTCCATGGATTCGACGGTGGGTTCGTCGTGGAAGAGGCCGGAGAGGAAGGGGCTGGCGCCGATGATGTCGCCCGCGGCGACGGTCAGCGAGGTGCCGGTGCCCTGCCGGAGTTGCCCGAGCCGGGCCGCGAGGTATTCGGCGCCGCCGACCGGCGTGGTCTTCGGGTCGAGCTTGGAGCCGAGGTTGGCGTCGCGTCCGGTGGGCGGCTCCAGGTTGCCGTGGAAGTCGTTGAAGGACAGCAGCTGGACGTCGACGGTGGAGGGCGGCTGCTGAGTCGTGGGGAAGGTGCGGGTGTACGAGATCCACAGCCGGACGTCGGCCGCGTCCGTACGGCCGTTGCCGTCGAGGTCTCCGGCCGCGCCGGCGGTCGGGACGACCGCCAGGTCCTTGGCGCTGACGGCGCCGTCGCCGTTGACGTCCGGAGTGCGGGTGGCGAGGAGATCCGGCCGGACCGACAGCAGGTGGAACTTCGTGACGCTGCCGTTGAAGCCGAAGTTGTCGTCGGCGACGAGGACGAGTGAGCGGGAGCCGTCGGGCAGCCGCGGGCCCCAGGTGATGCCCTCGACGTTGTCGGCGTCGGTGCCGGAGGTGGTGAAGTCGTACAGCAGCCTCTTCGGCATGGGCCTCTCGGTGCCGGACAGGGCTTCCTTGCCGCCCACGTCCGTCGCGCCGATGGTGCTGGTCCAGTAGAGGCGGATGGAGAAGCCGACACCGGAGGCGAAGGAGCGTTCGACGGTGAGGTAGTCGGTGTCGTTGATCGCGAGGATCTCGGAGACGCCCCGGTCCGCCGAGTACGTGCCGACCGGGGCGGGCAGGGGGGCGGTGGGCGCGTCGGAGATCGGGTCGACCTCGTAGACGTGCTCGGCCTCCGGCTGCCCTGTCCGACGGTCCATCAGCAGCAGGCGGGACGGGCTCTTGACCGTCAGCCCGGCCGCGGGGCCGTCCTGCACGAGGGCGTTCTCGGTGATGGTGGCCACCGTGCGCCCGTCCGGGGAGAGGGTGAGCCCTTCCAGGGCCTGGTTGTTGCGCACCCCGGCGGTGAGTGTGCCCGAGGCCGACCGGACGGGGGCGTACGCCTTGGGCAGCGGCAGTTCGCGTACGTACCCGCCGGAGGTGGCCGCCTCGCGGACGAAGGCGGGCTGCCCGGCCGAAGAGGCGCCCTCGCTGGTCCACAGCAGGCTCTCGCCGCCCGAGGTCCAGCGGATCGCCTCGGGGTCGACCGCCTTGGGGGCGAAGGGTTCGCCGGTGGTGTCGGCGAGGACGGTCAGGGCGTCGAGGGCGGGCTTGTCGCCGGCGAAGGCCGCACCGTCGATCGGCAGTCGGAGGGTGTAGAAGCGGGCCTTGCCGTTCTCCGAGCGGTCGTCGCTGAGGGCGACGTACTCGCCGGACCGCGGGTCGTAGTCGATGCCGGACAAGCCGCCGAACGGCATGCCGAACTCCGTCGTCCCGGCGGGGACGGTGAGGGTGTCGAGGAGCCGGACGTCCTGCGCCTTCCCGGAGGCTTCCGCCTCCGGTTCTGCCGCGAAGCCGTTCGTCAGGGCCAGGCTGCCCAGGAGTCCGGTCGCTGCGAGGGAGGCGAGGAGCGCACGTCTGCGGCGGCGCGAGGGGGGTCTGTGTCGCATGGGTGTCCTTCCAAAGGGGGGCATCACATGGGCGTGCGGGCATGGCTCGCCGACCCGCACGCTCGGCAAGGTGCGGACGGGTGGGAAAGTCCAGCGAGAGGGGAGTGACGAGGCGTCAGAGTGAGGCAGCGGCCGGCACGGCACGGCCCCGGCGCTTGCGCCGCCACGCGTACAGCGCGAGGGCGACCAGCGTCATCGCGTACGGGATCGTCGACACCAGCTGCGGCGGCACGTCGAGGGTGCCGAGTTGCACGGCCAGTGCCTCCGCCGCTCCGAAGCCGAGTGCGGCGAGGAAGACACCCCAGGGCCGCAGACCGCCGAGGAACACGGCGGCGAGGGCGATGAAACCGCGGCCGGCCGTCATGTCCCGTACGAAGAAGGAGACGTAGCCCATGCTGAGGAAGACCCCGGCGAGTCCGGCGAGGGCACCGCTGAGGGCGAGTCCGGTGTACTGGACCCGCCGTACGGCGATCCCGACCGACGCCGCCGCGTCGGGCATCTCGCCGACCGCGCGCAGGTGGAGGCCGAAGCGAGTGCGGTAGAACAGCCAGGCGACGAAGGGTGCGGCCAGGAAGGCCAGCCAGGTGATCATGTTCTGGCCGCTCAGCACATCGCCGATGACCGGGACCTTCTCGACGCCCGGCAGCGTGACGGTCGGCAGGCTGCCGCTCTTCAGGCCGGAGGTGCCGCCCTTGTCGTCGAGGAGGCTGTAGACGGCGTAGGCGGTGCCGCCGGAGGCGAGGAGGTTGAGGCCGATGCCCGCGATGATCGCGTCGGCGCCCAGCTCCAGGCGGAGGGCGGCGAGCAGGACGCCCAGCAGGGTCGCCATCGCGACGCCGCTGACCGTGCCCAGCGCGACGGAGCCGCTGTAACCGGCGACGAGCGCCCCGGTGCAGGCGGCGGAGAGCATCTGGCCCTCCAGGGCGATGTTGCTGATGCCGGCGCGTTCGGCGACCAGCCCGCCGAACGCGGCGAGCAGGTACGGCGTGGCGATCCGCAGCGCGGCCGCCAGGAAGGCGCTGCTCAGGACGACGTCGAGCACGGAACTCATCGGACGCCCACCTGCCTCCGCGCGATCCGGCGCTTGAGCAGGCTCGGCAGGGCCTGGGCGGTGACCAGCAGCACGATGACCGCCTGGATGACCACCACGATCTCGGTGCCGACGTCGGTCTGCTGTTCCATGATGTCGCCCCCGGCGCGCAGGTAGGAGTAGAAGAGCCCGGCGACCACGACCACCAGCGGGTTGTTCCTGGCCAGCAGGGCGACCACGATCCCTTCGAAGGCGAGGCTTCCGGCGAGCCCGGGTTCCAGTCGCCCGTACACGCCCTGGACGAGATGGGCTCCGGCCAGGCCCGCGACGGCGCCGCCGATGACGAAACTCCACTCGATGACGCGGGGCACGCGGATGCCGCCGTACGCCGCGAAGTCGGGGTTGGCGCCGGTCATGCGGATGCGGTAGCCGAGCGGAGTGCGGGTGATGAGCAGCCACAGCGCGACGGCGGTCAGCAGCATCACCCCGAAACCGATGTTGGCTCGGCCCAGCGGGACGCCGAACCAGTCGCTCAGCGGGGTGAGCGCGGAGTCCTGCTGGATGGACTTCGAGTGCACGGCGCTGCTGCCGGACTCCTTCAGCGGGCCGTTGACCAGGTAGTCGTAGACGCGGACGACGATGGCGTTGAGCATCAGCGTCGCCACGATCTCGTTGGCGCCGAGGCGTGCCTTCATCGCGCCGGGCACCAGGCCCATTCCGGCGCCCGCGGCGGCGGCCGCGGCCATGGGCACGATCACGGCGACGACGGGTGACAGCGGCACGAAGATCGCGACGGTCGCGGCCGCCAGCGCACCGGCGTAGACCTGGCTCTCGGCGCCGAGGCTGATCTGCCGGGCGCGGAAGGGGATCGCGACCGACAGCCCGAGCAGGGTGAGGGTGGTGGCGTCCTCCAGCCAGCGGCCGACACGGAAGGAGCGTTCCAGCGGGCCGGTGAGCATCACCTCGTAGGCGCGGATCGGGTCGTTGCCGGTGGCGAGCATGACGAGGAAGCCGATGGCCAGGGCGGCCAGGACGGTGGCCAGGGCCATGCTGAGGTCGACGGCGAAGTCGCGGCGCCGGGTGGCGCGGTACTGGCGGCGGTCCTCGGTCTCGATCGCCGTCATGGGGGTGGTGGTCATGGCGTCTCCCCCAGGTCTGCCGGGCCGGCCGTGAGGTCGTCCCGGTCGGCGGTGAGGTCGTCCAGGCCGGCCGTGAGCCGGTCGCGGTCGTGCTCCTCGACGCCGAGCATGTAGAGCCCGACCCGCTTCTCGGTGAGGCCGGTCGTGTCGTCGAACCTGGCGGCCAGGCGGCCCTCCTTGAGGACGAGCAACCGGTCGGAGAGGGCGAGGAGTTCGGTGAGGTCGGCGGAGATCAGCAGGACGGCGGCGCCCGCGTCGCGGGCGGCGACCAGACGCTCGTACATGAAGCGCATCGCGCCGATGTCCACCCCGCGGGTGACCTGTGAGGCGATCAACAGGCATGGCTCTGCGGAGAGTTCGCGGGCGACGATCACCTTCTGCATGTTGCCCCCGGACAGCGCGCTCACCGGAACCGACGGGTCGGGCGTGCGGATGGCGTACTGGTCGATCAACTGCTCGGCGTGGGCGCGTACGGCACCGGGGTGCAGGACGCCACGGCGGGCGAGGGGCGGTCGGTCGTGGCGGTCGACGACGAGGTTGTCGGTGATGGACGCGTCGAGGGCGGCGCCGTTGTGCAGCCGGTCCTCCGGCACGTAGCCGATGCCGGCCCTGCGGTGTCCTGCCACGTCGAGGCCGGCCGTGTCGGTGCCGTCGATGTGGACCGTGCCCGCGGTGGGGCGGCGCAACCCGGCGAGGATCTCGGCGAGTTCGCTCTGGCCGTTGCCCTCGATGCCGGCCACGCCGACGATCTCCCCGGCGGCGACGTCGAAATCGAGGTCGTGCAGGGACTGGGCGGTCGGAGCCTCGTACCGGAGGCTCCGTACCCGCAGGGTGGTCCGCGTGGGACGGGCAGGGGCGCGGTCCACGTCCAGGGACATGTCCCGGCCGACCATCATGGAGGCGAGGGAGCGCTCGGTGGCGTCGGCGGTGGCGACCGTGCCCACCAGGGAGCCGGCCCGCATCACGCTCACCTGGTCGCTGATCTCCCGTACCTCACGCAGCTTGTGCGAGATGAACAGCACGGTCATCCCGCCGTCGCGCAGTCGGCGCACGGCGGCGAACAGGTCCTCGGTCTCCTGCGGGGTGAGCACCGCGGTCGGCTCGTCGAGGATCAGCACGCGGGCTTGCCGGTGGAGCGCCTTGAGGATCTCGGTGCGCTGCCGCATCCCGACCGACACCTCGTCGACGCGCGCCCTGGGGTCGACGGTGAGTCCGGACTCCTCCGCGAGCCGGGCGGTGGTCTCCACGGCCGCCTTCGGGTCGACCAGACCGCGACGGCCCGGCTCCACGCCGAGGACCACGTTCTGGGCGACGGTGAAGGACGGCACCAGCATGAGGTTCTGGTGCACCATGCCCACGCCCAGAGCGATGGCCGAGGCCGGGCCGCGCAGCACACGGGCCCGTCCGCCGACCAGGATCTCGCCCGAGCTGGGCTGTTCGAGGCCGTAGAACATCTTCATCAGAGTGGACTTGCCCGCGCCGTTCTCCCCGACGACCGCCCGGATCTCGCCCGGCGGGACCTCCAGGTCCACGGCGCGCACCGCGCGCACCCCGTTGGCGTAGGTCTTGGTGACCTGGCGGGCGGCGACGGCCGGTCCGTCCTCGCCCCATGGCTCGTTCATCGTCAAGGCCGTTCGGTTAGAGGGCGCTGGGCACCGTGACGGAGCCGGACTTGACCTTGTCGGCGGCTTCCTGGACCTCGGTACGGATCGTCTCGGGCACCAACTCCTTGAAGTGGTCGTCGTTCACGTAGCCGACGGCGTCCTCGGCGAGACCGACGGTGGAGACGGCGCCGTACTTCAGGGTGTCCTTCTGGTCGTCCTGCGCGGCCTTGTACAGGGCGTTGCCGACGTTCTTGAGGATGGAGGTGACGACGGTGTTCTTCTGCGCCTGGTCGGTGAGGGTCTGGTACTGGTCGGAGTCGACGCCGAACGCGTACCGCTTGGCGCTGACGGCCGACTCGAAGGTGCCGAGCCCGGAGAGCCCGGCGACCGGCCACACCAGCGCGGCTCCCTGGCCGTACATGGCGGTGCTGATCTCCTTGCCCTTGGCGGGGTCGCCGAACGGCTTGTCGCCGCCCACGTATTGGACGAGGACGTCGGAGTTCTTTCCGCCGGCGGCCTTGAAGCCCGACTTGAAACCGACGACGAAGTCCTCGATCAACGGGATCTTCACGCCGCCCATGACGCCGACCTTCTTCAGGGATTCGGTTCCCTTGAGGGCTTTCGCGGCCACCAGCTTCTCGGCCAGGAATCCCGCGAGATAACCGCCCTCGTTCTGCTTGAAGGTGACGGAGTAGACGTTCTCGCACTTGTTGGAACAGGCGCCGTTCTTGCCGCTGTAGTCGACCGGGGCGTCGAAGACCCAGAACTTCTTGTCCGGGAATTCCGGGGCGAGTTTGCCGATGTAGTCGGTGACGTCGAAGGTGCCGGCGGCGAGGATGTCGTAGTCGTCGGCCGAGGCGGCGTCCTCGAAGCCGGGCTCCCACTTGGTGCGGTCGGAGCCGAGCTCCACCACCTTGAGCTGGTAGCCGAGGTCCTTCGTGGCCCGCTGCAGGCCGGCGTAGGCGGAGTCGAAGAACGACTTGTCGCCCAGCCCGCCATTGATCACCAATTTGATCCGCGGCTTGCCGGACGAGGCCGCTGCGGAATCATCCCCGTCGCCCGATCCTCCGCACGCGCTCAGCGCGAGCATGCCTGTCACCACGACGGCGGCGCTTCTTCCGTATCTCATCTTCGATCTCCTGATCATTTCGTCGCCGAGTGAGCGGCTGCGTCGACAGTAGAAAGTGCAAAACGTTTTGGCTACGTCGCCCGGTTTCTGTTTGATTTCAGGCGGGGGAATTTCAGGCGTCGGTGAGCAGCGCGGTGGCGGCGATGCGCAGAGTCCGGTCGAAATCCGTCTCGCGTTCCCCGGCCGTGAGGGCGTCACCGGTGCGGAGGTGGTCGGACACCGTCAGCACCGCGAGGGCCTCGCCGCCCTCCGCGCAGGCCACGGCGTACAGTCCCGCCGCCTCCATCTCGACCGCGAGCGTGCCCCGGCGCTCCAGGGCGTCGAAGAGGGCGGGGCGGTCCAGGTAGAAGTGGTCGCTGCTGAAGACCGGTCCGATGTGCACGGCCTCGGCCCCGGACAGCTCCCGCTCGGCGGCGTCCGCGGCGGCGCGCAAAAGCTTGTAGGAGGGGGCGAGGGAGAGGGTCACGCCGTCCACGAGGACGCGGCTGACGCTGGAGTCGGTGTGCGCGGCGGACGCGACCACCACGTCCCGGACGGACACCGAGGCCGGGATCGCGCCCGCCGTGCCGACCCGGACGATCCTGCGCACGCCGTAGTGGCGGAACAGCTCCGTCGCGTAGATCGTCACGGACGGGATGCCCATGCCGGAGGCGAGCACCGACATCGGCACGCCCCGGTGGCTTCCGGTGTAGCCGAGGATGCCGCGTACGTCGGTGACCTGCCGTGCGTCCTGAAGGAACGTCTCGGCGATCCGCCGGGCGCGGCGCGGATCCCCCGGCATCAGGACCAGGGGCGCGAAGTCGCCGGGGGCGGCGGCGATGTGGGGTGTGCCGGTGACGGACGTGTCCAGCTGTCCGGGCGTCACAGTTCCGCTCCCGCGAGCCAGCGTGCCAGCCGGTCCCACAGCTCGGCGTAACCGTCCCACGCCAGGAACGGCGGCGGTGCCCAGTGCGGTGCCACGTCGGAGGTGAACGCCGCGGATCTGCCCGCGCCGTGGCCGCCGACGACGAGCAGCGGGTGCCCGGCGCACTCGGCGAGCAGCGACGCCTCCGGCCGCGCGGCGACCTCGTTGAGGCCGAGCAGCGCGGGCCACGACCGGTCCAGTCCTCGTACGACCGCGTGCTCGCCCACCACTTCGGGGGCGGCTCCGGCCGGGAGTTCCACCCGGTCGTCGCGGTCCAGGATCGTCACCGGCAGGGCGGCGGCGAGCGGGGAGCGCCCCCATCGCGCGCGGGCGTCGATGCCGCTGAAGGTCAGATAGCCGCCGATCATCAGCACCCCGCCGCCCCGCTCCACGAAGCCGCGCACCAGCTCGGACCGGTCGGGCGCGGGGACGGAGTCGTTGAAGGTCTCGGGCGGGAGCTGGAAGCTGTTGGCGCCCACATCGCTGATGACCACGACGTCGTACGCGTCGAAGCCGTCGGCGGTGGCAGGGACGCGGGTCGGGATCTCGTGCGAGGGCACGTAGGTCACGTCGTGGCCGCGTGAGCGGAGCGCGTCGAGGAAGGCGCCTCCGCCCTCGGTGTACTCGGAGGTGTGGAAGGCGTCGAAGCCTTTCTGGTGGACCGTGTAGGTGAACCAGGACTCGCCGACAACGAGCACTCTGGGCATGGCGAACCGCCTTTCGAGGCAGGGCGTATCGGCACGGGAACTCCGTGCGTTACGACGGCAGTTGAAGTCCGGCGTGGGTCAGCGGGCGGCGGGTGCTGTGCTGCCGCGGACCTTGAGTTCGACGGGAAGGGTGTGCCGGGAGGCCGGCGGGACCTCGCCCCGGGTGACGTACTGGAGGAGTTGCGCGGTGGCGGTGCGGCCCACGTCGTAGGCCGGCTGGTGGACGGTGGTCAGGGGCGGATGCGCCAGCGAGGCCGCCCGGATGTCGTCGAAGCCGACCACCGACACGTCGTCCGGCACCGACAGCCCCGCCTCCCTCAGCGCCAGGAGGGCGCCGAAGGCCATCAGGTCGTTGGCCGCGAAGACGGCCGTGCAGTCATCGGGGAGACCGCCCTCCTGGAGGAGCCCCGCGACGAGGCCGTATCCGGAGGTCTCCTTGAAGTCGCCGACGCGTTCGACGACTTCGCCCCGGAAGGCCCGTACGAAACCGTTGGCACGGGCGTTGCTGCTCTTCAGGGCGCGCGGGCCGGTCAGCATGAGGGCCCGGCGGTGGCCGAGCGACCGGAGGTGCTCCCCCACCAGCCGCCCGCCCGCCTCGTGGTCGGCGGTGGCGATGAGGACGCCTTCGAGGCCCTCGACCTCCTCGTCGGCGAGCGCGATGGGGAACTTGCCCATGAGGGCCTCCAGCCTCCGCCGGGACGGCGGGGACCCCGAGGCGTACACCATGCCGTCGATGAACCGGCTGCGGATCATGCCGAGGTAGCGGTCCTCGCGGTCGGCGTCGAACTCGGTGTTGCACAGGATCAGGCCGTAGCCGAGGTCGTGGGCGGCGTCCTCGGCGCCCTTGGCCAGCTCGGCGAAGAAGGTGTTGCTGATGTCGGGGATCAGCAGGCCGATCACCGAGGTGGAACCGGCCTGCAGGCTGCGGGCCAGCGAGGCCGGGACGTAGCCGAGCCGGTTGACGACGCTGCGGACCCGTGCGGCGGTGTGCTCGTTGACCGGCCGGTTGCCGCTGAGGACGTGGGAGACGGTGGTGGCGCTGACGCCTGCCGCGGCGGCCACGTCCTTGATGGACGCGGGGCGCCGGACGGCCGCCCGCCGGTACGGCTCGGAGGTCATGGCCTCGTACGGCTCAGGGGTCATAGTGCTGCACCGCCCTGCCGTGGGAGGTGTCGAGGATCCGCGCCACCCGGGTGTCGGCCTCGGCCAGCAGCGCGGGCTCGTCCACCGTGAGCAGTCGGCCGTCGCGCATCAGGACCCGGCCGTCGACGACGACCGTCCGTACGTCACTGGCGCGGGCGCTGTAGACCAGCGCGGCGCGCGGATCGTGCAGCGGACGGCAGTGCGGACCCGACAGGTCGGTCAGGACGATGTCGGCGCGCATGCCGGGCTCCAGCGCCCCGATCTCTTTCTGCAGACCCAGGGCGCGGGCTCCGCCGCGCATGGCCAGGCGCAGGGTGTCGGAGACGGTCATCCAGGTGGCGTCCCGTACCGCCTGCTTCTGGGTGAGGGCCACCAGCCGCAGTGCTTCCCACACGTCGAGCGTGTTGTGACCGGCGGCACCGTCCGTGCCGACGGCGACCGCGACTCCGGCACCGAGGAGGTCGCGGACCGGGGTGAGCGGGGACAGGGCGTGCTTGAGGTAGACCTTGGGGCAGCAGGCCACGGCGGTGGTGCCGGCGTACTCGGCGAGCAGCGGCAGGTCGTCCTCGACGATCCCGCAGCCGTGCGCGATCAGGGCGCCGGCGTCCAGCACCCCGGTCTCGTGCAGCACCCGGATCGGGGTGATGCCGCGCCGCTCCAGGCTGGACCGGGTCTGCTCCAGGTGCTCGGCGGCGTGGATGTGCATGCGCAGTCCGAGCCTCCGGGCGTGCCCGGCGAGGGTCCGCAGATCGCCGTCGTCGACCGTGTACGGGGCGTGCGGCCCGAGCGAGACGGTGACCCGGCCGTCGGCACCGCCGTGCCAGGCCTGCGCGAACGTCACCGTCTCCTCCAGGGCCGCCTCGCCCCGGCTGCTGAAGTACGTGGGCGCGATGTCGGCCCGCAGGCCGGTCTCGGTGACCGCCTGGGCGATCTGCTCGGGGAAGAAGTAGTGGTCGGCGAACGTGGTGACACCGGAGCGGATCATCTCCGCGCAGGCGAGCATGGCCCCGATCCGTACGTCCGCGGGGGTGAGGTTGGACTCCATCGGCCAGACACGGTCGTTGAACCAGCCCTCGACCGTCACGTCCTCGGCCGCGCCGCGCATCAGCACCATGGGGCTGTGCGTGTGCGCGTTGACCAGGCCGGGAACGGCCAGGAGCCCGCGCCCGTCGATCACGTCCGCCGCATGGCCCGGACCGGAGGCGCCGGTGGTGCCGGTCGGCCGTACCGCCTCGATGACGCCGTCCGTCACGACGATGTCCTGCGCCCGCAGAATCTCGCACTCGCCCTCCGGCGGGACCCGCAGCACATCGCAGCCGCTCACCAGGAGGCGGCGGGTCGATGGAGGCGTTCTGTCGCTCATGGCGCACAAGCTAGATACCCAAAACGTTTTGCACAACCATGGGATCCGGGCGCCTCGCGAACCACGACCACTCACTGCTCCGTCAGGAACAGCTCCACGACTGGCACGAGCACGTCCGGGCGGGTGACCGGGAGCGTCAGGGTCAGGGTGTCGGCGGCCTGCGACAAGGGGGCGAGGTGGGCGTGCGGCTGCGGGGTGCTGTCGAGAAGGCTGATTCCGACTTCGCTGCCGTCGCTCAGCAGTTGGGCGTATTTCACCCGGCCGGCCAGACCGGGCAGATGGACGTGCTTGAACGGCCAGGAGAAGAGATGCAGATAGAGGCGGTTGCCGCGAAGGGTGTAGACACCGTGGGCGGGCGGCGTGAACGGCGCGGGACCGGCGCCGTGGACGGCGCGGGCGTGCAGCCGCATCCAGTCCGCGATGGAGCGCAGGATGGCGCGGGCCCGGGGCTCCATGTTCCCGCGGCCGTCGGGACCCACGTTGAGGATCATGTTGCCGTTGTTCGACACGGACTGGACGAGCATGCGCACCACGTCGCCGGGGTCCTTGAACTCCAGGTTGTCGCGGTGGTATCCCCACGAGCCGTTGAGGGTCTGGCACGCCTCCCACATCACCTCGACGCCGTCCTGGGTCGGCGGACGGTCCGGCTGGTACTGCTCGGGGGTCACGTAGTCGCCCGGGATGCCCAGGCGGTTGTTGACCACGATGCCTGGCTGGAGGGCGCGGGTCATCGCCAGGAGTCGCGGTGAGTCCCAGGCCTCGGGGCCCTTGCCCGGCATTCCTCCACGCTTCCAGGGAAACGTGAAGTCGTAGAACATCAGGTCGACAGGGCCGTACGAGGTGAGCAGTTCCCGGACCTGGGCGTGCAGGTGGGCGCGGTATCTGCCCATGTCGCGGCCGGAGTTGAGGGCGGACACGTCCGGCGCGTTGCGCAGCGGGTGGATGCCGTCGATCACGTAGTCGGGATGGTGCCAGTCGATGAGCGAGTGGTAGAAGCCGACCTTGAGCCCTTCGGCACGGATCGCGGCGACGAATTCGGCGACGAGGTCCCGGCCGCAGACCTTGGCCGAGGTGTAGTCCGTGACCGCCGAGTCCCAGAGGCAGAAGCCGTCGTGGTGCTTGGTGGTCAGTACGACGTAGCGCATGCCGGCCGCACGCGCCGTACGGGCGATGTCGGCGGCGTCGAACAGGTCGGGGTCGAAGTGGTCGACATATCTATGGTACTCGGCGTCCCCGATCTCCTCATAGCTGCGCACCCATTCATGCCGTGCGGCCATGCTGTAGACGCCGAAGTGGACGAAGAGACCGAACCTGGCCTCGCGCATCCAGCCGGTCACCGAGGGCGTCTCACGCATCTGAGTCAATTCAATGCCTCCGCTTCGACTGAGAAACATTCTTCCCCTCCCAAGGCACTCAATGAAACAGGCCTACGACATACGAACCAGGTTCCATTATGTTGTGGAACCAGGTTCGTTTATCGAGGATTTCCGCGCTTTCCTTGACAGCCGACATTTTCTACTCACAGAATGCGGCATCCGAGATGGGAGGTCAGCCGTGCGGCTCAGATGGTCCCTCAGAACCGGTCCGGCATCGCTCGCAGTGGTGATGAGTCTGACACTCACCGCCTGCCAGGACAGTGGTTCGGCGAGTTCAGGCAGCGGTTCCATGATGATCAATTACGCATCCGGAAAAACCGTGCTGCAGCGCAACTTCAATCCGCTGACCAGCACCGGGGACGCTTCTCCGGGAACCAGGATCTATATGTATCAGTCACTCATGGGAGTGGATGTCCTCAAGGGTGGCGAATTCGAACCGTGGCTCGCCTCCGGGCAGAAACTGTCGCCGGACGGCCGTACGCTGACCGTGGACATCGAAAAGAAAGCCACCTGGAGCGACGGCAAACCGGTCACCGCCAAGGATGTGGTGTTCACCTTCCAACTGGTGAAGAAGACACCGGCGCTCAACTCGTCCGGCATCTCGTTCGCATCGGTGGCCGCGCAGGGCGAGAAGACGGTCGTCTTCCATTTCGACAAACCCGCCTTCACCCAGGTCGCGTCGATTCTCCAGCAGTACATCGTTCCGGAGAAGTACTGGACGGGAAAGAACCCGCTCACCTACACCAACCCCGATCCCGTGGCCAGTGGCCCGTACACACTGAAGCGGTTCGACCCGCAGCAGATCTCGCTGGCGCTGCGCGGCGACTACTGGCGCAGCAAGATCCAGGTCAAGCAGATCCGGCTGCCCGTGGTGAACTCCGTCACCGAGATCTCCCAGTTGACCAGCGGCCAGGAGGATGTGAGCGGCGGCGCCATACCCAACCTGGAGAAGCAGTACGTCAACAAGGACCCGGCGAAGAACGGCTATTTCTATCCGACGTACGGAGCCCTGATCCTGGTCTTCAATCACGACCGGGGCGCACTCAAGGACGTCCATCTCCGTAAGGCGGTCGAGCTGGCGATCGACCGCAAACAGCTCATCCAACTCGTCACTCAGCTCGGCGCCGACCCGATCAGCCAGACCGGCCTGGACGCCACGACGCAGGGCAAGTGGCTCGACCCCGCGTACAAGGAGGCCGTCCAGACCGATCTCGCGGCCGCCAAAGCCCAGCTCCAGCAAGCCGGTTACACCCTGAGCGGCGGCAAGGCGGTCAAGGACGGCAAGCAGCTCACACTCAACTACATCGAGGTCGCCGAGTTCGCGGACTCCGTGCAGCGGGCCCGGATCATCGCCGACCAGCTCGGCAAGATCGGCATCAAGGTCAACGTGCAGCCCCTGGCCAGCGGCACCTACACCGACACCCGGGAGAAGGGAGACTTCGACCTGGCCTCGTACGGACTCGCGTACGGCGCTGTGCCGTGGCAGATCTACAACCCGCTGCTGAACAGCGAGTTCGCCGGCACACCGAACGGCGGCAAGGCGCAGACCAACAACTACCTGCGCTGGCGCGACAAGAGCACCGACGACCTGCTGAACCAGCTCGCGAACACCGGCGACGAGCAGACCCAGATCGACCTCACCCGGAAGGTGGAGAAGATCGTCGTCGACCAGGTGCCGTACGTGACGCTGTCGAACATCACCGCCGGCTGCGCGTGGAGTGCCCGCAACTGGACCGGATTCCCCAGCAAGAGCAACCCGTACGACATCTGTGCGCCCTGGAACGGCGGACCGGCGTTCGAGAACGTGCTCGCCCATCTGAAGCCGGTGAAGCAATGACCACGGCCAAGGAGTCCGCCCGATGACGGCGACGACGCTTCCGGCCGGTGACGCACGGCCGTCGGCGGCCGCGGGCGGGCTCGCCCGCCGCCGTCGCGGCGGTCGGGCCCGGGTCCTGCTGCGCCGCCTCGGCTTCTACGTCGGGACCGCCGCCGTGGCCATCACCCTGAACTTCGTCATCCCCCGGCTCATGCCGGGGGATCCCGCCTCCGTCATCCTGAACAAGCTGGCCCAGCGCTCACAGGTCACCCCGGCGACCGAGAAGTCCATCAGGGCGTTGTTCGGCGTCCCCGACCAGAACCTGTGGCAGCAGTACCTGCACTACCTCTCCCAGATCGCGCACCTCGACTTCGGGGTCTCCACCGCGTACTTCCCGCAGCCGGTGCGCGAGTTGATCTCGCAAGGCCTGCCGTGGACGCTGGGCCTGGTCAGCCTGACCACCATCCTGGCGTTCCTGCTCGGCACCGGACTCGGCATCGTCTCCGGCGCCCGGCCCGGCAGCCGCCTGGACAGCGTGCTGGCGCCGCTCGCGACCTTCCTCGGTTCGATGCCGTACTTCTGGGTCGCCACCATGCTGCTTCTGCTGCTGTCGGTGAGCCTGCCGGTCTTTCCCTCGCAGAACGGCTACGACCTCAACCTCGGACCGGGCTTCAGCCCCGCGTTCGTCACCAGTGTGATCGCGCACGGTTTCCTGCCCGCCGCGACCATCGTCGTCTCCTCGGTCGGCGGCTGGCTGCTCGGCATGCGCAACATGATGATCACCACCGTGGCCGAGGACTACGTCAGCCTCGCCGAGGCCAAGGGACTCGGCCGCGGGCGGATTCTGCTGGCGTACGCCGCCCGCAACGCCATGCTGCCGCAGGTGGCGGGCCTGGCCATCTCGATCGGCACGGTCGTCGGCGGCTCGCTGCTCGCCGAAGCGGTCTTCGCCTATCCCGGCATCGGTTACCTCTTCTACCAGGCCGTGGTGAACCTCGACTATCCGCTGATGCAGGCGCTGTTCCTGATCATCTCGCTCTCCGTGCTCGTGGCCAACTTCATCGCCGACTCCGTCTACGTCCTGCTCGACCCACGCACCCGGGAGGACGCATGACACTCGCCGTCCCGCCGGCCGCCGCGCTCGCTCCCGCGACCGGCCGGCTGACCTGGCGCACGGCGCTGCGCCGGCTGATCCCCGCCAACCGCAAGGCCCGCACCGGGCTCGCGATCATCGCCCTGTACGTCCTCGTGGCCGCCGTCGGCCCGTGGATCGTGCAGTCGCTGATGGGCCTGTCCCCCACGGAAATCACCGGGGCGGTCCTTCAACCCCCTTCCGGGGCACACCCGTTGGGCACCACCCAGGACGGCACCGATGTCCTCGCCCAACTCGTCGTCGGCACCCGGACGTCCCTGCTCGTGGGCGCCCTGGCGGCCGTCGTCTCCACCACGCTGTCGGTGGCCGTCGGACTGATCGGCGGCTACTACGGCGGCCTGGCCGACTCGGTGCTCGGCGCGCTCACCAACGCCTTCCTCGTCCTGCCCGGGCTGCCCCTGGTCATCATCCTCGCCGGGTATCTGCGGGGGCGGGGCGGGCCCTTCGCGGTGGCGCTGGTCATCGGACTGACCGGCTGGGCCTGGGGCGCCCGCTCCAAGCGCGTGCAGACCCTCTCTCTGCGCAACCGGGACTTCGTCGTGGGCGCCCGGCTGCTCGGTGAGAGCAATCTACGGATCATGCTCGTGGAGGTGCTGCCCAACCTCCTGCCGGTGATCTCGGCGACGCTGATGCTCTCGCTCGTCACCTCCATCCTCGCCGTCTCGGGCCTGGACTTCCTGGGCATCGGTGACATCAACGCCGTCAGCTGGGGCACCATGCTCTACTTCGCGCAGCAGCGGCAAGCGATGATCTCCGGTGCGTGGTGGTGGTTCGTGCCACCCGGGATCGCCATCACCGTGCTCGGCGCCGCCGCCGGGCTCGTCAACTTCGGCATCGACGAACTCACCAATCCGCGGCTGCGTGGCACCCGCCGCAAGGCCGTGCGGAAGGCGGCGCGATGAACCAGGACACCGCGGGAGACCTGCTGCTGGACGTGCGGGACCTGAGTGTCGACTACGGCTCGCAGGGCGAACCCCTGCCGGCCGTGTCCCAGGTGTCGCTGCGTCTGCGTCGCGGCGACATCCTCGGCATCGTCGGCGAGAGCGGCAGCGGCAAGACCACTCTCGTCAACGCCCTCCTACGACTGCTGCGCCCACCCGCTGTCGTCCTGTCCGGCAGCGCCACGCTCCACCCGCGCTCGGGCGCCGCCATCGACCTGCTCCACGCCGACGCCCGCGAACTGCGCAGGACGCGGTGGGAGCACACGGCCGTCGTCTTCCAGAGCGCCATGAACGCCCTCAACCCCGTCTCCAGGCTGAGCGCCCAGTTCACCGACGTCCTGCGCGCCCATCGCCGTATCTCCAAGTCCCAAGCCCGCGAACGCGCCGCGCACATGCTCGAACTCGTCGGCATTCCCGCCGCCCGGCTGGACAGCTATCCGCACGAGCTCTCCGGCGGGACGCGCCAGCGGGCCACCATCGCGCTCGCCCTGGTCTGCGAGCCGGATCTGCTGGTGATGGACGAGCCGACGACGGCTGTGGACGTGGTGATGCAGCGGCAGATCCTACGCCAAGTGATCAGGTTGCAGCGAGAGTTGAGATTCTCCGTCGTCTTCATCACGCACGACCTGTCACTGCTGCTCGAGATCGCCGACCGCATCGCCGTGATGTACGGCGGGCGGATCGTGGAGAGCGGACCGGCCGGGGACCTGTACCGGGACCCGAGGCACCCGTACACGCGCGGACTGCGTGACTCGTTCCCGCCGCTGCGCGGACCGATGCGCCAACTGAACGGTATCCCCGGCAACCCGCCCGACCTGCGCAGCCTTCCGCCGGGCTGCCCCTTCCAACCACGGTGCCCGCATGCGACGCCGGACTGCGCAACCGCACCTCCCGCACTCATCGGGCACGGCGCGGACCGCGCGGTGGCCTGCGTCCACGCCCAGGACCTGCCCGCGCCGACCACTGGAGGGCGAGTATGACCGACGAACAGGCCCCGGCGCGTACGGTCGCGGAACCGGCCCCCGTACTCGAAGCGGTGGACGTCACCGTCCACTACCCGGTGCACCGCGCACGCGGTGAGACCGTACACGCGCTGGAGAACGCCTCACTGCGCCTGCGTCCGGGCCGCACAGTGGCCCTGGTCGGCGAGAGCGGCAGCGGCAAGTCCACCTTCGCCCGGACACTCGCCCTCGCCCAGGAGCCCACCAGCGGCAGCGTCCTGCTGTACGGGAAACCGGCCTCTGCGCGAGGCCGACGGGCCCGCCGCGCCTACGCCCGCCGGGTCCAGATGGTGCTCCAGGACCCGTTCGGATCACTCAACCCCCTGCACCGCGTGCGATACCTGCTCGAACGGCCGCTGCGGCTGCACGGCACCGTCAGGGACCGTGACGACGTGGAGCGGCGCCTGCGGGCCCTGCTGGAACGCGTGCGGCTCACCCCGCCCGAGCGTTTCCTGGACGCCTTCCCCCACGAGCTCTCCGGTGGCCAGCGGCAGCGCGTCGCGATCGCCCGCGCGCTCGCCGTCGAACCCGAGGTGCTGCTCGGCGACGAACTGGTGAGCATGCTGGACGTCTCCATCCGGCTGGAGATCCTCAACCTCCTCGCCACCCTGCGCGACGAGGAGCACCTGGCCATGCTCTACATCACCCACGACATCGCCGGCGCCCGGTACTTCGCCGACGAGATCGCGGTGATGTACGCGGGGGAGATCGTCGAGTACGGCACGGCGGAGGACGTCACCCAGGCCCCGGCCCATCCGTACACCCGGCTGCTGCTGGACTCGACGCCGGATCCCGACCGGATGGAGTTCCTGGCCGGACGTACGAACCCTGGTGACGGCGTGGTGCCGGACACCGCCGAGGACGACTACGGGGAACCCCCGGACCTGGTCCACCCCCCGTCCGGCTGCCGCTTCCACCCGCGCTGTCCCTTGGCACGCGCAGCATGCCGCACCGAGCAGCCCCCGCGCGTTCAGGTGACGGACCGGCACTGGGCGCGCTGCGTGCTGCTGTCGGAGCCGAGCGACGACGTTGCCTCCAAGGTCACCGCAACGGGTGATACGACCACTGAGGCGATGAACCGGTGACCGCCCTGCCCGGTGATCTGGTCGAGGCCGCGAACCGCTGCCTCGTCCTCGGTTTCGACGGCAGAACACTCCCCGGCGAGCTGAAACGGCTGGCCGACACCGGACTCGGCGGCGTCATCCTGCACACCCGCAACGTCGCCGGGCGGGCCCAACTGCGTGAGCTCACCGATGAGTTGCGCTCATTGCGGCCCGGCTTGCTCGTCACCGTGGACCAGGAGGGCGGCGGCATCAGCCATCTGGCCCGGGCCGGGGCGCCGGAGACCCCGGGGGCCTGGGCGCTCGGCGTCGCCGACGACACGGCGCTGACCGCCGCCGTCGCGAACGCGCTCGCCCGGCACCTGGCCGAGTGCGGAGTGGGCGTGAGCTTCGCCCCGGTGGCCGACCTGCACCGGGTCTCCGTCAACCCCATCGTGCGCACCCGCGCGTTCGGCGCCGACCCCGGCCACGCGGCCCGGCACGTCACCGCCTGGACCGAGGCCACGCTGGCCGCCGGAGTCGCTCCGTGCGTCAAACACTTCCCGGGCCACGGCTCGACCGCCGTGGACAGCCATGTGAGCGCCGCGCTCGACACCAGGGACGAGCGAGTTCTGCGCGAGATCGATCTGCTGCCCTTCCAGGCCGCCATCGCGGCGGGCGTCCCGCTCGTCATGACGGCGCACGTCGTCTACCCGGCGCTCGACGCCACCGCCCCCGCCACCCTCAGCCGCCGCGTCGTCACCGACCTCCTGCGAAGCGAACTCGGTTTCCAGGGCGTCATCGTGACCGATGCCCTGGAGATGAAGGCGATCGCCGACGGGGTGGGCGAGGCGGCCGGCGCCGTCGCGGCGATCGCCGCGGGAGCCGACCAGATCATCATCGCGAGCCCGGACCCTCAGCTGTGGCTGCGCTGCCGGGACGCCCTGCTCGACGCGATGGTCCGCGACGCGCTCGACCCTGCCCGGGTGGTCGACGCCGCCCGCCGCGTCGACGCCCTGGCCGAGCGGTTCGCGCAGCCACCTGCCACCGGCCGCGGTACCGATCCCGGTCTCGATCCCGGTTCCGGGGACGTGGGGCTGCTCGCCGCCCGCCGGGCCGTCCGGTGGAAGCCGCTGCCCGGTCCCGTCTTCGATCCCTTCGTCGTCGACCTCCACCGCCCCTCGCACCCCGCACTGGAATGGGCCCGTACGGACCTCGTCACACTCCTGCGCGAGGTCATGCCCGGTTCCGACGGCGTAGTGGCCACGCAGGGCCCCGTGGACGTGGCCGGCATCCTGCGGCGCGCCCAGGGGCGACCGCTGCTGATCGCCACCGAGGACGCGGACCTGTATCCATGGCAGGCCACGGCCCGCACCGCCCTGCTCACCGGCCGCCCCGACGCGCTCCTCGTCGCCACCGGCATGCCGGACGCGGAGACGGAGGCCGCGGACGGGCTGTGCGCGTACGGGCGGGGCCGGGCCAACCTGAGAGCCGTGGCCGAGGCGTTGCTCTGACCGGACTCGTATCCAGGGCTCACATGGTTTCGAGGGCGTGGCCGTCGGCGGAACCGGTCAGCGCCGCGACGATCGCCAGGCGGTACACCCCTGTCGGCCGCCCCTTCCGATGGGTCTGGGCACATCCCTCGAAGGTGACCAGGCCGTGCGCGTGGAGTTTGCGGACCAGACGCCGACCGCTGGGATCGGTGATGGCCATGGCATCGGCCAGTTCGCTCGGGGTGACGGTCCGTCCGGCCACATCGTGCTCGATCGCAGTCAGCCTGGACAACGTTGCCGGACTCAGCCCGACGGTGCGCGCGAGTTCCCGCATGCGGTCGCCCTGATCGCGGTGGGGCCGGGCCGACGGCTGCCCTGCCGACTGCCCGCCCGGCCCGATGGGCCCGATGACCAGTCCGCCGTCCTCCATCAGGTAGCCGCACGGCCGGTTCTCCGACTCCGCGCGGGCGGCGGCCCGTTCGGCCAGCACCACCGAGGTGCGGGCCGAGGGTCCCGCGCCGAAGCCGGCTGCCACCCGCACACCCAGCGACTCCTGGGCCCGGCCCAGCACAGGAACGGCGAGCCAGTCACGGCTGAGGCGCTCGAACAGCGTGCGGTGCCCGAGGACCACCACGCCGCGCCGGCCGCGGTTCTCGATCCAGCCGTCGGTGAGTTCGGGCGTGGCCCGCAGCAGGTGCAGCAGGTCCCTGCGGCTGCGCTCCAGGTCACCGGGGCAGCCGTGCCTGCTGACGCAGAAGACACCCGCGGCGAACCCGGCGGCGCCCGCCCGCTCGGACCGGATGCGCAGCAACAGTTCATGCAGTTCCGAGCGGATGCTGGACGGTGTGGGCGAGCCGTTCAGCGCCCGCAGGACGCCGCGCAACTGCCGCAGCACCGCGGTGCGGGCGGTGATGACGTAGCCGTCGCCGTCGTGGAGGGACCGCTGGTGGAAGGCGCAGATCTCGTCGACACTCTGGTCATCGACGTACGGCAGGCAGGTGACACGGGTGCGGTCGAGGTGCAGCGCCTCCGTCACCTCGGAGACCACCTCGTGGTCGAAGGTGTCGATGCTGACCGGAACCGCCTGCCAGCCGCGGGCCTGCGCCTGGGCCAACGCCAGCGCCAGGTCGAGGGCGGAGCTGCGGGTGACCGCGATGGGGAGGGTGTGGGGGAGGACGTCACGGCAGGCGCGATAGGGAACGGCACCCACCAGCAGTCCGTCCAGGGCATGCCCGTCGACGAGGCTCTGAACGCGGGGCCGGATCTCCTGCTCGTGCCCGTAGGTGACCCACTTCAGTGAAATGCCGGACAACGGCTCGACGGCCTCCTCGAAGACCCCACGGCGGCTTGCGTGAACGACGAGTCCGATGGACAAGCTCACGACGCACCCACGACCGTGATGGCGATCGGGTAGCTGCCGACCCGGATGGGCGGGCCCGTCTCGCCGTCGGCGGTCAGGATCGGTACCACGGTGCCGTCGGCGCCCACCGCGGCGTACGCCACCGTCCCGTCCGGGGTGTAGGCGATCTGGGTGGGCTGGAGACCGAGCAGGACGCTGCTGCGGAGCTTGCCGGTCGCCAGGTCGACGAAGGCCGCGGTGTAGGTGTCGTTCACGCCCACGGCGAGGGTCTTGCCGTCCGGGCTCACGGTCAGGCCGAAGGGCGCGCCGCCGACGTCGATCGGGGTGCCCGGGGTCCGGGTGGCGGTGTCGATCGGCAGCACCGTCCTCGCCGTCTGCTGACCCACGTACACCGTGCCGCCGTCCCGGCCGATCGCGATGCCGAAAGGACTGTTCGGCACCGGCACGGCGGTGCCCGCCGTGCGGGAGGCGGTGTCCACGGGGACGACCTGGTTGCCGGTGCGGCAGGCGACCCAGAGGGTGGCGCCGTCCGGGCTGATGGCCAGGTTCTCCGGCCCGGCGCCGACGGTGATCTCCGGGCCCGCCGTCAGGGTGGCGAGGTCGACCGGTAGCACGGCGTTGTCGCTGTATGCCGAGACCCACAGGGTCTTGCCGTCCGGCGACAGCACCAGGCCCGCCGGGGTGGTGCCGACCGGCACCGTGGCGGTGACCTTGCGGGTGGCGGTGTCGATGACGCTGACCGACGCCGAGCCTTGGTTGGCGACGTACAGGGTCGTGCCCGAGGGGTCGGCGACGATCGTGCCGGGCAGCTTGCCGACGGTGACGGCGTCCTGCGCGGTGCCGGTGGCCAGGTCGATCGGGGTGACCGTGCCCGAGACGAAGTCGGCGTCGAACGCGGTGGCTCCCTTCAGGCTCGCCGCCGTGGTCATCGCCGAGCCGGTGGCGCCCGCGTCGCCGCCTTCCGAGGCGGCGACGGCGCGCAGTTGCGCGAAGCCGGTGGCGGCGTCGGCCGGGGCCGCCACGGCCCACTTCAGCGTGGCGGTGGCGCCCGCGTTCAGCCGGGCCGGTGCCGTGCCCTGGGGCTGTGTGGTCCAGCCGTCGGGAGTGTCGAGCGACACCTTCGACAGGGTCACGGGGCGGTTGCCGTGGTTGGTGAGCGATACGGTGGCGCCGCTCCGTCCGCCCGCGGGCACGACCGGATCGTCGATCGTCAGGGCACCCGTCACCTGCGAGGTGGCCGCTGCCACCGTCCAGCGCTGGCCCTTCCCGCCGGTGTCGTAACGCTGCACGAGCGCCGTCCCCGCTCCGCCCGAGGGTGCGGTCAGCACGCGTCCGCTGAGGGCGGAGCGGACCACCAGCCCGCCGGCCGTCGGTTCGGTGAGCCACTTCTGGGCATCCGAGTCGGCCGCGCAGTCCGCCGTGACGATGCGCGCGTCGTCCGCGTACGACTGACCGGCGACCTCGGCGCAGCGTCCGTCCGCCTGCGAGCGCAGGGTGTACACGCCGTCGGAGTCCTCCCGCAGCAGCCAGCCTCCGGCCGCGTTCGGGGCGGCCGCGGTGACGAGCGAGCCGGTGCGGTCCTCGGCCCCTTCGGCGACGGCGTACGGGCGGTCGCCCGCCCGCAGGGTGTAGACGCGGTCCGCCGCGAGAGCGCCCGTGGTCCGGTAGCCGGGAGCGTGGCCGATCGCCTGCTCGACGGGCTGGAAGTCCGCGTACGAGGAGACGAGCGGGCTGCCGCCCCAGTTCTTCTGCGCGAGTGCGCGCAGGGGTCCGAACATGCCCTGTTCGACGGCGCGTTGGCTGTCGCCGTAGGCGGCGGGCCATACGCCCATGGCGGCGCCCAGGAGGTGGGGGTCGTCGGCGGGAAGGGTGAGGCCGCCGCTGAAGAGGGACGGGGTGAACGTCTCGTAGATCCACTGGGCGTTGGGCGGGCCGCCGCTGGCGTAGTAGAGGGAGTCGGAGACGTTGACGAGGTCGTTGCCGTTCGCGGCGATCTCGGCGGGAGTCGTCCGGACGTCCTGGTGGATCCAGTAGTCGACGACGACGCCCGGGTCGAGCTTGGTGGGCATCCCCTCGTAGAGCTGGTCGTTCCAGACGTGCAGGGTACGGCCCTTGCTCGCGACGTAGTCGTGGATCCGGTTCTGCCACAGCACCCAGGAGTCGGCGGCCGGTGCGTCGGAACCGGCCTGCTCGCGGGCCCACTTCACCAGCGAGGGGTACTGCTCGTAGGCGGCCGCGGTACTCAGGTACTCGTCACCGCCGCCGTACCAGTCGCTGCCCGGGAACTGCGGCATCTGCTCGTCGAGGAGGGAGGTGACGTACGGCAGCGCCTTCGGGTCCGCCATGTCAAGGTTGGACGGGTTGGCGGTACCGGAGGCGTCGGCGGCCTGCAGCCCGGGGTGGGCGGCGAGGTAGTAGTCCATGTGGCCGGGTGTGCCGACCTGTTGGACGACCTGCACGTGGTAGCGCTCGCCCGCGCTGACGATCTGCTGCACCTGTGCGGGCGAGTACACCGGGCCGGTGGCGGAGTTGTTCTCCGGGTGCGCCGCACTGGCGACCCGCATTTCCAGGTGCAGTCGGTTGTACTTCAGGTACGACATGTCCTTGATGAGCCGGAGCAGCCACGGCACCGAGAAGAACTTGCTGCAGTTGCACAGGGAGATGCCGCGGTACGGATAGTCCGGCCAGTCCTTCGCCGAGCCGGCCGGGAGGGTGCGGCTCTGGGTGAGCATCTGCAGCACGGAGCGAGTACCCCAGAACACGCCGGTGTCGGTGGCGCCGCCGATCACGGTGGTGGTGGCGACGGACAGGCGGTAGCCCTCGGCCTTGGGCCGCACGGCCGGATCGGTGCGCAGGACGACATCGTGCGCGCGAGCGTGCCCCTTGGCGACGTCGACCTTGCGGCCGAGCAGGTCGCCGAGGTCGGTGGCGAAGGTGCGGGCAGTGGCGGCGAGCCCGGGATCGTCGGTCACCACGCGGGTCGAGGCATCGGCGGTGAAGGACCCGGCAGAGCCCGCCGAAGTGGTCCACTGTTTCAGTGCGGGGATCGTCCAAGGTCTGCCGGCACCCGCCGCCGCCGCGGGTGGCACGGCTGACAACACGCCCAATACCAGCCCCGACGCGACGAGCAGTGGCAGCAGGACACGGCGGATCGTGCTCATGCGGAACTCCTGCCCGAGGCGTGACCTCTGGTTCTCCGACTGGCGCGTTGATGGTACAAGCCACCCATTCCCCAGAACAAGATGAATGGTTGAACCAGACGTCAGCCACCGGCGCGGAGACACCACGGCAAGAGGGTCTTGACCTTGGGCCCCGGTGCCGGGGCGGCTTGTCGCCCCGGCACCGCCGTGTCACTCCTCGTCGCGCAGCCGGGCCGCCAAGGAGGTCAACGGTTCGGTCTCCTCTGTGTGGCCCAGGGCGGTCAGGCGGGAGACCGCCGCGTCGAGGCGGGTGAGGGCGGGGGCGGGGCGTTCCAGGTAGATGCCCTCCACCGCGCCCGCGAGGCGGACGCACTCGGCCCACTCGCCGGCGCTGTCGTCGTCCCTTCCCGGCTCGCCGAGCAGAGCGAGGGCCTTCTCCACGGCGGCCAGGGCGTCCTCGTACTCGCCGGCGTAGGCGTTGACCCGTCCGTGTTCGTAGGCCAGAGCGGTGTCCAGGGAGCGGCCGTGGGCCTCGTACTCGGCGGCGCGGGCCTCGTCGGCGATCCGGCCGGCGTCGGCGAGGAAGCGGCGGGCGTCGGCCAGGCCGTCGGGGCCCTGCTGCTGGGCCTGGAGGCGGGCGAGTTCGCGCAGGCAGTTGCTGAGCTGCTCGTAGCGCGGGGCCCGGGCGTGGGCGGCGATCGCCTGGTCCGCCGCATCGCGGGCCCGGCCGAACTCGCCGGACTCGCCGAGGAGTACGGCCGTCTCCGCGGCGATCATCGCGTGGCTTCCCGGGTCGTCGTCCCAGCCGGCCGATTCGGCCGCGAGGGCGACGAACTCCGCCGTGGCGGCCTTGAGGTCCTCCCCCGTGTGCAGCGCGCGGGCGCGGGGCAGGCGCAACTGAGCCACGATCCGGTCGTCCAGCTCTCCGGCGGTGACGTCCGGTTCGGCCAGCAGGGAGTCGAGCAGAGCGATGCAGTCCTCGACGCGGCCCAGGTCGAGGCTGAGCTGAGCCGCGTTGCTGTACGCGCAGAACGCGTCCGTCCGGCTGCCGCGGCGAAGCTCCAGCTCCGCGGAGCGCGTCAGGTGCCGCAGGGCCTCGTCGGGGCGGCCCAGGTGCATGCAGGCCTGGGCCAGATCACCGTGAAGGCGGCCGGTGTCCATCGTGTCGGCCGGCCAGTCGGCGGCCAGTCGCAGGCCCTCGGTCAGGTCCGCGTGCGCGGCCTGCGCGTCCTGGAGGCCGAGTTGGAGCCGGCCGCGCAGTCCCAGCGTGCGGGGCAGGTGCCAGGCGGGGCCGTGCGCCTTCAGCCGGTCGAGGAGGGCGTCGATCTCGGTGACCGCGGCGGGCAGGTCGCCGGAGATGGCATACGTGCTGGCCCGCAGCAGCAGGGCGCCGGAGATCTGCCCGACGATGTCGTGCCGCGAGGCGAACGCGTGCAGCTGGTCCACCTCGGCGAGGACCGGCGCGACGTGCTCCTCGCTCCCCGACGTCTGCAGGCGCAGGGCGAGCGCGGTCGCCCGCATCCGCAGCAGGCGGGCCTCCTGGAACGGGTCGACGCCGGGCGTCTCCTCGTGCATGCGGACCATGGACGCGTGGGCGGCGGTCAGCGCGGCGGCCTTCGCCTCGGCTGCGTCCGCGCCCTCCGCGGGGATCTCGGCGGCGGCGACCAGGGCGCAGGCGCGGCCGAGTGCCGCGTGACCCGGCAGGCCGGCGTCGTCGTACAGGGCCGCGGCCTCCTCGTGGAGGGCGGCGGCGTCGGCGAACTCATCCCGCTCGCCCGCCTGGCTCGCCTCGTCGTCCAGGAGGTCCGCGCGCAGTTGCACGAGCGGGCCCACGGCCGGGTCGTCGGGGTGGGTGTAGTCGCGGGCGGCGACGAGCGTGCGCAGCCGCGCCCAGCAGGCCTGTGAGTCGGGGTGCCCCTGCTCGTCCAACGTCCTTGCCCGGAGGATGAGTTCGGGCAGCGAGTCGGGGACGGCGGCGGCTGTGCGGGCGGCGGGCGCGGCCACCGGCGCCGCCGGGGTCACGTCGTCGAGGTTGCGGGTGCGCAGGGTCAGTTCCAGTGCGTCCAGGAGCGGGGCACGGTCGAGGCGGGCCTTGCGGCGGTCGGTGCGGGCCGTGGTTCCGTTGCGAGCGTCGAAGCGGGCGGCGAGGTCGTCGGCGCGGCCGCGTACCTCGGCGCGCAGGCCGGCCACCGTCCAGGTGCGGCCCGCGTATCCGGCGGCGGGCAGTTCGCCGTGGCCGAGGAACTCGACGCGCTGGAGGAGAACCTCCACGCCGGTGAGGAAGCCGAGCAGGTCCGCCGGCGAGTCGACCTCGTCGAACAGGTTCCGGTTCTCGGCGAGCAGTTCCAGGCCACGCGCCTCGTTGCCGGTCAGCGCGCAGAACTCCAGATGCCGGCCGACCTCCTGGGACATCGAGGGGTTGCGGCGGCAGCCGCGGTAGCCGGCGAGGTGCAGTTCGCGGGCCCGGTCGGTGCGGCCGGTGCGCAGCAGGGGCAACAGCGCGTACGAGACGGAGCGGGCCGGCTCCTCCTTGCAGGATTCCTTCCCGGCCAGGACGGGCTCCCAGATGCTGAGCGCCCGCTCGTCGTCGCCCGCCCTGCGGTGGTACAGGGCGCGCTCGCAGATCTCGCAGGCCTCGCAGTCGCTGAGCCGGGTGCGGGTGCGGCCCGCCCACAGCTCGTAGGCGAGGGCGGTGTCCTCGCCGACGTGGGCGGCGAGCTGGTACGCCTGTCCGTAGTAGGGCTGGAGGCCGAGGTCGGCCTTCTCGTACCGGTCGCGCATCTCCGTCAGCCACTGGCGCACGCTGGCCAGCGGTACCTCGGGCAGCGCACGCAAGGCGCCCGCCACCCACTTGAACCGCCAGAACAGCATGTGGCGCAGGCGCTCGTCGAAGACGTCGGGCTGCTCGTCGAAGAGGGTCAGCAGGCGGGCGAAGACGACGGGCGACTTCCGGGGTTCGGAGCCGTAGGTGTACGCCTCCTGGAGTTCGAGGAGCGCGTGGACGAGGGGGACGGGCTCCTCGAACTGCTCGGCGGCGTCGACGAGTTCCTCGGCGATGACGGTGCGGGTGCGGCCGTAGGGGCGCCGGTCGTTCTCCTGGAGCGCCTGGAACAGCTCGTCCGTGCTCTGGGGATGGGGTGCGGTAGGCATCGTCAGCTGTCCTTGCGGAGGGCCTGGGCGAGAAGGTCGAGGAAGGAGCGGTTGATGAGGCTCGATTCGGCCGGCCTGAGCGGGCGCCGGGACAGCATCGCGGCCTGCCCGTAGAGGGCTTCGGCGCTGGTGCGGGCCAGCTCGGGCTCGGCGATGGTGACGGCGGTGCGGACCAGCGGGTTGAGCTGGTTGAGGATCAGCTGGGCCCGCGGGGCCTCCTGGCGCAGGGCGCCGAGGATGTCGCCCCAGATGCCGCCCTCCTGCTCACGGGCGAGCTGGGAGCGGGTGCGCTCGTGCCGGGCCTCGCGGCTGTCGACGAGGAGGGCGGGGGCGGAGGCGGGCTGGAAGGTGCGCAACGCTACGTCGCAGTCGAAGACGGCGAGGGCGTCGCGGGCCAGGGCGAGGTAGGCCGCGGCGGCCAGTTCCGTCTCCCGGTCGACGGGGTCGAGGTGGGCGGTGAGGGTCGCCGGGTCGAGGTCGGCGACGCTCGCCTCGGGCCTGATCTCGGGCAGCCGGTGGACCAGTTCACGGTCGTAGGTGTAGCCGCCGTTGACGACGCCGAGCCCAGCGGCCGAGGCGATCGCCGCGACCTGCCGGAACTCCTCCACGCTCGACGTCACGAGCACGGTGCGGTGGGTGCGCGCGAACTCGTCGAGGGTGGTGTGCCCGTCGGTGGTCTCGAACGGCAGCCAGGGCAGCAGCATCCGCAGGATCTCGTCGTCGTGCACCGCGAGCGACTTCACGGCCAGGTGGTGGGCCTGGAGGAAGCGGCCGAGCAGGTCCGGGTCGCTGGCGGCGGCCCGGGCGATCCACGCGCGCAGCCGCTCGGCGAGGGCGTCGCGGACGGCGGCGAGCGTGTCGTCCTCGTACAGGGACTCGCGGGACGCCGTCGGGCGCAGGCTCTCGGCGTCGACCACGCAGCGGACGAAGAACGCCCACTCGGGCAGGATCTCCTCGGCCCGCTCGGACAGCAGCATGCCCTTGACGTGCACGCGGTGGCCGTGTCGGCGCCCGGCCGGCACCGCCTCGGGCAGCACGCACGCGATGCCCTTCAGGCCTACGGCGGGCAGGTCCAGCTCGATGGTGTCCAGGGGCTTGAAACCGAAGACCTCCTCGCCGAACGCGGCCAGCGCGCGGGTACGGGCTCCCGGCGTGGGGTACGTACGTGCCCAGGGCGCGGGCTCGGGGTTGACGGACGCCCCCGGACCACCCTGGCCACCCGGAGCGCCTGTGCCGTCGTCGAAGGTCACCGGGTGGCGCAGCAGGGAGCCGAAGTGCCGGGCCAGCGCGTGCACCTGCGCCGGGCGGGTCCACTCGCCCGCGTCGGCGCGCGGCGTCAGCGTGACGGTGGTGCCGGGCCGGGGGCGGGCGGAGGCGGGCAGGGTGCGGACGGTGTAGCTGCCGTCGCCGCGTCCTCGCCACTCCACGGCGGGGGCGTCGGGGGTGCGGGCGGAGCGGCTCAGGACGTGGATCTCGTCCGCGACCAGGAAGCAGGAGAGCAGGCCGATTCCGAACTGGCCGATGAAGTCGCCGCGTTGCTCGGCGATGCCCTCGGCACGCTTGCTGCTGCGGCCGATCGTGGCGAGGAAGGCGTGCACGTCGGCCTCGGTGAGACCGACGCCGTCGTCCTCGACGCGTACCACCGAACCGTCGGCGTACAGGCGGATGCCGAAGGCGTCGGCGGGTGCGCCCGGCTCGAGGCCGTGCCGGGCGGTCAGCGCGTCCACCGCGTTCTGCAGCAGTTCGCGCAGGTAGACGCGAGGGCTGGAGTAGAGGTGGTGGGAGAGGAGGTCGACGAGGCCGCGCAGATCCACCTGGAAGGTGCGGTCGGCGCCGGCCGGGTGGACGGGGGTGTCGGGCAGAGTCATCGGGCAGTCCGGAGTGGGAGGGATTGGGGGGCTGTTTTGAAAGTCCCGTGCTGTGGGGGACTTTCAAAACACCCCCTCGGGCGGGATCGAGGCCGGCGTGGGCTCAGGCGCGGCGGTGGTGGCGGGCGAACTGCTTCTCGGGCTCCGCGAAGTAGGTCCAGGGCCACTTGGTGTAGGCGCCGTCCAGGGTTTGGAAGACGCGCCGGACCGTGTGGCGCTCACCGGCCAGCGACAGGGCCATGGCGAACATGTTGAAGTCCTGCTGCCAGCCCGGTCGCCACACGTAGGCGGGGTGCAGGATGCTGTGGTCCGCCGCCTCCCGCAACTGCGCCTGGATCTCGGAGGTTTCGAGGTAGTCCCCGCGGTCCGACTCGACCCACTCCTCGATGTACGCCATGGCGAGTACGCAGCCGAGGCGGTGCCCCTGCGGAGCGCGGGCGACCGCGTTCTGGGCGAACGCCAGGGCCTGCCCCGGTTCGCCGCCCCAACGGGGCTGCAGCTGCGACACCCACTCGAGATGGGTCTCCAGGTCCAGCGGGTCGCGGCGCAGGGCGGCGTCGAGCCGGGTCTCGTTGACGGCGGTGCCCAGCGACATGCCGCGCCCGGAGGTGAGGAGCCGGCGCCACGGAGTGACCCATTCCGGTCGCAACTCGGCGGCCTCGAACAGCTGCTCCTCGGCGATGTGGAGCCGCTCGTGGAAGACCCGCCACTGGTCCTGCGTGACGTTCACGGCACGCTCGGCGGTGCGCGCCTCCCAGCCCCAGATGATGTGGCGCGCGCCGGATATCAGCAGGGCCGTCGCCCGGTGCTCCTTGTCCTCCTCGACGGGCCGGCCGATCCAGTCCTGCAACCCGTCCAAGTCGGCGAGCTCGCCCAGGACCGCGTGGTCGCGGCCGAGATCGAAGGGGGCCAGCGCCGCCTTGACCGCCTCCCAGTCACCCGCGTCGGCGGCCTCCACCAGCGCGAGTACCCGCGCGTCCCCGAGCGCGCGCAGCGTGTACATCCCGTTCTTCTGTCTGCGCGGGACGGGAAGGGCGTGCGGATCCGCCGCCGGTCTCTCCGCACCCCTGCCGAACAGCTTGCCGAACATGCCGCGCCCTCCCCTGGTCCCGCCTGATCGTCCGCTGCAGCATAAACGGCCCCACCGACAACACTTCCACAGGGTTTTCACGAGTGTTTCACGGTCCCGGCACCGCCCTCATGACCGGTCGGGCCATGGCACTGCCGGGTTCGCGGGTGAACTGCGGACGAATTCTGGCTATTCCTCTGGTCAGGAGCCGGTCAGGAACGCGGATGCGGCCCGTTGGCCTGCTTACGCTCGACCCGCCGCCTCGTTCGTACGACTCCCAGGAGGCCCGGCGTGCCCGAACCCGCCCTCGGCTCCGACGCCGAATCCGGTCCCGTACCGCCGCCGCCCGGACGCAACCGGCGGCGCGCGGTGCTGCGCGCGGGCGGCACGTTGGTGGCCGCGGCGGCCGTGACGGCAGGCGCTCTCGCGGTCGCAAGCTCCGGTGAGAGCACCCACAAGTCGTCCGGGGCCGGCGGCCTGCGGCACACCAGCGTCGAGGTGACCCCCTCCGGCTGCGGACGCGGCTGGACGCACCCCGCCGCGGGCCGCCAGGTGTTCGACCTGCGCAACACCTCCAGCACGGCGACCGAGGTGTATCTGACCGATCCGAGGACCGGAGCGGTCTACGGCGAGGTCGAGGGGCTCGCCCCGGGCACCGTGCGCCCGCTGCGGGTGACCCTGGGCGACGGCACGTACGCCTTCAAGTGCCTGCCCGACGACGCGGACGCCGTCACCGGCCCCGCCGTCCGCGTCACCGGCGCGAGCGTCAAGAGCGGCCCGGCGGCCGTCCCCGTCTCCCAGCAGGACCTCATCCCGCCGACGCTCGCCTACCAGAAGTGGATCCAGGCCCGCACGGTCGAACTGGTCGAGAAGACCGACGTGCTGCGCCACGCCGTCGACCGCGGAGACCTCGCGACGGCCCGTGCCGCCTGGCTGCCCGCACATCTGGTGTACGAGCGGATGGGAGCCGCCTACGGCACGTTCGGCGACGCCGACGCGGAGATCAACGGGACCACGGCGGGGCTGTCGGGCGGGGTAGACGATGCGGACTTCGCCGGCTTCCACCGGGTCGAGTACGGGCTGTGGCACGGAGAGTCGGCAAGCAGCCTGCGCTCACCGGCCGACCGGCTCGCCAAGGCCGTACACACGTTGCGCGACAGCTGGCCCGGCCAGCGGATGGATCCGGCCGATGTCGGCCTGCGCGCGCACGAAATCCTGGAGAACGCCCTGCAGTTCGAGATGACCGGCCGCACCGACTACGGCAGCGGCACCAACCTGGCCACCGCCCGCGCCAACCTCGACGGCACCCGCGTACTGCTCGGGTACCTGCGCCCGCTGCTGAAGACCCGTGACAGCGGCCTCGCCGGGCTCGACTCCTGGATGGACCGCACCCAGCACACCCTCGACGCCTTCGACCACGACGGCCGCTGGACACCGCTGTCCCAACTCACCCGCGGACAGCGTGAGAAGGCCAACGCGGACGTGGGCGAGCTGGTCGAGCGGCTCGCCGACGTGGCCGCCCTCATGGACGTACGGAGGACCGCGTGACCAACGTAGGTCGCCGGGGCTTCCTGGCGGGGGCGGCCGCCGTGGCCGGCACCGGACTCGTGGCCGCCGACCACGGCGCGGCATCCGCCACCGCGCCGACCCGCGAGCTGGCGAGCAGCCCCTTCCACGGCCGCCACCAGGCCGGAATCACCACCCCGGCGCAACGCGCCACCGCGGTCGTGTCCTTCGACTCGACCGCCGAGAACCGCGGCGAACTGACCGAGCTTCTGCGCACGCTCACCGACCGGGCCCGGTTCCTCACCACCGGCGGCAGCCCGGACTCACCGGGCATCACCGCTCCCCCGGCCGACTCCGGCACCCTCGGCACCGACATCCCGGCCGACCGGCTGACCGTCACGGTCGGCGTCGGCGCCTCGCTCTTCGACGACCGCTACGGCCTCGCGGACCGTAAGCCGCACCGCCTCACGGCCATGCCGTCGTTCCCCGACGACGACCTGGACGCCGCCTGGTGCCACGGTGACCTGAGCGTGCAGTTCTGCGCCGCCCACCCGGACACGGTGCTGCACGCCCTGCGCGACGTCACCCGGCACACCCGCGGCGGCCTGCAGGTGCGCTGGCGCATGGACGGCTTCGTCAGCCCGCCTCGTCCCTCCGGCACCCCCCGCAACCACATGGGCTTCAAGGACGGCACCGCCAACCCCGACGCACGCGACGCCCGCGAGATGGACCGCCTCGTGTGGGTGGGCACGGGCAGCGGCGAGCCGGACTGGACAGCCGGCGGCAGCTACCAGGTCGTACGGCTGATCCGCATGCTGGTGGAGTTCTGGGACCGGGTCTCCCTCACCGAGCAGGAGCGGATGTTCGGCCGCGCCCGCGACACCGGCGCACCCCTGGACGGACGCCACGAGACCGACACCCCCGACTACCCCCAGGATCCCAAGGGCGACGTGATCCCGCTGGACAGCCACATCCGGCTGGCCAACCCGCGCACCCCCGCCACCGACGACCAGCGCATCCTGCGCCGCGGCTACAACTACGACCGCGGCATGGACACCAACGGCAACCTCGACATGGGCCTGCTGTTCTGCTGCTACCAGCAGGACCTGGCCCGGCAGTTCGAGACCGTGCAGAAGCGGCTGGCCGGCGAGCCGCTGGTCGACTACGTCACCCCGTTCGGGGGCGGCTACTTCTTCGCCCTGCCCGGAGTGCGCGACGCCTCCGACTGGCTGGGGCGCGGCATGGTGACCTGATCCCGCCGCCCCATACCGGTCAAGAACAGCTCAAAAGACCATGAGGATTTCCTGACCGAACGTTCGCTCTCAGGTCGTTGCCGCTCCCCCGCCCCGCCGCCACGATTGCCCAGGATCGAGTCGTAGATGCCATGACCACTTATGTCGTGGCAGCGGAACTCAGTGCTCCCGGAAGGCGAGACAGCATGATCGGCACAGGAAGAACCCCAGGCGCGCGGAGCCGGTTGGCTCGCGTGGGCGCTCTGCTGGGCGCCGCCGCCCTGGCGACCGCGGGCGGCGCCGTCCCGGCGTCGGCGGCCTCGGCGCCCGGCGGTCACGGCCTCTCGGGCACGCGGACGGCGACGCCGATCAAGCACGTGGTGGTGATCTACGACGAGAACGTGTCGTTCGACCACTACTTCGCCACGTACCCCCAGGCCGCCAACACCGACGGCACCAAGTTCGAGGCCGCGGCACGCACGCCGAAGGCGGACGACCTCCTCACCGCCGGGCTGCTGACGAAGAACCCCAACCTGTACGCGCCCAAGCGGCTCAGCGGCTCGCAGGCCATGACCTGCGACCAGAACCACTCCTACGGCCCGGAGCAGTACGCGGCCGACGGCGGCAAGGCCGACAAGTACGTCGAGAACACCGAAGTCAGCAAGTGCAGCGGGCTCTTCGGCGAACCCGGCCTGGTGATGGACTACTACGACGGCAACACCGTCACGGGCCTGTGGAACTACGCCCAGCACTACGCCCTCAACGACCGTTCCTTCAGCTCGGTCTACGGCCCCTCCACGCCTGGCGCGCTCAACCTGATCTCCGGCCAGACCCACGGCGTCGTCTCCGTCGACCCGGCCTCCGGCACCGAGGACCCGAAGCAGACCCAGGCACCCGACTCGTACACCGTCCTCTCCCCCGACGCCCAAGGCGTCGGCACAGTGATCAACGACCCCGACCCGGCCTTTGACGACTGCTCGGACAAGGACCACACCGCCACCAACGCGCTCGCGGCCATGCGGGGCAAGAACATCGGCGACCTGCTCAACGCCAAGGGCGTGACGTGGGGTTGGTTCCAGGGCGGCTTCCGCCCCAGCACTCCCTGGGACGGCGAGCAGGGCAGCTATGCCAAGTGCGGCGGCGCCACCCACACCAACGTGGGCGGCGCGGCGGTGGAGGACTACAGCCCCCACCACTCGCCGTTCCAGTACTACAAGTCGACGTCCAACCCCCACCACCTGGCCTCGAAGAGCATCGCCGAGATCGGGCACAACGGCCGCGCCAACCACAACTACGACCTGACCGACTTCGACGCCGCCCTCACGGCCGGCAACCTGCCCGCGGTGAGCTTCCTCAAGGCCGCCGAGTACCAGGACGGCCACGCCGGCTACTCCGACCCGGTCGACGAACAGCACTTCCTGGTCAAGGAGATCAACGCGCTGCAGCAGTCCCCGGAGTGGAAGTCCACCGCGGTCGTGGTCGCCTACGACGACTCCGACGGCTGGTACGACCACGTCACCTCGAAGGTCCTCAACGGCTCCAAGGACTCCACCCTCGGCTCCAACGGCAAGGCCCTCGACAGCCCCGACTGCCAGTCCGGCCCGGCCGCCGCCGGCGGCTACGCGGACCGCTGCGGACCCGGCACCCGGCAGCCACTGCTGGTCATCTCCCCCTACATCAAGGTGAACACGGTCGACCACACCGCCACCGAGCAGGCGTCGATCACCCGGTTCATCGAGGACAACTGGCACACCGGCCGCGTCGGTGACGCCTCCTTCGACCAGCGCGCCGGCACCCTCACCAACATGCTCGACTTCCGGCACCCCAACAACCAGCAGGTGCTGCTCGATCCGGACGGCTCCGTCAAATCCGTGAAGGACATCCCCCGCCACACCGGGACGGCGAAGGCCACGTCCACGCACGCCGCGTACCCGCCGTACGTCCAGGACCTCAAGGCACAGAACGTCGCCGACAGCGGCTCCGCATCCCCGGCCCTGCCCATCGCCGTCGCGGCCGGCCTCCTCACCGCGGGCGCCACCGGCACCCTGCTCGCCCTGCACCGCCGCAGGACACGCACCGGGCGCACGGCCGCGGCCGTCCGACCCTGACGGCTCCGACACCACCTGGGCGGCCGTGACCGGCTCACTGTCCGAAGTGAGACGAACCGGATCACGGCCGCCCGGCTCAGGGTTATCCACAGTGGACTGATTCGCCTGGTTTTCCTGGGTGTTGCTCTGATCTTCCGGTCGCCTCGGGGGTATCTCCGATTGCTGCGTGACCTTTGCGGGGTGGGACGCGTTGGGTACATGAGTCCGACGATCGGACAACTGGGCTCGGTGGGGGCCTCGGGTACGGGTGGGGGGTGTAGGGGTGCGGCGGAAGGTCTGGCTGGGTGAGGGGGAGACGGAGCGGGTGGCGTGCGCGTCGGCGTCCGCGTTCCGGGGCCTGGATGCCGTCAGCGGTGAGGTGCTGGGGGTCGATGCGCTCGGCAATCGGGTGGGCTGGCTGACCGCTCTGGTCGAGAGCATGTGCACGTCAGTGACCGGCGCCCGTTGGAACCGTCCGGATCTGGCCCGGCTCGCCTCCGGCAAGGACCGGTCGGGGGTGCGCTTGCCGTCGAACGCGTGGATGGCGCTGCGGATGCTGGGCTGGGCGGCCACCGTGCCCGAAGGACTGTACGTTCCTGACCGGGTGCGGCGGGTCGCCGAGGAGCAGGCCGGGCGGGCGCTGCGCTCCGCCTGGTGGCGTACTCAGATCACCGACGCGGTACTGGCCACCTGGCCCACCGGCAACCCCGATCCGATGCGGCGCACCGCGGGCGAGTGGGAGGCGCTGCGGGCCGCCTGTCCGGACGGGCAAGCGGTGGCGGCCTCGGTGCTGCGCTCCCGTACCCGGCAGGTGGCCGCCTTCCACACCACGCATGGTCGGCTGCCCGCCGACCTGTGCGAGCTGGAGGCGGCGCCGGACGGCGGCCGTCAGGTGGTGCTCGCCGCCGCCGACAAGCAACTGGCCACACTGACCCGCTGCGAGGACGACCCGGCCCACTACGCGGTCCTGACCGTGCGCCTGCCGGTGCGGCCCGACCCCCGCACCCGCGCCGACTGGCACCCCGTGGTGATCCGGTTCCGCCTGCCGCCCACCATCCCCGTCACGGCCGCCCTGCACGCCCCGACCCTGCGCCTGCGCGGCGGACGCCTGCGCCTGGACCTCGCGCACACCACCGCCGTGCCCACGACCCGGCGGGACGGGCATGTGCGGGCGGTGGCCTTCGACTACGGCCTGAACACCCTCCTCACCGGCGGGACACTGACCCTGACCGGCGGCACCCAGCCGGCCGTGCACACCGACGCAAACCCTGTCTTCTTCCGTGCGGACGGGGTGCTGGCCAAGGCCGACCGGCTGCGTGTGCTGGCCGAACAGCTCTGGGCCAAGGCCGCCCACCTGCAGTCCCTGACCGACGGCCACACCGCATCCGGGCTGCGCCCCGATCCGCTCACCGCGGCGAAACTGGCGGTGCTGCGCACCGAGCACGCCCGGGTGAGCAAGCGTCGTACGCGGCTGAACGAGCAGCTCGCCAAGGCCGCCGCCCACTTCATGGTCGGCCACGCCCGCGCCGCAAGAGCGTCGGTGATCTACCTGGAGGACCTGCGGGACATGGAGGCCCGGGGCAAGGGCCGCACCCTCAACACCCGCCTCTCCTCCAGTGTGCGCGGACAGATCGTCACCCACACCCGCCACCAGGCCGCGAAATACGGCATCACGGTGGTCATCGTCCCCGCCCGCGGCACCTCCAGGTACTGCCCCAGATGCCTGAGCGCCTTCCGCCACCGCGCCGCCCCCGACCGCACCACACCGGGCTGGAAATGGGCGAGCTGCCCCAACACCGCCTGCGGATACAGCACCGACCGGGACGTCGCCGCCTGGCAGCGGATCGGCGCCCGCGGCCTGCAACACCAGCACACAACCGTCCTGGACCGCGCGAGTGGCACCTACGTGATCCGCCGCACGATCAAGGAGCTGGACCAGCCGGTCCGGCACACCACCCACCCCAGGCCCGCCCCCGAGTCCGGTCCGCAGCACACTGCCGCGGACCGGACCAAAGCGGGCCCCACGAGAAAACGCCCTGTGCCCAGGCAGCGACGCAGGGCCCCCGCCCCACCCGGAACACCCGCAGCGCAGACCGCCGTTGCGGGCCCGAGTGGAAAGCGTCCGGCGGGGCGGAAGCCCCAGCCACCCACCCACCGCACCCAGCGGCGGCGCAGGCGGCAGGCACCGCACACGATGAGCACCCCCACCCGGCACCAGCCACACGGGGCCAGACTCGGCGCAGGCTTCCACCTGCACACCCACGCCACCCCCGTCACACGACGGATACAGCCCGGGGCACAGCCGAGATCACTTTTCCCTCTACGACCGGGCGCGCAGCCATGATGAGCCCGGGGCGCACTCGGGCGCGGAGAGCCAGGCACAGGAGCGATCAGTACCGGGTACGGCGAGTGCCAAGGAGGGTTATCAGCCGGAGCGCGGCACGACGGCGGGCAAGCCTTTGGAGGGCGTCGAAACCGAGGAGCGCGACCGTCGGGAGCCGGACGGCGACGGGGAATCCGATCACCGCTAGGCCCTGTCGTCAAATTCCCGTCGTCCGCCAGAAGGGCGGGCCGCGCGCCCGCCGCGGCAGCGACTGATGTCCGCGTAGGTGCGTGCTGTCGGGGTGCCGGGTGTAGGCCACGGCCGCTTCCGGCAGGGCGTCGGCGGGGTACGAGTCCCAGCGGACGCACCTGTCCTTCTCCCGGACCTGCGGTTCGCCCGTCCACCGGCGGGCCCCGGACAACACAGCTAGTCCGCCGTCTTGCGCGCCAGCGCGTTGTTCCCGATCGAGTTGTGCACGCTGAAGCTCACGGCGTCCGAGCGGTAGCGGTCGTCCGACCACTCCGCCGGGCGGCCTTCGTGGGTGGTGGTGACCCGGCGAACCCGCAGGAGCGGACTCGTCCGGCGCACCCTGAGCAGCTCGGCGTCCTGGGCGCCCGCCGCGACCGCGTCGATGACGTGCTCGCCGTAGGCGAAGACCACCCTTGTGTCCTCGTAGAGCCGTTGGGTGACGGATGGGCAGTCCGGCTCGTACGTCGAGGTCGTCTGCTCACTGCCCTTGGTGGTACCGCCCATCGCGTTCGTCGCGGGAATCGGCACGGTGTTGAAGTGGGGACCCGAGTACCTCTCCCGCACGCCGCTGTTCGAGACCTTCGTGGCGATCCAGAACCCGGGCTTCCCTTTCGTCCTCGTCCTGGCCTACGTCGTGATGGCGCTGCCCTTCGTGTACCGGGCCCTGGACTCCGGGCTGCGTGCCATCGACGTGCGCACCCTCGTCGAGGCCGCCCGCAGCTGCGGGGCGAGCTGGCCGCAGGCGCTGGTCGGCGCCGTGCTGCCCAATCTGCGCCGGGCCCTGCTGAACGCCTCCTTCCTCACGCTGGCGCTGGTGCTCGGTGAGTTCACCGTGGCCCAGCTGCTGGGCTTCCAGCCGTTCGCCGTGTGGATCGTGAGCGTCAGCGGATCGCAGGCCCAGCTGTCCGTCGCCGTCTCCGTGCTCAGCGTCTCAGATGAGCTTAGGTTTTCCTGGGTGGGGCTGGGCTTTCGGCCCGCCCCGCGGTGGCTCTTCTCGTCGGTCATGTCCGCCCTCCCATCGGCGTCGCGGCTTTGCCGGGTTCCCGTGGGACGAGCGCCGGAAACCCACCTGGACCGGCGGTCACGTCCGGGACAACGACCTCAGCGGCAACGCATCGACGGCGAGGCGCCTCGGATGGCCGCGTTTACCTCCGCCGACCGTGGGAAGCCGGAGACGATCAAAGCACAATGGCGCAGCAGCGGACTCGCACTGTGCCCATGAAGGAGATCAAAATGGCTACGGGCACTGTGAAGTGGTTCAACGCGGAGAAGGGTTTCGGCTTCATCGCCCAGGACAGCGGTGGCCCCGACGTGTTCGTCCACTACTCGGCCATCGCCAGCACCGGATACCGAGAGCTCAACGAGGGCCAGAAGGTCCAGTTCGACGTGACGCAGGGGCCCAAAGGACCCCAGGCCGAGAACGTCACTCCGGCCTGACCCCGACCTGCTGCCAATAGCGCTGGAGCCCGGTTGGCGAGACCGGGAAACCGGCGCATCAGGGGAAACCGTCGCCAGTTCGTGACGACCCCGTCGAAAGGCAGCATCACGACGGTCAGCATTTCGAACGGAAACAGAAACCGGGCCGGGCGAAGGATCGCGCACCCGCGCCGTGGCCCGGCCGCCGTCAGGGTCGACGCGGGGACGCCAGGCGCGGGCGGACGAGGCCAGTCGGAGCACCGGAGTCAGTCCGAGTCGGTGGGCGGTCTCGGCGGTGGTGACCAGGCAGTCGGCGGACGCGTGGTTCTGGCCGCTGGCGTTCCCCGCGGTGACCGTCGCCTCCGGACCCGTCTTGGCCATAGTGGCCATGACGCGACGAGCCGCTCCGCCGTGGTGTCGGGCCGGAGGTGCTCGTGCCGCTCCCTGGGCTTCTGCACCTCCCCCGGCCCTGACCGCGCGCTCTCGCGAACGGCATCCGGCCGCGCGGGGCGGGCGTCGCCCGCGTAATCACCGAGCTGGCATCCTGGCCCGCGGTGGTCCAGGCGAGAACTCCGCCTGTCCGCCTCCAGAGCCCCGGCATCACGTTCGCGATCACCGCCCTGCGCCGGGGAGCCCGCTCTGATCCACCCGCCGGGCATCGCCCTGATCCACCCGCGCGTCTCGCCCTGATCCACCCGCCGGGCATCCACCGCCCGGCACAGGGTTGCCGGACCGCATTGAAAACGGGTCCGGCAACAGGTCCGGCAAACCCTTGCCCGATCGTCGGCGCGCGACGGTTCAGGTGCCGATCTTGCCGACGCCCACCCCGGCCCGAACGAGGGAGGGCACGTCGGCCGCCGGGTCCAGCGTGTACGAGTAGTAGGTGCGCGGCTCGGTCACCGTGCCGTTGGTCTCGCACGCACCCGACCCGGTGAAGACGTTGCCGCGCTGCACCAGCCGGCCCGGCCCCGACTGGTCGTACCCGCTGGCGGAGTAGCAGGGGTGCGGAACGCTCTCGAAGTAGTTGCCCTCGACCACCACGCCCGCGTTCATGGTCGATGCCACGCCGTAGATGGAGTTCCCCTTGTAGTAGTTGTTGTAGACGTGCACCGGCTCACCGAACCGCACGCGCGGATGCCGCTGCCGTGAGCCGTCGAAGAAGTTGTGGTGGATGGAGACCTTCAGCTTCCCGGCGTCCTGGGTGCCGTTGCCGTCGGAGTGACCGAGCAGCATGCTCTTGTCGGTCTTGTTGAACCAGTTCCACGACACGGTGACGTACTGGGAGCCGCGGACGACGTCGATCGCCCCGTCGACCGCCCCGACGAACTCGTTGTGGTCGATCCAGATGTGGTGCGACTCCTGGCCCACGTTGACGGCGTCGTCCTCGGCATTGGTGAACTTGATGTTCCGCACGATGACGTTGTAGGAGCGGTAGAAGTCCAGGCCGCCGCCGTTGATGACGCCCGAGGAACCGACCCCGACGATGGTCTTGTTCGGGCGCACGCCCTGCTTGCTGGTGATGTTGATGGTGCCCTGCACACGGATCACCAGCGGACCCGTGGTGTCGATGTACTCCAGGAACTGATCGGTGGTGGTGGCGGTCACGGTCGGGCCACCGGCTCCGCCGGTGGTGCCGTTCTGGCCGAGCGCGTTGACCGCGGCGAAGCCGGTGGGGGACGTCTCCGCCAGCGGCGCCGGGGGCTGCGCGGCGGCGCTGCCACTGCCGGCCGGCACCGCCGCCGCGCCGAGGAGCAGCGCGAGAGCGAGAGCCGGAACGGTGCGCGTGCTGCGTAAGGACCTCATGCGGTTCCTCCAGGGATGAGTGAACGGATCTTTCCGGCACCCGCGTTCGCCCGCACCAACCCGGGACCCCAGGACAGAAAGCGCTTTCTAGATTTCCTGAATGGTAATCAGATGTTTTGAGCATGTCAACGGTCGCGGCAAGCGTCCGGCGTGTTCGACCTGCCGCACGAACTGCCCAAGCAGGAAGCGCTGAGGGGCCATTTCTCAGCAAGGGCAACGACCCGTTGAAGTGGCGGGAGTTGAACGACGGCAAGCCCGTCCTTACCTCCACGCTCGGCGAGAAGGGCCGATCGTCCGCGCCGGCCCGGATGTCGACGGCATCGAGGGCAACAAGATCCAGCCGGGCGGCACCATCCCCGGTCCGGGCAGCCCGAAGTGGACGGCCGAGGAGGGAGCGCCCTGCGGAGGCCGCGGCAGCGACTCCGCGACCGTGACCGTCGCCGACGCGGCCCCGGCGATCAGCTCCGGCGCCGGTCCGCAGTCCGCAGTCCGCAGTCCGCAATGTCAGTTGGCCAACTCACCACAGTCACCGCTGTTGTCTACGACAACTCCACGGCGAGGGCCATCGGCTTCATCACGGTCGGCGTCCACCGACCGCGAGCCGGTCGGCTCAGGCCCGCATCAGCGGCAGCGGTCGCAGACACCGCTGAGTTCGAGGGTGTGTTCCAACTCGGTGAAGCCGGTGGTCTCGGCGAGGCGGGCGGCCCACTCCTCGACGGCCTCCGCGTCGACCGGCCGGCTTCGGCCGCAGTCGCGGCAGATGAGGTGGTGGCGGTGCTCGCCGGTCGGTCGCTGGAGGTAGAGCCGCTCGCCGCCCTCGTCGCGTACGACGTCGACGAGCCCTGCGCGGTCCAGTTCGCGCAGGGTGCGGTAGACGGTGGTGAGCCCCACTGTGCTGCCGGTGCCCGCGAGCCGGGTGTGCAGTTCCTGCGCGGAGATGAACTCGCGGCAGCGGCCCAGGGTTTCGAGCACGGCCCGCCGCTGCCGCGTGCTGCGCAGCCTCGCGGCACGGACCCGCCCGCTCCTCGCTTCCGCCTCCGCTTCACCCATCCCCGGACTCCTCGGTCGACCTGTATGCGTTGCGCCCCGCACCATCGACCATCTTAAATGAACATGGTTTCCATATCGACAGGTTCATCAGAGACCGCGCACGTGGGAGGCAGAGTGCAACCGCAGACGTTCGATCCGGACGACACCGACGCCGACGCTTACTCGGAAGCAGTCAATGCCGAGGCATGGCACGCGTACGGGACCCACCACCTGAGGCGCGGCACGGCCCTGCCGGAGGTGGAGCGGATCGACTGGGGCTTCTGGGGCATAGGGCCGGGGGCCGAGATCCTCGGCGAGCTGTCGGGCCGACGGGTGCTGGACCTCGGGTGCGGCCCGGCCCGGCACGCGGCCCACCTCGTCCGTGCGTACGGGGCGACGGTGGATGCCGTAGACGCCTCACCGAGCCAGTACGAGCGGGCCCGCGCCCGCTACGGTTCACTGCCCGGGCTGCGGCTGGTGCGGGCCGACGCGGTCGAGCACCTGCGCGCGGTGACGGAGCCGTACGACGTCGTCTACTCAGTCAACGCCGTCCCCTACATCGATCCCCGGCGGTTGCTGCCCGCCCTCGCCGGGGCGCTCCGGCCGGGCGGAACGCTCTGCTTCACCGTGCTGCACACCAACTCCCAAGGAGACGGCCCCTCCCCCGTCGTCGAGTCCCGGCCCGAGATCCTGCGGCTCGCCGACGGCGGCGAGGTCACCGTCCGGATGTGGGTGCTCGCCCCGGACGTCTGGGCGGAGCTGCTCGCCGAGCACGGGCTGCGCGTCGAACACATCGACGTCCTCGACGCGCCGGACGAGGACGACCACGTCTCCTACCGCGTCTTCCGGGTGAGGCGTCCCGTGCGGGTCTCCTCCCGCCCGCGCACGCCCCGACCGCCGGTCGCGCACGCGACGCTCGGCGTCGGTGCCATCCTGCACGGCCCGCGCGGCCTGCTGCTGGGCCGCCACCGCCGGGGGACGTGGGAGCTTCCCGGCGGGACGGTGGAGCCCGGCGAGTCGCTCCAGGAGACGGCCGTGCGGGAACTCGCCGAGGAGACCGGGCTCACGGCCCGACCGGAGGACGTACGGCTCCTCGGCACGCTCCTCGACCACGTCGACGGTGTCGTACGGGTCACCGTGGCCGCCCGGGTGACGGCCTGGCAGGGCGAGCCGGCCGACCAGCCCGACGAAAGCGTCGGGCACTGGCGCTGGTTCGCCCTGGACCGGCTGCCGGAGAACCTGTTCGTGTGCAGCGCCCAGGCCCTGACCGCCTGGCGCCCCGGACTCCCGGTCGACCATGCGCCGGCCCACTTCACCCCGTACGCCGGCTGACCGGCTGACGGGTGACGGCTGACGGGTGACGGCTGACGGCTGACGGCTGACGGCTGACGGCTGATCGGGTGATCGGGTGATCGGGTGCAACCCCTTCGCAACCTTCGCCGTGCTGCACTCGGTGACCATGGACGCCATGGACGCCAAGGACGCCGTATCCGCACCCGCCCCCTACGACGAGGTCCCGCGCGTCGAGCTCACGCCCGCGGCCGCCGACCTGGTGCGCCGGCTGCGTGAGACGCACGGGCCGCTGATGTTCCATCAGTCCGGCGGCTGCTGCGACGGCAGCGCCCCCATGTGCTACCCGGCGGGCGAGTTCCGCACCGGCGGCTCCGACGTGCTGCTCGCCGAGCTGGAGGTGGCGGGGGTCGAGGAGCCGGTGACGTTCTGGATGGCGCGCAGCCAGTACGAGGTGTGGAGCCATACCCGGCTGATCGTGGACGTGGTCGAGGGCCGGGGCAGCGGGTTCTCGCTGGAGGCGCCCGAGGGGGTGCGTTTTCTCACCCGTTCGCGGGTCGTCGGCACATAGACACCGCGGCGGCCACCGGCGTCTGCTGCACTTCCCCTGAGTCCTCGGAAAGTTGACGAGCCCTCAGGGGGAACACCGTGACGCATCGTCAGAGACGGTTCGCGGCGGGCAGAACGGCGCTGACGTTTCTCGCGGTACTCGGCACGCTGGCCGGTGCGGCCCTGGTGGGGGCTGCACCGGCCGGCGCCGTTCAGGGCGAGACCGAGATCGCGCCGGGGGTCGTGTACGAGGAGTTCGACATCCCGGCGGCCAAGGGCGTGACCCACGCCCATGTGCTGAGCGTCGACCTGCGCGATCCGCGCGTACGCCTGGAGCTGCTGTATCCGGGGGCGGTGGCCGCGCGGGCGCCCGTCTCCGGCATGGCCGACGCGGCCGGCGCCGTGGCGGGCGTCAACGGCGACTTCTTCAACATCACCGAGACCCAGCACCCCGGTGTCGAGGCCACCGGGGCGAGCGTGGGCCCGGCCGTCGCGCAGGGCCGTGCCCTCAAGGGGGCGGTGCCGAACGGCCAGCGCTTCGGCCCCGCGCTGCCGCCCGGCACGAGCACCGAGGACGTGATCGGCGTGGGCACCGACCGCCGGGCCCGGCTGGACGAACTGGCCCTCGACGGATCGATCCGTACACCCGAGGGAGAGCTGCCGCTCGGCGGGCTCAACCAGTACGCGCTGCCGGTCGGTTCCATCGGCGCGTTCACCGCGGAGTGGGGTGCCGCGTCCCGCGTCCGCGCCACCTGCGGCACGGACACGGACCGGGGCGCCCAGTGCAGCACGGACACCTACGAGGTGACGGTGCGCGACGGACGCGTCGTGTCGACGGCCGACACGCCGGGCAACGGTCCGATCGCGCCGGAGACCACGGTGCTTGTCGGCCGGGAAGCCGGAGCGCAGCACCTGCGCAAGCTCTTCGCGGGCGCGCGGGTGACGGTCCGGCACCGGCTGGTGGCGGCCGCGACCCGGACCCCGTACCGCTTCGCACTCGGCGGCCACCCGGTCCTCAGGAGCGGACAGCCGCTGCCGGGCCTGGACGGCACCACGTCGGCCGTGCGCACCGCCGTGGGCATCGCGGACGGCGGGCGCCGTCTGCTGCTGCTCGCGTCGGACGGCGCCCCCGAGTACCGCAGCGGGCTGACGATCGCAGAAGTCGCGGCCATCATGCGGGAGTTGGGCGCGCTCGACGCCTTCAACCTGGACGGCGGCGGATCGACGACGCTGGCCGCCCGCGCGCCGCGCGAGAGCACCGTCGCCGTACGCAACCATCCCTCCGCCGGCGTGGAACGCCCCGTCCCGAACGGCATCGGGGTCTTCTCGAGCCCGTGAGAGCCGCACGCCTAGGGCCTGTCGTCAAATTCCCGTCGTCCGCCCGAAGGGCGGGCCGCGCGCCCCGCCGCGATGGGGGTCCCCCCGCTCGAGCGAAGCCGAGAGTGGGGGAGGCTGATGTCCGCGTAGGTGCGTGCTCTCGGCGTGCCGGGCGCAGACCCTCGTACTGGTTGTACGTGGGTCTGCGCCCGGTGCGGCGAGTGGGGGCACCTCCCACGCCTTTAAGGCAGTGGGGGAGCGTGCATGGCGTCGCGGGCAGGCGGGAATTTGACGACAGGGCCTAGGGCCGCAGGCTGCTGACGATGTCCGCCGTCGCCGTGAGGCCGCTGTGGATGGTGGGCGCGATGCTCGTGCTGGCCAGGTAGAAGCCGAGCAGCGTGCACACCAGGGCGTGGGAGATCTTCAGCCCGCCATTGCGCAGGAAGATCACCGCCAGGACCAGGAGCAACAGCACCAACGAGATGGAAATCGCCATCGTCAACCTCCTTCGCCACGTCCGCTTCGCGGCGTTCGGCCGCAAGTGTGGCGTAGCGGAGGGTTCGTCCGGGCGGCTGACCTGTCCTCCGAACGTGTGGTGTCCGGATGGTTGTGGCTACGTGGTGGCTACGTGGTTGTGGCTACGCGGACCGGTGCGCGTCCAGGAAGGCTTCCAGCCCGGCGAGGTCGTCGGTGTTGACGTAGTCGACGTCGGCGGCGACGAGTTCGCTCCACAGCGCGTCCCGGGCGGGCCCGACCACGTCCGGAGTGGCCCAGAACCGGACCTTCTGCCCACGCGAGTGCGCCGCCTGGACGATGCTCCGCAGCTTCTGCCGCTCGGCGTCCGGGAAGGCGCCCACGCCCGACCACGTGAAGTTCAGCGTCCAGTTGTCGCTGATCAGCGGGACGAAGGAGGCGGGAGCCGAGGTGCCGAGGTCGGCGAGCCGGCCGTCGTAGAAGGCCCGCCGTACGGTCTGCGCCTCCATCGGCGTGCGGGCGGCACGGTCGCCGGAGATCACGGCGGTGACCGGGCCGGGGAAGACGCGGCCGTGGGCGTACGTCGTGAACAGATGCTTGTAGCGCCGGAGATGGCGGTCGAGTTCGAGGTACGTCGACGAGCCCTCGGTCTTGATGTCGATCAGCAGTTGCAGGGACCCCCGGTATCCCCGGTACACGGAGCCGTGGTTGGCCCGGACGCGGGCGGCGAGCGGGTCGAGGTAGAGGGACTCGAGGGTGCGGGCCGGGTCGAGGTCGACGGGGTCGTGGGCGACGAGGAGCTGGTCGCCGACGAGGAAGATATCGGCCTCGAGGCTGCCGAAGCGGTGGTCGAGGGCGTCGAAGAGGGGACGCGGGTGCTCGTAGTCGTTGTGGGCGTGGGCGCGCCAGAGCGGGCGGCGGCCGTGCTTCTGCTCCCCCGCCAGCGCGCTGCCGGCGGGCAGGGCGACCGTGCCCGCGAGGGCGGCGCCGAGGGTGGTGAGGGCTCTGCGGCGGGTGGTGAGGGCCATGCTCTGCCTCCCTGGTAGGCCTTACGGGACCGCTGTGAGTATGCGTTCCTGAAGGGCCCAAGAAGCAGTCCCGGGAGAGGAGTTGGCCGGACTGCCGCTGCCCGTTCACTTCTTCGGCGCAGGGCTCACGAAAAAGCCCGCCCCTCGTGGGACGGGCTTTTCGTGGACTTCTCCCAGGTGTACGTCAGGGGGCTTGGGGGGCCTGGAGGTCGACCAGTTCGGCCAGCGCCTCCCGGTGGCGGCCCGCGGTGCCGTACGCGATCGAGTCGGCCTTCGCCCGCTTCAGGGAGAGGTGGATCGGGTGTTCCCAGGTCATGCCGATGCCGCCGTGCAGTTGCAGTGCCTCCTCGGCGGCACGCACGGCGACGGGCGCGGCGTACGCCTGGGCGACGGCGACCGCCACGTCGACGTCCTCGCCGGTCGCGAGGGCGTCCGCGGCGTTGCGGGCCGCGGCGCGCAGGTGGACGACCTCCAGCCACAGCTGGGCGAGCCGGTGCTTGAGTGCCTGGAAGCCGCCGACGGGCCGGTTGAACTGCTTGCGTTCCTTCAGGTAGCGGACCGTCTCCGTCAACGCCCATTCGGCGAGGCCCAGTTGCTCCGAGGCGAGGAGCCCGGCTCCGGCGCGCAGGGCCCGTCGTACAGCGGGTTCGGCGTCGCCCAGCAGACGGCCCTGGACCCCGTCGAGGGTTACGGTCGCGAGGGGCCGGGTCAGGTCCAGGGACACCTGCGGGGTGATCGTCACGGCGTCCGCGTCGACCGCGTACAGCCCGCCGTCGTCGGCCGGGACGAGCAGCACATCGGCGGCGGCCGCGTCCGCGATGCCGGTCAACTCCCCGTGCAGGGAGCCGTTTTCCTCTCGTACGGCCTTGAAGGCGCCGCCCGGAGCGACGTTCAGGGCGACGGCGAGGGCGCCGATGCCGCGTCCGGAAGCCAGCTCGGCGACGAGGTCGTCGGCGTCGCTGCAGGCCAGCAGGGCCTCGGTGGCGACGACGGCGCTGGTCAGATACGGGACGGGGGCGACCGCGCGCCCCAACTCCTCCAGCACGACGGCGACTTCGCGGTGGCCGGCGCCCTGGCCTCCTCGCTCCTCGGGCACGAGGAGGCCCGCGAGGCCCATGCCGTCGGCGAGCGCCTTCCACGCCTCACGGTCGTGCGGCCCGTCGGACTCGATACGGGCGATCACGTCCGCCGGATCGCAGTGGTCGGCGAGCAGGTCGCGGACGGCGGCGCGGAGCGCCTCTTCCTCCTCCGAGTACAGCAGGTCGGGCTGCGTGCTCATCGGGCCAGGTCCTTCCACGCGACGTCCTTGTCGGTGCGCGGCTCGGCGGGCAGGCCCAGGACGCGCTCGGCGACGATGTTCAGCAGGACCTCGCTGGTCCCGCCCTCGATGCTGTTGCCCTTGGAACGGAGGTAGCGGTAGCCGGCCTCGCGGCCGGTGAAGTCCACCAGCTCGGGGCGGCGCATGGTCCAGTCGTCGTACAGCAGGCCCTCTTCGCCGAGGAGTTCGACCTCCACGCCGCTGATCTCCTGGTTGAGGCGGGCGAAGGCGAGCTTCATCCCGGCTCCCTCGGGACCGGGCTGGCCGGCCACGAGCTGCTGGCGCAGGCGTTCGCCGGTGAGGCGGGCGACCTCGGCCTCGACCCAGAGCTTCAGCAGGCGCTGGTGGAGGTCGTGGGTGCGCAGTTCTGGGCGTTCGCGCCAGGTCTTCGAGACGGGGCCGATCATGCCGCCCTCGCGGGGCAGCCGCATGCCGCCGATGGCGACGCGTTCGTTGTTCAGGGTGGTCTGCGCGACCCGCCAGCCGTCGCCGACCTCGCCGAGGCGGCGCGAGTCCGGGATCCGGACGTCGGTGAGGAACACCTCGTTGAACTCGGCCTCGCCGGTGATCTGCCGCAGCGGCCGCACCTCGACACCCGGGTCGGTCATGTCGCAGATGAAGTACGTGATGCCCGCGTGCTTGGGCACCTCCGGGTCGGTGCGGGCGATGAGGATGGCCCAGCGGGCGACATGGGCGCTGGACGTCCACACCTTCTGCCCGTTGACGACCCACTCTCCCCCACTCTCGGCTTCGCTCGAGCGGGAGGGACCCCCATCTTCCCGGACGGCCCGCGTGCCGAGCGCGGCCAGGTCGGACCCGGCGCCGGGCTCGCTGAACAGCTGGCACCAGACTTCCTCCCCCACCCACAGGGGCCTGAGGTACCGCTCCTTCTGCTCCTCGGTGCCGTAGTGCAGGATCGTCGGCGCTGCCATCCCGAGCCCGATGCCGATCCGCCGCGGGTCGTTGTCGGGAGCCCCTGCGGCCTCCAACTCGGCGTCCACGACGGCCTGGAGGGAGCGCGGGGCGCCGAGGCCGCCGAGGCCCTCCGGGTAGTGCACCCAGGCGAGACCGGCGTCGAAGCGGGCCTTGAGGAAGTCGAGCCGGTCGGTGGTGGCGGGAGGGAAGACGGCCAGCAACTCCGCGGTGCGGCGCTTGAGTTCGGCTGCGTCGGTCATGCCGCCTCTCCTTCCGTGAGACCGGGGACGACGGCGACCCGGCCGGTGGTCACACCGTCGGCGACCCGCTGTACGGCGGCCGCCGCTCCGCTCATCGGCACCCGTTCGCTCACCAGCGGCTTGATCGCGCCCCGGGCGGCCAGTTCGGTGAGCTGCTCGTGGCAGTGCTGGACCAGCTTCGGGTTCTTGGTGTTGTACAGGCCCCAGTGCAGGCCGAGGATCGCGTAGTTCTTCACCAGTGCGTGGTTCAGCCCCGGGCTCGGGATGGTCCCGCTCGCGAAGCCCACGACCACGATCCGGCCCTCGAAGGCGACGACCTTGGCGGACTGGGCATACGCCTCGCCGCCGACCGGGTCGTAGATCACGTCGGCGCCCCGGCCGCCGGTGGCCTCCTTGACGGCGGCGATCACGTCCTCGCCGCGCCGGTCGATCACCACGTCGCACCCCAGCTCCCGGGCGACGGCGGCCTTCTCGGCGCCGCCCACGACACCGATGACCGTTGCCCCGGCCGCCTTCCCGAGCTGCACGGCCGCGCTGCCGACCCCTCCTGCGGCAGCGTGGACGAGCAGCGTCTCGCCGGCCTCCAGCCGGGCCCGCCGGTGCAGGCCGAACCAACCCGTCTGGTAGCCGATGTGCAGCGCGGCGGCCTCGGCGTCGTCCAGGGAGTCGGGCGCGGGCAGGAGAGCGGCGGCGTCCGCGACGGCGTACTCGGCGAAACCGCCGTACGGCAGTGCGGGGTTGGCGATGACCCGCCGGCCGTCCTCGGTCTCGCCGCAGATCTCCACGCCCGGGGTGAACGGCAGCGGAGGCCGGACCTGGTACTGGCCCCGGACCATGAGCGCGTCCGGGAAGTTGATGTTCGCGGCACGCACCTTCAGCAGGACCTGGCCGTCACCGGGCGTGGGCCGCGCCACGTCCTCCAGGCGCATCACCTCGCCCGGCTCGCCGTTCTCGTGCACTTGCCATGCCTGCATGCGGTGCCTCCACGGGACTGCGTCTATTTGCTCGCCTCAGGGGCGCTTCAGCCCCTTCGGCTCACGTGTGTCGTCTGACCGGGGTCCCTCGCATACTAAGCGGTCGCTTGCCCATCAGGGAACAGTCGTGTGCGTCACGACCGCTTGGGCCGCGCCCGTACGTGCATGCGCTCGCCCTGCGGCCCGAACAGGCTGAGGAACTCCACCGGCCCCTCCCCCGTCGACCCGAACCAGTGCGGCACGCGTGTGTCGAACTCGGCCGCCTCCCCCGCCGTGAGCACCACATCGTGCTCGCCCAGCACGAACCGCAGCCGCCCGGAGAGGACGTAGAGCCATTCATACCCCTCGTGGACACGGGGTTCCGGCTCCTCCGCCCCCTGCGGTACGAGCACCTTGAACGCCTGGAGTCCGCCGGGCTGGCGGGTGAGCGGCCAGTAGGTGCGCCCGTGCCGCACGATCGGCTGGGACCGCACCCGCGGGTCCCGCACCGGCGGAGCCCCCACCAGCTCGTCCAGAGCCACCTCGTGGGCCCGCGCGATCGGCAGCAGCAGTTCCAGGCTGGGCTTGCGCAGGCCGGACTCCAGTCGCGACAGGGTGCTCACCGAGATGCCGGTCGCCTCCGACAGCCCGGCGAGCGTCGCACCCCGCTCCTTGCGAATCCGCCGCAGCCGGGGACCGACCTCCGCGAGCACCTCGTCGGTGCCCGTGTCGTCACTCATGACTCCATCACTCATGACCCCATTGCAGTTTCGGCAAACACATTTGTCAATGCGGCAGTGGGCGAGCGACCTTTTCCGTGGAGGTGGTCACCATGACCCAGAAGGACTCGCAGGACTCGTACGAAGTGGTCGTCGTCGGAGGCGGCACGGCCGGACTCTCCGCCGCACTGGTCCTCGGCCGGGCACGGCGCCGCACGCTGGTCGTCGACGCGGGCGAGCCGCGCAACGCGCCCGCCGCGCACATGCACGGCTACCTGAGCCGGGACGGCATGCCGCCCGCGGACTTCCTGGCCGTCGGACGGGAGGAGATCGCTCGGTACGGGGTGGAGCTGGTCCGGGACCGGGCGGTGGACGTCGGCAAGGAGGAAGATTTCGCCGTGGTCCTCGCGAGCGGTCGCACCGTGCGCGCCCGACGGCTCGTGATCGCGACCGGCCTCAAGGACGAACTGCCGAAGGTGGAAGGCCTCGCCGAGCGCTTCGGCCGGGACGTGCTGCACTGCCCGTACTGCCACGGCTGGGAGGTCCGCGACCAGGCGTTCGGCGTGCTCGCCACCACCCCGATGAGCGTGCACCAGGCGTTGATCGTGACCCAGTGGTCGAAGGACGTGACCTTCTTCCTGCACGAGGTCGCCGAGCGGGAGCTGTCGGACGAGGACCTGCGCAGACTGGCCGCGGCCGGGGTCGACGTGGTGCCCGGCGAGGTCTCCGGCCTGGTGGTGGACGACGACCGGCTCACCGGGGTCCGGCTGGCGGACGGCACGACCCACGACCGCGAGGTGCTGTTCGTGGCGCCCCGGGCCGTGCCACGGACGGACCTGCTCGCACGGCTGGGCGCCGAGATGAACGAGACGCCGTTCGGCAGCTACCCCGTGATCGACGAGCGCGGTCAGACCACCGTCCCGGGCCTGTGGGCGGCGGGCAACGCGAGCGGCTTCGCGGAGCAGGTCGTGAACGCGGCGAGCCGCGGATACCGGGCGGGCGCCACCATCAACGGGGAACTGCTCATGACCGACCTCGACGCGGCCGTCCGGGTGTAGACCGCCCCCTTCCGGTGCACCATGGCTGCATGCTGCTGACCCGGCTGGCCCAGGTGTCCCAGGAGGTCGCCGCGACCTCGGCGCGCTCCCGGAAGATCGCGCTCCTCGCCGAGCTGTTCCGGGACGCCGAGGCGGACGACGTACCGATCGTCATCCCGTATCTGGCGGGACGGCTGCCCCAGGGGCGGCTGGGTGTCGGCTGGAAGGTGCTGAGCCGCCCGGTCACCCCGGCCGCCGAGCCGACCCTGACCGTGCGCGAGGTCGACGCCCGGCTCAGCGAGCTGGGCAAGGTCTTGGGCGCCGGCTCACAGGCCGAGCGGGCCCGGCTGGTCGGCGAGCTGATGGGCGCTGCGACGGAGAACGAGCAGCGATTCCTGCTCGGCCTGATCACCGGCGAGGTCCGGCAGGGCGCGCTGGACGCGGTCGCGGTCGAAGGGCTGGCCAAGGCGACGGGGGCGCCGCCGGCGGACGTACGGCGGGCGGTGATGCTCGCGGGCTCCCTCCAGACGGTGGCCGAGGCCCTGCTGGCGGACGGCCCCGCCGCCCTGGACCGCTTCCGGCTGACCGTCGGCCGCCCGGTCCTGCCGATGCTGGCGCACAGCGCCTCCTCGGTGGCCGAGGCGGTCGACAAGCTCGGCGCCTGCGCGGTCGAGGAGAAGCTGGACGGCATCCGCGTTCAGGTCCACCGGGACGGCGACACCGTACGGCTCTACACCCGCACCCTCGACGACATCACCGACCGGCTGCCCGAACTGACCACCGCCGCCCTGGAATTGAGGGGCGACCGGTTCATCCTGGACGGCGAGGTCATCGCCTTCGACGAGGACGGACGGCCCCGCTCCTTCCAGGAGATCGCCGGCCGCGTCGGTTCGCGCGCGGACGTGGCGACGGCCGCGCGGGCGGTCCCCGTCTCCCCCGTCTTCTTCGACGCCCTGTCCGTCGACGACCGCGACCTGCTCGACCTGCCGTTCGCCGAGCGGCACGCGGAGCTGGCCCGGCTGGTGCCCGAGCCGATGCGGGTGCGGCGTGCACCGGTGTCCGGGCCGCAGGACGTGGCCACGGCTGAGGAGTTCCTCGCCGAGACCCTGAAGCGCGGCCACGAGGGCGTTGTCGTGAAGTCCCTCGACGCCCCCTACAGCGCGGGCCGGCGCGGCGCGTCCTGGCTGAAGGTCAAGCCCGTCCACACGCTCGATCTGGTGGTCCTGGCGGCCGAGTGGGGCCACGGCCGCCGTACCGGCAAGCTCTCCAACCTCCACCTCGGCGCCCGCACCGCCGACGGCTCCTTCGCGATGCTCGGCAAGACCTTCAAGGGCATGACCGACGCGATGCTGACCTGGCAGACCGAGCGGCTCCAGGAGCTGGCCGTGGACGACAGCGGATACGTGGTCACCGTACGCCCCGAGCTCGTCGTGGAGATCGCCTACGACGGCCTGCAGAAGTCCACCCGCTACCCGGCCGGCGTCACCCTCCGCTTCGCCCGCGTGGTCCGCTACCGCGAGGACAAACGCCCGGAGGACGCCGACACGGTCGAGACGCTGCTCGCGGCCCATCCCGAGGTGAGGCCGTGAAACACAGCGCGGGCCTGCTGCTGTTCCGCCACACCGACCTCGGCCTGGAGGTGTTGCTCGGCCACATGGGCGGCCCCTTCTTCACGCGGCGCGACGCGGGGGCGTGGACCGTGCCGAAGGGCGAGTACGACCCCGAGGAACCCGCCTGGGACGCGGCCCGCCGGGAGTTCCAGGAGGAGCTGGGCTTGGAGCCACCGGACGGCGAGGCCGTGCCGCTCGGCGAGGTCCGGCAGACGAACGGCAAGATCGTCACGGCGTGGGCGGTCGAGGCGGACCTCGACCCGGCGACGATCGACCCGGGCACGTTCCGGATGGAGTGGCCGCCGAAGTCCGGGCAGATCCAGGAGTTCCCGGAGCTGGACAGGGTGGAGTGGTTCGGCCTCGACCGCGCGCGGACCGTGATCGTCAAGGCGCAGGCCGCGTTTCTCGACCGCCTGGCGGAGCACTCGACCTGAGCAGATGCCTACGCGTTGCGGCGCCCAGCGCCGCGCGGGAAGGTCGGAACACAGCCCGTCCCCAGGGAGGTCAGTCATGCCCATCGCAACGGTCAACCCGGCGAACGGCGAGACACTCAAGACGTACGAGGCCATGGGCGAGGAGGAGATCGAGCGCAGGCTCCAGCTCGCGGAGGCCACGTTCCGCACGTACCGGACGACGACCTTCGCCGAGCGTGCCCGCCTGCTGCACCGGGCCGCCGATCTCCTCGACGAGGACCAGCAGGACATCGCCCGCGTGCTGACCACCGAGATGGGCAAGCCCGTCAAGCAGGCCCGCGCGGAGGCCGCCAAGTGCGTCAAGGCGATGCGCTGGTACGCCGATCACGCCGAGGAACTGCTCGCCGACGAGGAACCCGCCGACTTCGACGTGAAGGACTCCGGCGCCTCCCGGGCCCTGGTCCGCTACCGGCCGATGGGACCGGTGCTCGCGGTGATGCCGTGGAACTTCCCCCTCTGGCAGGTGATCCGATTCGCGGCACCGGCCCTCATGGCCGGCAACGTGGGCCTGCTCAAACACGCCTCGAACGTTCCGCAGACCGCCCTCTACCTGGAGGACCTGTTCCACCGCGCGGGCTTCACCGAGGGCTGTTTCCAGACCCTGCTCATCGGCTCCGGCGCGGTCGACGACATCCTGCGCGACGAGCGGGTCAAGGCGGCCACCCTCACCGGCAGCGAACCGGCGGGCCGGGCGGTGGCGTCCACCGCCGCGGAGATGATCAAGAAGACGGTGCTGGAGCTGGGCGGCAGCGACCCGTTCGTGGTGATGCCGTCGGCGGACATCGACCGGGCGGCCCAGGTCGCGGTGACCGCGCGCGTGCAGAACACCGGGCAGTCGTGCATCGCCGCGAAGCGGTTCATCGTGCACGCGGACGTGTACGACGCCTTCGCCGAGCGGTTCGTTCAGGGCATGAAGGCGCTGAAGGTCGGCGACCCGCTGGAGGAGGAGACGGAGGTCGGGCCGCTGTCGAGCGAGCAGGGACGGACCGATCTGGAGGAACTGGTCGACGACGCGAGGCGCGGCGGAGCGACGGTGCTGTGCGGTGGCGAACGGCCGGACGGTCCCGGCTGGTACTACCCGCCGACCGTGCTGGCCGACATCGGCCGCGAGATGCGCATCCACCGCGAGGAGGCCTTCGGGCCGGTCGCCACGCTGTACCGCGCGGCCGACCTGGACGAGGCCGTGCTGATCGCGAACGACTCGCCGTTCGGGCTGAGTTCCAATGTCTGGACGCGCGACGAGAGCGAGGTCGACCGCTTCGTACGGGACCTGGATGCGGGCGGCGTGTACGTCAACGGGATGACGGCGTCCCATCCGGCGTTCCCGTTCGGCGGAGTGAAGCGGTCCGGGTACGGGCGTGAGCTGTCCGGGCACGGAATCCGGGAGTTCTGCAACATCACGACCGTTTGGCACGGTGCGTGAGCGCCGCGCGGCTACCATCCCGTTTGTGAACCGCGAAGTGACTCTGCCTCTGATCGTCGACGACCGCGGGACCTTGCAGGTGGCTGCCGCCGATGTGAGCAAACTGCTCCGCACGGTGGGCGGGAGGTGGCTGCATCTTGTGGAGGCCGGGGCGGACGGGCTCGATGAGGACACGGTGGCCGCGTTGACGATCGAGCTTGCGAAGCTGGCCGATCGTATTGACGTGGCGTGCATCGCTCACAGCAGCGGGGGTGCGCCGTAGGGCAGGGCGTTCCCCGAAACGGAGCAGCCCCGCGCGACACCGTCGCCCCGCCGGGTGATCGTGGGTGGGACCACGCTCACGACTTCCGCGAAGAGACGGCATGAGCGAAGAGACCCTCACCGAGATACTGCCCCCGATCCGGCACTGGCCGTCCCTCGACCTGCCCGGCGTCGACTTCGACCCGCTGCTGACCGAACTGATGCGCGAGGGCCCGGTCACCCGGATCCAACTGCCCAACGGCGAAGGCTGGGCCTGGCTGGTGACCCGCCACGAGGATGTGCGGATGGTGACCGACGACCCCCGGTTCAGCCGTGAGGCCGTCATGGACCGGGAGGTCACCCGGCTCGCCCCGCGTTTCGTCCCGGCTCGTGGCGAGGCCGGTTTCCTGGACCCGCCCGACCACACCCGGCTGCGCCGCTCGGTGGCCGCCGCCTTCACGGCGACGGGCGTGGAGCGGATCCGCGAGAAGTCCCGCCGCATGCTCGACGAACTGGTCGACGAGCTGCTTCAGGACGGTCCGCCCGCCGATCTCACCGCGAGCGTCCTCAGCCCGTTCTCCATCGCGGTGATCTGCGAGCTGATGGGCGTCCCGGCCGCCGACTGGCACGGCATGCACACCTGGACCCAGCTCATCCTGTCCGCCTCGCACGGCGCCCAGGTCGGCGAGAAGGCCAAGAACGAGATGGGCGCGTACTTCGCCCGGCTCATTGGCGAGCGCGAAGGCAGCACGGACCAGGACGTCATTTCGCTGCTCGGTGCCGCCGTGGGCCGCGGCGAGGTGACCCTGGAGGAGGCGGTGGGCCTCGCGGTGCTCCTCCAGATCGGCGGCCAGCCGGTCACTCACCACAGCGGCCAGATGTTCTACATCCTCCTGACGCGCCCCGGCCTGGCCGAACGGCTGCGCGCCGAGCCGGAGATCCGCCCGAAGGCCATCGACGAACTGCTGCGCTACATCCCGCACCGCAACGCGGTCGGCCTGTCGCGGATCGCCCTGGAGGACGTGGGGATCAGGGGCGTACGGATCCGGGCGGGCGACGCGCTCTACGTGTCGTACCTGGCCGCGAACCGGGACCCGGACGTCTTCCCGTTCCCGGAGACGATCGACTTCGACCGCGACCCGAGCCCGCATGTCTCCTTCGGCTCCGGCCCGCACGCCTGCCCCGGCGGAACGCTCGTCCGGCTGGAGTCCGAGCTGCTGATCGACGCGCTGCTGGACGGGATTCCCGGTCTGGGGCTCGCCGTACCGCCCGAGGAGGTCCCCTTCAGGAGGGGCGCGTCGATCCGCGGGCCCGAGACTCTCCCCGTCACCTGGTCACACCAGTGAGTGCGGACCCGCGGCTCTACCGGATCGGCATCCCCGACAGCGTCCGCGCGATCACCAGCCGCTGGATCTCGCTCGTCCCCTCGAAGATCGTGTAGATGGCGGCGTCACGGTGCATCCGCTCGACCGGGTACTCCCGCGTGTAGCCGTTCCCACCCAGGATCTGGATCGCCTGGGCGGTCACCTGCTTCGCCGTCTCGCTCGCGAACAGCTTCGACATCGAGCCCTCGGCCGCCGTGAACTGCTTGCCGTTGACCGCCATCCAGGACGCCCGCCAGACCAGGAGGCGTGCCGCGTCGATGGATGTCCGCATGTCCGCCAGCTGGAAGGCGACGCCCTGGTTGTCGATGATCGGACGGCCGAACTGCTCACGCGTCTTCGCGTAGTCGAGGGCGACCTCGTACGCGGCCCGGGCGGTGCCCACGGCCATCGCCCCCACGGCCGGACGCGAGGCCTCGAACGTGGCCATCGCCGCGTTCTTCACTCGCTCACCGCCCGTCTTCGCCCTCTCACGGGCGCGGGCCAGCCGCTCGTCCAGCTTCTCCTTGCCGCCGAGCAGGCAGGAGCCGGGAACGCGGACGTTGTCCAGGACCACCTCGGCGGTGTGCGAGGCGCGGATGCCGTGCTTCTTGAACTTCTGCCCCTGGGCGAGACCCGGCGTGTTCGGCGGGATGATGAAGGACGCGTGGCCCTTGGAGCCGAGCTCCGGGTCGACGACCGCGACGACGACGTGGACATTGGCGATGCCGCCATTGGTCGCCCAGGTCTTGGTGCCGTTGATCACCCACTCGTCCTTGGCCTCGTCGTACACGGCCCGCGTCCGCATCGAGGCCACGTCGGAACCGGCGTCCGGCTCGGAGGAGCAGAAGGCGGCGACCTTTACATCGCCCGCATCGCCGTACATCTGGGGGATCCAGGTGCCGATCTGTTCCTCGGTGCCGTTGGCGAGGACGCCGACGGCGGCCAGGCCCGTGCCGACGATGGAGAGGGCGATGCCGGCGTCGCCCCAGAACAGCTCCTCCATGGCCATGGGTATGCCGAGGCCGGTGGGGTCGAAGTACTGCTGGGCGTAGAAGTCGAGGGAATAGATGCCGACCTTTGCGGCCTCCTGGATGACCGGCCAGGGAGTCTCCTCACGCTCGTCCCATTCGGCGGCCGCGGGCCGGATCACATCGGCGGCGAAGCCGTGCAGCCAGTCGCGGACCTCCTTCTGTTCGTCGTTGAGCTCCATGGTGAACTCGGCCATGTCCCCTCCAGCGGCGCATTTGCATGTTACTTGCGGTAACTTGAGTCTGTTACTGGTCGGTAGGAAAAGTCAACTCCCGATGAACGCCCGGCAGCCCGTTCGATGCACTGGGCATGCAGAGTGTTAGTTTGCGCAGGCATTACCTAGACAGCACGGGTGGGGAGAGCTCATGGACACCACACAGCGGACCGATCAGCAGCGGTCCGCCGACCGCCGTCGGCGAGAGCTGCTGGAGGCCGCGGACCGAGTGGTGCTGCGCGACGGCCCACAGGCCTCGATGAACGCCATCGCCGCGGAGGCCGGCATCACCAAGCCCATTCTCTACCGGCACTTCGGCGACAAGGGTGGACTTTACGCCGCGTTGGCCAAACGGCACACGGACGCGTTGCTGAATTCACTGCGCGCCGCGCTGGACGCGCCGGCGGAGCGCAGGGAGCGGGTCGAGGCCACGTTGGACACGTACCTCGCGGCGATCGAGGCGCGGCCTCAGGTCTACCGGTTCCTGATGCATCCGGCGGAGGGGGGCCCGAGCGGTGATCAGGGCTTCGATGGGGGCAAGAACACCATTCCGTTGTTGCGGCGGATGGGTGAGGAGTTGGCTCAGGTCATCGAGGATCGGTTGGACCTGGGACCGGGGGGTGAGCAGTTGGCTCGGGTGTGGGGGCATGGGATCGTCGGGATGATGCATGCGGCGGGGGACTGGTGGTTGGGGGAACGTCCCTGTTCTCGTGCGGAGTTGGTGCGGAGTCTGGCGGATCTGTTGTGGGGGCGGCTCGCTGCGGCGGGGGACAAGATGGGGGGTCCGGGGTTCTGACCGTCGCCCGGAGGTACGTCCGCTCACCGGTGCCATGAAGCTCGGGCCACCTGTCGCATCAGGCGGCGGTGGCGCCAGCCCTTCAGATGGTCCGCGTACACCCTGCCCTCCAAGTGGTCGCATTCGTGCTGCAAGCATCTGGCGAAGAAGCCCGTGCCGTGGATCGTCAGCGGCTCGCCCGTCATCGTGAAGCCCTCGACCACCGCATGGTCGTACCGCTCCGTCCCCGCCTCCAGGCCCGGAAGGGAAAGGCAGCCCTCCGGCCCCCGCAGCACCACCCCGTCGGCTTCCACCAGCCGTGGGTTGACCACGTGACCCACGTGGCGCTCCTCCTCGTCGTCCGGGCAGTCGTACACGAACACCCGTAGCTGCTCCCCCACTTGATTCGCCGCCAGGCCCACCCCCTGTGCCGCGTACATCGTCGCGAACAGGTCCTCCACGAGGGTCGCCAGCTCGGGGCCGAAGTCGGTGACGTCCTTGCACGGGGCGTGCAGAACCGCGTCGCCGAGCAGCGTGAGGGGGCGGACACGCCCGTGGGTGCCCGGGATGGAGCCGTTTCGCATGGCGGCAAGGGTACGGTCCCGTCCGCCCGGGCCCGCCGCGGAAAGCCCAGGTGCGATTCGGGAGTGCGAATGGAATCTCGATAGGCTGACCACCACCACGTTGCCGTCAGGCAGAGGCGCGGCGCGTACGCAAGGAGGATCGAGAACTGATGTCAGGCAACTCGGACCCGCTCACGCCGCGGGCCAAGCTGGCCGTGACCGCGGGCAAGGCGGTCGCGGCGGCGTCGCGCGCCGCGGGGCGCGGCAGCGGTTCGGTGATCGGCGGCCGCGTGGCGCTCAAGCTCGACCCCGACCTCCTCGCCCGGCTCGCCCAGAACCTGGACGTCATCCTCGTGTCGGCGACCAACGGCAAGACCACGACCACCCGGCTGATCGCCGAAGCGCTCCGGGCTGCGGGCCCGGTTGTCTCCAACGCGCTCGGCGCCAACATGCCGGCCGGCATCACCTCGGCGCTGGCGGGCAGCTCGGACGCGAGGTACGGCGTCATCGAGGTGGACGAGAAGTACCTCGCCGGGGTCGCCCGGGACACCGCCCCGAAGTGCATCGCCCTGCTCAACCTCTCCCGCGACCAGCTCGACCGCGCCGCCGAGACCCGCATGCTCGCCGAGAACTGGCGGGAGGGGCTCGCCGGTTCCAAGGCCGTGATCGTGGCCAACGCGGACGACCCGCTGGTGGTGTGGGCCGCGTCCTCCTCCCCCAACGTGATCTGGGTCGCCGCCGGGCAGATGTGGAAGGACGACGCCTGGTCCTGCCCGTCCTGCGGTGGCGTGATGCAGCGGCCCGGCGACGACTGGTTCTGCGGTGAGTGCGGCTTCCGCCGTCCCACCCCGAGCTGGGCACTGTCCGGTGACCATGTTCTGGACCCGCACGGCTCCGCCTGGCCGATCCACCTCCAGCTGCCGGGCCGCGCCAACAAGGCCAACGCCGCCTCCTCGGCCGCCGTCGCCGCCGTCTTCGGGGTACCGCCGCAGGTCGCCCTGGAACGCATGTACCAGGTACAGGCGGTGGCCGGGCGCTACGACGTCGTCCAGTTCCAGGGCCGGGACCTGCGGCTGCTGCTCGCCAAGAACCCGGCGGGCTGGCTCGAAACGTTCAGCCTGATCGATCCGCCACCGACCCCGGTGATCCTCTCCGTGAACGCGCGCGGCGCCGACGGCACCGACACCTCCTGGCTCTGGGACGTCGACTACACGCGCCTGACCGGCCACCCGATCTGCGTCATCGGCGACCGGAGGCTGGACCTCGCGGTGCGCCTGGAGGTCGCCAATCAGCACTTCCAGGTGTACGACAACCTCGACCAGGCCGTGCAGATGTGCCCGCCCGGCCGGATCGAGGTCATCGCCAACTACACCGCCTTCCAGGACCTGCGCCGCCGCGTCGGCAACTGACGTGATCGGCGACCTCCGTAATCCGAGGACAATGACTTCATGAGCGACAACAGCCTGCGGGTCGTCTGGATCTACCCCGACCTGCTCAGTACGTACGGCGACCAGGGCAACGTCCTCGTCGTGGAACGCCGGGCGCGGCAGCGCGGTCTCGACGTGGCCCGGCTCGACGTGCGCAGCGACCAGCCGATCCCGACCTCCGGCGACATCTACCTGATCGGCGGCGGCGAGGACCGGCCGCAGCGGCTCGCGGCGGAGCGGCTGCGCCGGGACGGCGGACTGCTCCGGGCCGTGGAGAACGGCGCGATCGTCTTCTCGGTGTGCGCCGGCTACCAGATCCTCGGCCACGAGTTCATCAACGACCTCGGTCAGCGCGAGCCCGGTCTCGGTCTGCTGGACGTGGTGTCCGTGCGCGGCGAGGGTGAGCGGTGCGTCGGTGACGTGCTCGGGGACATCGACCCGCGTCTGGGCCTGCCCCCGCTGACCGGCTTCGAGAACCACCAGGGCGTCACCCACCTCGGCCCCACCGCCCGCCCGCTCGCCCAGGTGCGGCTGGGCAAGGGCAACGGCACGGGGGACGGCACGGAGGGCGCGTACAACGACACGGTCTTCGGTACGTACATGCACGGCCCGGTGCTGGCCCGCAACCCGCTCATCGCCGACCTGCTGCTGAAGCTGGCGCTGGACGTCAACGCGCTGCCGCCGACCGACGACCGGTGGTACGAGGCGCTGCGCAACGAGCGCATCGCGAGCGCGCAGCAGCCCGCGTGAGGTGTCGTACACCGGCTGTCCCACCTGGCGTAACCAGCCCGTCTGACGGTCCGTCCGCACAGGTGAGCGGCGTCGTCCAGCAGGCGGACGCGTTCTTCGGCCCCGCCCCCTCCTGCCGCTAGGGTGGCGGGGATCGAGCCGGACAACGTGGTCCGGACCCGGCCCACATCGAGAAGGTATTTCGGGCTATGCGCATTGGTGTCCTCACCTCCGGCGGTGACTGCCCCGGCCTGAACGCCGTCATCCGGTCCGTCGTACACCGTTCCGTCGTCGACCACGGCGACGAAGTCATCGGTTTCCGGGACGGCTGGAAGGGCCTCCTGGAGTGTGACTACCTCAAGCTCGACCTCGACGCGGTGAGCGGCATCCTGGCCCGCGGCGGGACGATCCTCGGTTCCTCCCGGGTCCAGCCCTCACACCTGCGGGACGGTGTGGAGCGGGCCCGCGGCCACGTCGAGGAACTCGGTCTCGACGCGATCATCCCGATCGGCGGTGAGGGCACGCTCAAGGCCGCCCGGCTGATGTCGGACAACGGTCTGCCCATCGTCGGTGTGCCGAAGACCATAGACAACGACATCGCCGTCACCGACGTCACCTTCGGCTTCGACACGGCCGTGGGCGTCGCGACGGAGGCACTGGACCGGCTCAAGACCACCGCCGAGTCCCATCAGCGCGTCCTGGTCGTGGAGGTCATGGGCCGCCACACCGGCTGGATCGCGCTGCACTCCGGCATGGCGGCGGGCGCCCACGCCATCGTCGTACCGGAACGGCCCTTCGACATCGAGGCGTTGACCAAGAAGGTCGGCGAGCGGTTCGAGGCGGGCAAGCGGTTCGCGATCGTCGTGGCGGCGGAGGGGGCGAAGCCGGAGCCCGGTTCCATGACCTACGACGAGGGCGGCAAGGACATCTACGGCCATGAGCGGTTCGCCGGGATCGCGCGGCAGCTGTCCATCGAGCTGGAGCAGCGGCTCGGGAAGGAAGCGCGGCCGGTGATTCTCGGGCATGTGCAGCGCGGTGGGACGCCGACGGCCTACGACCGGGTGCTGGCCACCCGTTTCGGCTGGCATGCCGTGGAGGCCGTGCACCGGGGAGAGTTCGGCAAGATGACGGCGCTGCGGGGGACGGACATCGTGATGGTGTCGTTGGCGGAGGCCGTGGAAACGCTGAAGACGGTTCCCGCGGAGCGGTACGAAGAGGCGGAGTGCGTCCTCTAGGGCGAGCCGTGTAGATCAACTCGTGTAGATCGACTCGTACGGAATTGAAGAGTCCGCCCCCGGTCGCTGCGGCGACCGGGGGCAGTTCTAATCTGTCTGCGGACAGACACGCACAACCCCCACGAATCAGGAGCCGTTGGATGGATCACAGCGGGCACGGCATGACCATGGATCTGCCGCCGTTCACGCTGGGGCGGGGGCTTCAGTGGTCGGCGGACCCGTTCTTTCTCGTCGCCTGCCTGGTGGGGCTCGCTCTGTACGCGTGGGGGGTCGTGCGGCTGCGGCGGCGTGGGGACGCGTGGCCGGTGGGGCGGACCGTCGCGTTCGTCTTCGGTGTGCTGAGCGTCGGGCTCGTGATGTGTACCCGGCTGAACGACTACGGCATGGTCATGTTCAGCGTGCACATGGTGCAGCACATGGTGATCAGCATGCTGTCGCCGATCCTGCTCCTGCTCGGCGCCCCGGTCACGCTGGCGCTGCGGGCGCTGCCGGTCGCCGGCAAGGGCCGCAAGGGGCCGCGTGAGCTGCTGCTGATGTTCCTGCACAGCCATTACATGCGGATCATCACACACCCCGCGTTCACCATCCCGCTGTTCATCGCGAGTCTGTACGCGCTGTACTTCACGCCGTTGTTCGACTTCCTGATGGGCTCCAAGACCGGGCACATCGCGATGATGGTGCACTTCCTCGCCGTCGGCGTGGTCTTCTTCTGGCCGATCATGGGCGTGGACCCGGGGCCCAGCCGTCCGGGCTATCTGATGCGAATGCTGGAACTGTTCGCCGGCATGCCCTTCCACGCCTTCTTCGGCATCGCGCTCATGATGGCGTCCACGCCCATGGTCGAGACGTTCAAGAACCCGCCGGCCTCCCTCGGCATCGACGCGCTCTCGGACCAGAACGCGGCCGGCGGCATCGCGTGGGCGTTCAGCGAGATCCCGTCCGTGCTGGTGCTGATCGCGCTGCTCTTCCAGTGGTACCGCTCCGAGCAACGGCAGGCCAAGCGCGAGGACCGGGCCGCCGATCGGGACGGCGACAAGGAACTCGAGGCATACAACGCCTATCTGGCCTCATTGAACGCACGCGGGCGTTGAAAGGCCTTCCATTCAGTAGCATGAAACGCGATGGGGGAACCGCCGGGGGGAGCGGTGATGACACTTCGCGTGCTCGTGCAAGGTGCCGGGAAATCGGCAATATTGTCGACGAATCGAAAGATCGCCGTTCTGGTGGTTTTCGTTCTGGCACTCAGTGGCTGCGACAGAGAGACACCTGTGTCCGTCGTGAAGGCGGTCGCCGCCGGCGTGCCCTCTCTCGCGCCGTTCTTCGACGAGAGCATCGGGCTCGGCCAGGACGCCCGGGTCCGGTCGCGGCCCGCGCACGGCAGCCTGCAGCAGGGTGACACGCCCGGGCTGTACGGGGGCACGAAGAAGCCGACGATCTGTGATGTCGAGCGGCTCGAACAGTTCCTCACCGATCCCGCGAATGGCAAGAAGGCCCAGGCGTGGGCGGGAGCGCTGGACATCACCACGGAGCGGATCCCGGATTATCTGGATCGACTCACACCCGTTCTCCTGCGTCACGACACTCTCGTGAAGAACCACGACTACAAGAAGGAAAAGGCCGTCCCTTTCAACTCGCTGCTTCAGGCGGGAATCGCGATTCTCGTCGATGCACAGGGACTTCCCGCCGTGAAGTGCTCGTGCGGAAATCCGGTGCGCCCCTTCGAGGGGGACACGGGCCGGATTTCCGTCGAGTTCGAGGACGGCAACAAGAAGTGGCAGGGATACGAGCGCTCCTCCGTGGTGGCCGTACGGCCCGCGCCTCGGACACTGGAGCGGATCGCTCTGGTCGATGTCGTCGAGCCCGACCGGGGCATCGACCGGCCGGTCGGCACGACGGGCGAGGACGACTCCACGTTCGACACCCGGAAGCGGCGCGCGGTGCCGCACCTCGCCGGGACGACGTTCGGGCAGGCGAGCCGGCAGCTGGCCGACAGGGGGCTGGCCGCCGCGTACGACGGGAAGGGGCTCCCGCCGGACGGTGCCAGGGTCACGGCGTCCGATCCGCCGCCCGGGACCGAGCTCAGGTTCGGGGAGTACGTGACGTTGAGCGTGGCCGGGGGCGCGTCCGGGGACACGCCCGGGGGGTCACCTGGTGGGTCAACGGGACGGTCACCCGGTGGGTCACCTGGTGGGTCGGCCACTTCCCCGGCGCCCTCGCCGTCCGGGCCGGGCACGACGCCGCCGCCGTCGTCGTCGAGCGGCGGGCCCGGGCCGTCGCCTTCCGAGCCGCCGTCTTCGAACCCGCCGCCCAGCTCGGAGCGGCCTCCGTCCAGCCCACCGGCCGGCTCCGGATCCGAGCCGCCTCCGTCGAGCTCACCGCCCTCCCCCGATCCCCCGACCAGCTCCCCACCGACCGGCGACCCGGTCACCAGCGCCGCGCCGCCACCCCCGACCAGCGCTCCCGTCACCAGCGAACCGGCAAGCACCGGGCCGGCGAGCAGCGAACCGGCAATGAGCGCCCCGGAGAGCGACGCACCCGCCACGCATGGGCCCGCGACCGGCGAGCCCACCGCAAGCGCAGCCACGTAGCACCCCCGCAGAACCCGGGAGTCACCGGATGCCTTCAGGATCACCGACGTCGGGAGTGGGCCGGGTCATCGCCGGCCGCTATCTGCTGCTGAACCGCCTCGGCAGCGGCGGTATGGGCCATGTGTGGCTCGCCCACGACCAGAGACTCGCCTGCGAGGTCGCGCTCAAGGAGATCGTGTTCCGCGATCCGGCCGAGGCCGGTCACGAGCGGGAGGCCCGGGTGGCCCGGGCCCGGGCCGAGGCCCGGCACGCGGCGGGCCTGCGCGGCCATCCGCACGTGGTGACCGTGCACGACGTGCTGGAGCACGAGGGGCTGCCGTGGATCGTCATGGAGTACGTGGCGGGCGCCGTCGACCTGCGCGAGCTGGTCGGGACACGAGGGCCGCTCGCCCCGGCCGAGTGCGCCAGGATCGGCCTCGCCGTGCTCGACGCGCTGACCGCTGGGCACGAGCGGGGCGTCATGCACCGGGACGTGAAACCGGCGAACATCCTGCTGGCGCCGGACCGCACCGGGGCGCCGTACGGTCGCGTGCTGCTCACCGACTACGGCATCTCGGTGCAGCCGGACGCCGACGAGACGCGCTACACGCTGGCGTCGGTGCTGGTGGGCACGGCCGGCTATCTGGCGCCCGAGCGGGCCACGGGCGGGGCGCCCACGCCGGCCGCCGATCTGTTCTCGCTGGGCTGCACGCTGTACCACGGCGTCGAGGGCCGGGGCCCCTTCGAGCGGGAGTCGCATCTGGCGGAGATCACCGCGGTCGTCACGGAGGAGCCCCGTCCGGCCGTGCGCGCCGGGGCGCTGGGGCCCGTACTGGACGCACTGCTCGTCAAAGACCCCGCACGGCGGCTGTCGGCGGTGGAGGCGGAGGCGGCGCTGTCGCGGATCGTCCTGCCGCAGGCGGAGGCGTACGCCCGGACACAGACCGATCTGGGGTCGCAGCCGCCGTGGGCCGGAACGGGGGCACCCGCGCCACCCGCGCCACCCACAGGGCCGCACGGGGCCGGATCCGGACCGCCTGGATCGCCACAGGAACCAGGGTTCGGTCCGTCCGGGGATGCACAGGGGCCAGGGTTCGGTGCGTCCGGGGGTGCACAGGGCCCAGGGTTCCCCGGTTCCGGGGATACATCCGGGGATACACAGGGGCCGCCAGGACTCGGACTCGGCCCGTTCAGGCCGCCGCAGGGGCCCGGCTTCGCCCCGCCCGGGGACCCGCAGCGGCCAGGGCAGGGCGCACCCGTGGAGAATCCACGGCGTTCCGGCCGGCCCGGGCATCCGCAGGGCTTCGGGCCGGCCCTCCTCCCCGCGGCGTCCCCGGCCGGGCGCCGGCGGCGCGAGCGACCGCGCGCCCCGCGGGTCGCTATGGCCTGCGGGCTCGGGCCGGTGCTCGCCCTGGGCGGCGTCTGGTACGCCCTGGCGGACCGGTTCACCGACGGGACCGGGCCGCCGTACGGCCAGAGTGTCGGGCTGGCCCAGGCACTCCGGGAGGGTGACTGCGTACTCGCCGACTGGGCGGGGGCGGAGCGCTTCCAGGGCACGCCCCGGCTGTCGCTCGACCCCACCTGCCGGGACAAGGCGCCGGACGGGCAGGTGATGGCCTTCGTCGCGGCCGCGTCGGCGGACGAGGCGCGGCGGCTGGGGCCGGGGCGGTGCGAGGAACGGACGCGGGAGCTCCGGAACAAGCTCGCGGACGTGCGCAGCCTCGCCGTCGTGCCGACCTCGGACGGATTCGAGTCCGCCGGGCGGCGGACCGCCTGTCTGGTGCTGGGCGCGTACGGGCCCGTGTACGGGCCGCTGGGCGCGCACCGCAAGCCGGGCTCGGCCTTCGCGGACACGGCGACCATGCAGAAGCGGGACTGCCTGGACGTCCGCTCCAACCGGGACGCCCGGCTGGTCCCCTGCGAGGGTCCGCACGACGAGGAGGTGCTCGGCTTCACCCGGCTCGGCACCGACGTCACGCTCGGCGAGGCGCGCACCGAGTCGGATCCGGCGTGCGGCCGTGAGGTACCGCCGGGCGACTACGGCTTCGATCCGTCGGTGTACACGGCGGGGTCCTGGACGAGTCAGGGCTCCTGGAAGAACGGGACACATTTCGTCGTGTGCACCGTCCGGAAGCAGAACGGAGGCACCATGGAGGGGACCGAACCATGAGGAGGGTGTTGCGATGCCCGGTTCTACGGACGGCTCGACCAAGACGATGGGGGTGCTCACCGTCGGCGGACTCGTCGTGGTGACGGCCTACACGGTGGCACTCGGCAGCAACGGCTGGCTGTGGTTCGGCTGGGTCGTACTGGGACTGATCACCCTCGGGATGGTGGCCACCAAGAGCACCTGATCATCCGCCGCTGAGGCGGCCCGCCGAGTGCACCCCCGGCTGGTATTTCGGCAGCCGGGCGGTGATTTTCATGCCCGCTCCCACGGCGGTCTCGATGACCAGGCCGTAGTCGTCGCCGTAGACCTGGCGAAGGCGGTCGTCGACGTTGGACAGCCCGATGCCGCCGGACGGGCTGACCTCGCCTGCGAGGATGCGGCGCAGCAGGACGGGGTCCATTCCGGCGCCGTCGTCCTCGATGACGACCAGGGCCTCGGCTCCGGCGTCCTGCGCGGTGATGCTGATGTGGCTCTTCCCGGCAGGCACAGCCTTGCCCTCCAGACCGTGCTTGACGGCGTTCTCGACGAGCGGCTGGAGGCAGAGGAAGGGCAGGGCGACCGGCAGTACCTCGGGGGCGATCTGCAGGGTGACGGAGAGGCGGTCGCCGAAGCGTGCCCGGACGAGCGCCAAGTAGTGGTCGATGGCGTGGAGTTCGTCGGCGAGGGTGGTGAAGTCGCCGTGCCTGCGGAACGAGTAGCGGGTGAAGTCGGCGAATTCCAGGAGGAGTTCGCGGGCGCGCTCGGGGTCGGTGCGGACGAACGAGGCGATCACCGCGAGCGAGTTGAAGATGAAGTGCGGGGAGATCTGGGCGCGCAGGGCCTTGATCTCGGCCTCGATCAGGCGGGTGCGGGACTGGTCGAGATCGGCCAGCTCCAACTGCACGGAGACCCAGCGGGCGACCTCTCCGGCCGCGCGGACCAGGACGGCGGACTCGCGGGGTGCGCAGGCGACGAGGGCTCCGTGGACGCGGTCGTCGACGGTGAGGGGGGCGACGACCGCCCAGCGGACCGGGCAGTCGGGGGCGTCGCAGTCCAGCCGGAAGGCCTCGCCGCGGCCGGTGTCCAGGGGGCCGGTCAGGCGTTCCATGATCTCGGCGCGATGATGCTCGCCCACGCCGTCCCAGACCAGGACCTCCTTCTGGTCGGTGAGGCAGAGCGCGTCCGTGCCGAGCAGGGAGCGCAGCCGGCGGGCCGACTTGCGCGCGGTCTCCTCCGTCAGGCCCGCCCGCAGCGGGGGCGCGGCGAGGGAAGCGGTGTGCAGGGTCTGGAAGGTGGCGTGTTCGACGGGGGTGCCGAGTCCGCCGAGGTGCTGCGGGCGTGTGGTGCGGCGGCCGAGCCAGAAGCCGATGACCAGGACAGGGAGGATCGCCACGCACAGGCCGGCGACGAATCCGCTCATGCCTTCACCTCCGCCCGCAGCTCCTCCGGCAGATGGAACCGGGCCAGGATCGCCGCCGTGCCGGCCGGTACGCGCCCTGCCGTGGCCAGGGACACCAGCACCATGGTGAGGAAGCCCAGCGGCACCGACCAGAGCGCGGGCCAGGCGAGCAGCGCGTGCAGGCCGCCCGTGCCAGGGAAACCCGCCATGGTCACGGCCACGGCCACGAAGGCCGAGCCGCCGCCCACCAGCATGCCCGCGGCCGCGCCCGGCGGGGTCAGCCGCCGCCACCAGATGCCGAGGACGAGCAGCGGGCAGAAGGAGGACGCGGACACGGCGAACGCCAGCCCGACGGCGTCGGCGACGGGGAGTCCGCCGACCAGCATGCTGGCCGCGAGCGGTACGGCCATGGCGAGCGCCGTGCCCAGCCGGAAGTGCCGTACGCCGCGCGAGGGCAGCACGTCCTGGGTGAGGACGCCCGCCACGGCCATGGTCAGCCCCGAGGCCGTGGACAGGAACGCGGCGAAGGCCCCGCCCGCCACCAGCGCGCCGAGCAGGTCGCCGCCGAGCCCGCCGATCATGCGGTCGGGCAGCAGCAGGACGGCGGCGTCCGCGTCGCCGGTGAGGGCGAGTTCGGGGGCGTAGAGCCTGCCGAGGGCGCCGTAGACGGGCGGCAGCAGGTAGAAGGCGCCGATCAGGGCGAGCACGGCGACGGTGGTGCGGCGGGCGGCGACGCCGTGCGGGCTGGTGTAGAAGCGGACGACGACGTGCGGCAGGCCCATGGTGCCGAGGAAGGTGGCGAGGATCAGCCCGTACGTGGCGTACAGCGGGCGTTCCTCGCGGCCCGCGGCCAGGGAGGTCGACATGCCGCCGTTGCTGCCGCGGTCGGCGGCCGGGACGGGGGCGCCCTGGGCGAAGGTGAACCGGGTGCCCTGTTCGACGCGGTGCGTGCCGGCGGGGAGGTGGATCCGGTCGTCGTCGTGCGGGCGGCCGTCGATCGTGCCGCTCACCGTGACGGTCAGCGGCGCGTCCAGCTTCAGGTCGAGGCCGGCGTCGACGCGGACGACGCGCTGCTCGCGGAAGGTGGCCGGTTCGTCGAAGGCGTGGCGGTGGGCGCCGTCGTCCTGCCAGGCGAGGACGAGGAAGAGGGCGGGGACGAGCAGGGCGGTGAGTTTCAGCCAGTACTGGAAGGCCTGCACGAAGGTGATGCTGCGCATGCCTCCGGCGGCGACGGTGGCGACCACCACGGCCGCCACGATCACACCCCCGAGCCATGCGGGCGCCCCGGTCAGCACGGTCAGCGTCAGTCCGGCGCCCTGGAGTTGGGGCAGCAGATACAGCCAGCCGACGCCGACGACGAAGGCGCCCGCCAGCCGTCGTACCGCCTGGGAAGCGAGCCGGGCCTCGGCGAAGTCGGGCAGCGTGTAGGCGCCGGAGCGGCGCAGCGGGGCGGCGACGAACAGGAGCAGGACCAGATAGCCGGCGGTGTAGCCGACCGGGTACCAGAGCATGTCCGGGCCCTGCACCAGGACCAGGCCGGCGATGCCCAGGAAGGAGGCTGCGGAGAGGTACTCGCCGCTGATGGCGGCGGCGTTGAGGCGGGGGCCGACGGTGCGGGAGGCGACGTAGAAGTCCGAGGTGGTGCGGGAGATGCGCAGGCCGAAGGCGCCGACGAGGACGGTCGCCACGACGACGAGGGCGACGGCGGGGACGGCGTAGTTGGAGTTCATCGGTCTTGGGCTCGCTGGTTCATCGGTCTTGGGCTCGCCGGTTCATCGGTCTTCGACGAGGCGCACGAAGTCCCGCTCGTTGCGCTCGGCGCGGCGCACGTACCAGCGGGCGAGCAGGACGAGCGGGAGGTAGAGACCGAAGCCCAGGACGGCCCATTCGAGGTGGCGGGCGTCGGGCATCGCGGCGAAGAGCAGCGGCAGCGGGCCGATGAGGAGGCCGAGGACCGCGAACACCGTGAGAGCGGCGCGCAGTTGGCTGCGCATCAGGGAGCGGACGTAGGTGTGGCCAAGGGTGGTCTGTTCGTCGATCTCGGTGCGCGGGCGGTAGTAACCGGGGACCCGGCGGGCCCGGCGGGGCGGGCCGGTGACGACGACACGGCGTTCGGTGGGGTTCTGGGGCATCCTCACGTCCTCCTCATCAGCAGGTCCCGCAGCTCGCGGGCGTGGCGGCGGCTGACCTGGAGTTCCTCGGAGCCGACCAGGACGCTGACGGTGCCCGCGTCCAGGCGGAGCTCGCCGACGTGGCGCAGGGCGACCAGGTGGCGGCGGTGGATGCGGACGAAGCCGCGGGAGCGCCAGCGCTCCTCCAGGGTGGACAGCGGGATCCGTACGAGGTGGCTGCCCTTGTCGGTGTGCAGCCGGGCGTAGTCGCCCTGGGCCTCGACGTGCGTGATGTCGTCGACGGAGACGAAGCGGGTCACGCCGCCGAGCTCGACGGGTATGTGGTCGGGGTCGGGTTCGTGCACGGGGATGCGCGGGGCGGTGTCGCGGCGTTCGGCGGCCCGGCGGACGGCCTCGGCGAGGCGTTCCTTGCGGACGGGTTTGAGTACGTAGTCGACGGCCTTGAGGTCGAAGGCCTGGACGGCGAAGTCCTCGTGGGCGGTGACGAACACGACGAGCGGCGGTTGGGCGAACCCGGTGAGCAGCCGGGCCAGGTCGAGTCCGTCGAGGCCGGGCATCTGGATGTCGAGGAAGACGACGTCGATCGCCTCCGGCCCGTCCGGACCGGACTCCAGCGCCCGGTTGATCCGGCGCAGCGCCTGGGTCGCGTCACCCGCGCCCTCCGCGCTGCCGATGCGGGGGTCCGCGTTCAGCAGGTAGAGGAGTTCCTCCAGGGAGGGGCGTTCGTCGTCGACAGCCAGGGCGCGCAGCATGAACCCGGAGTGTAGGAGTTATTCGTACGCCAGGACACGTGCCGGGGTGGACGTTCGCGCTGGGTACGGTGCCGGCCGCGTGCTGGATACAGTGCCCGCATGAACAGCAGGCCCACGCCGTTCGACGAGCTCGACCGGAAGATCGTGACCGCGCTGATGGCGAACGCGCGGACTTCTTTCGCCGAGATCGGCGCGGCCGTCGGTCTGTCCGCGACGGCGGTCAAGCGGCGGGTGGACCGGCTGCGGGACACGGGGGTGATCACCGGGTTCACGGCCACGGTGCGGCCGTCGGCGCTGGGCTGGCGTACGGAGGCGTACGTCGAGGTGTACTGCGAGGGCGCGGCCCCGCCCCGGCGGCTCGCGGAGGTCGTCCGCAACCACCCGGAGATCGCCGCGGCGATGACGGTGACCGGCGGCGCGGACGCGCTGCTGCATGTGCGGGCGCGGGACGTGGACCACTTCGAGGAGGTGCTGGAGCGGATCCGCGCGGAGCCGTTCATCCGGAAGACGATCAGTGTGATGGTGCTGTCCCACCTCATCCCGGAGAGCCCGGAGGCGGGCGCGAGCCAGCCTGCGCCGGAGTGAGCGCCGGAGCGCGCAGCAGACCTGCGCCGAAGCGGCCGAAGACGCAGCATTCCTGCGCGAGCGCGCAATCCTCGTTCCTTGTCGGCCGTCGCCGTCGCTTCCTACCTTGGTGTCACCCCTCAGTTGACACCGCAGGAAGCGGAGGAACCCCTCTGTGACCGATACCCGTGTGCCGCGCCGACGGCGTTTCCTCGTCTGCGAACCCAGACACTTCGCCGTGCAGTACGCGATCAATCCCTGGATGCATCCCGACGCCCGCGTCGACGTCGATCTGGCGCGCGAGCAGTGGCAGGCGCTGATCCACGCCTACCGGTCCCACGGCCACACCGTCGACATCGTGGAGCCGGTTCCCGGTCTCCCGGACATGGTCTTCGCCGCGAACTCGGCGGTCGTGGTCGACGGCCGCGTCTTCGGCTCCCTCTTCCACGCGCCCGAGCGGCGCCCCGAGTCCAGGCACTACGAGACGTGGTTCAAGGCGGCGGGCTACGACGTCCATCACCCCGAGTCCGTCTGCGAGGGCGAGGGCGATCTGGTCTGGACGGGCCGCTACCTCCTGGCCGGCACCGGGTTCCGTACGACCCGTGAGGCGCACCGCGAGGTGCAGGAGTTCTTCGGCCATCCGGTGATCAGCCTGACGCTGGTGGATCCGTACTTCTACCACCTGGACACGGCGTTGTTCGTCCTGGACGGCGGGCACGAAGGAAAGGACGGAAAGGACGGAAACAAAGAAAACATCGTTTACTACCCGGAGGCCTTCTCCCCCGGCAGTCGCGCGGTGCTGGCCCGGCTGTACCCGAACGCCGTACTCGCCACCCGCGACGACGCGATGGCCTTCGGCCTGAACTCCGTCTCCGACGGCCGCCACGTCTTCATCGCGCCGCAGGCGGAGGCGCTCGCCGCCCGCCTCGGTGACCACGGCTATGTCCCCGTCCCCGTCGACCTGTCCGAGTTCCGGAAGGCCGGCGGCGGCATCAAGTGCTGCACCCAGGAGATCCGCTCATGACCGCACCCGTGGGTACGCGTTCGTCCGCCGACCTCATCCGCGCCGAGGAGCCCGTCCTCGCGCACAACTACCACCCGCTGCCCGTGGTCGTCGCCCGAGCGGAGGGCAGCAGGGTGGAGGACGTGGAGGGCCGCCGCTACCTGGACATGCTGGCCGGCTACTCGGCCCTCAACTTCGGCCACCGCCACCCCGCGCTGATCGCGGCGGCCCACGAGCAGCTCGACCTGCTGACCCTCACCTCGCGCGCCTTCCACAACGACAGGCTGGCCGAATTCGCCGAACGGCTCGCCGAGTTGACCGGCCTGGACATGGTGCTGCCCATGAACACGGGCGCCGAGGCCGTCGAGAGCGGCATCAAGGTGGCGCGCAAGTGGGCGTACGAGGTGAAGGGTGTCCCGGCCGATCAGGCGACGATCGTGGTCGCGGCCGAGAACTTCCACGGCCGTACGACGACGATCGTGAGCTTCTCCACGGACGAGACCGCTCGGCAGGGCTTCGGCCCCTTCACCCCGGGCTTCCGGATCGTCCCGTACAACGACCTGGCCGCTGTGGAGGCGGCGGTCGACGAGACGACGGCGGCCGTGCTCATCGAGCCGATCCAGGGTGAGGCGGGGGTGGTCATCCCCGACGAGGGCTACCTGGCCGGCGTGCGCGAGCTCACCCGGCGCGAGGGCTGCCTGTTCATCGCGGACGAGATCCAGTCGGGGCTCGGCCGCACCGGCCGTACGCTCGCCGTCGAGCACGAGGCGGTCGTCCCCGACATGCTCCTCCTCGGCAAGGCGCTGGGGGGCGGCATCGTGCCGGTGTCCGCGGTGGTCGCCCGCCGGGACGTGCTCGGTGTACTGCGGCCGGGCGAGCACGGCTCGACGTTCGGCGGCAACCCGCTCGCCGCGGCGGTCGGCACGGCGGTGGTCGAGCTGCTGGAGACGGGTGAATTCCAGCGCCGGGCGGCCGAGCTGGGGGTGGTGCTGCGCGTGGGCCTGGCCGAGCTGGTCGGCAAGGGGGTCGTCGGCTTCCGTGCCCGCGGGCTCTGGGCGGGCGTCGACATCGACCCCGCCGTCGGCACCGGCCGCGAGATCGGCGAACGGCTCCTGGAGGAGGGCGTCCTGGTCAAGGACACCCACGGCTCGACGATCCGGCTGGCGCCACCGCTGACGATCACCGAGGCGGAGCTCACGTCGGCGCTCGGGGCGCTGGAGCGGGTCGTCGGGCGAGGCTGAGTCGCCTCCCGTCGGCCGGTCGGTGAAGCAGTCGCCGTGGGTCCCCTTCGGCACGGGTGCGCTCGCCCTGGCGCTGTCGGGGACGCGGCCGACGTCTCCGGCGCCGAACTGGTGGTAGCTGTGCGGGGCGCCGAGCCATGCGTCGGGGCGGGTCCGGCGGGCACGTCCCCGCGGTCGACCCCCGCGCCGTCTGGGTCCCCCGACCGGGCGAACTGGGCGACGACGTGGGTGTCCGGGGCCGAATGGCGGCCGGGGCGGAATCGAGCCGTCCGTGTCGGCCTGGGCCCGCCCCGGCTGATGCAGGGCTGACGCCCCCGTGCGGCCGGCCGCGCTCCCGCCGGCGCGGGGCTCGGCACACACAGCCGCAGCCGCGGCACCCAGGCCCCGGCCCTCCAAACCCGCGACCTCCAGCACCGCCACGACGACTCCTCACCGCCCACCCGGCAGGCACAACGGTCCGGCCCGTGGCGCGGCGCCGCCCCCGGCCTCAAGCAGCAAGAGTGAGTCGCAGCCACGGCACCCAGGCCCCGGCCCTCCAAGCCCACAACCTCCAGCACCGGCACGACGACTCCTCACCGCCCCCCTGGCAGGCACAGCGGCCCGGCCCGTGGCGCGGCGCCGCTCCCGGCCTCAAGCAGCAAGAGTGAGTCGCAGCCACGGCACCCAGGCCCCGGCCCTCCAAGCCCGCGACCTCCAGCACCGGCACGACGACTCCTCACCGCCCCCCTGGCAGGCAGCCGACAGTTCGTGGGCGACCCGGCTCACCTCGCCGTAGGAGCCCACCGGGGCCGGCTCGCGCCGCGCCGTCGTGCCCCCACCGGTCCGGCCCCGTCGCGCGGCGCCGGTCCCCGCGTCAAAAAGGGGCAAGATTGAGTCAACAGGTGGTAGACCACTCTCAGCGACAGAGAGGTCGTCCGTGGGCACATACGAGGAGCGCGACCTTGCCCGCCGACGGTTCGACGTGGCGGATGCCGCGCCCCTGCTGCTCGACGCGGCGGGGGTGGTGACGAGCTGGAGTTCCGAGGCGCAGCGGCTGCTGGCGTACCCGGCCGGCGAGGTGGTGGGCACGAACCTGGCCGGCCTGGTGTGTGCCGAGGACGCCGGGCGGGTGCCGGAACTGGTCGAGCGGTGGCGCAGGGACGGCGGCTGGGCGGGCCTGCTGTCCATCCGGCACAAGGACGGGCGGCCGGTCCGGGTCATGGTGCGGATCGCCTCCGCCCTGGAGGCCCAAGGGCCGTCGCGGTGGCTGGCGCTGCTGTCCGAGATGGCCGAGGCCCCCGGCTGGGACATGCCCCGCGGTGTGCTGGAGCAGATGGTCGGCCGCTCCCCTATCGGCATCGCGATCGTGGACACGGACCTGCGGTTCGTGTGGTCGAACGCGGCCCTGGCCCGGTTCGGCGGCGGACCGCCCCAACTGCGGCTCGGTCTGCGGCTGCGGGACATCCAGCCGGGCTTCGACGCCGACTCCGTCGAGGCGCAGATGCGGCACGTGCTGGCGACCGGGGAAACGGTCGTCGGGTACGAACACGTGGGGCACCTTCGGTCGGCTCCGCACCGGGAGACCGCGCATGTGCTGTCGTTCACCCGGCTGGAGGACGAGCGGGGCCACCCGATGGGCGTGTACTACACCGTCGTGGACATCACCGAGCACCACCGCGCCCGGCAGCGGCTGGCCCTGCTCGACCGGGCCGGCGAACAGATCGGCCGGAGCCTGGACATCGTACGGACGGCGCAGGAGCTGGCCGACGTGGCCGTGCCGGCCTTCGCCGACCTCGTCGCCGTGGACCTGCTGGAGTCGGTGCTGCGGGGAGCGGAGCCCGCGGCCGGGCCGCTGGACGGCACCCGGCCGGTACGGCTGCGCCGCGCGGGCGGGCGGTCGGCGGACGGGAGCGTCTCGCAGGGCGTCGGCGACGTGGTCACGTACCTGGCCGGATCGCCCCCGACCCGCTGTCTGGCCACGGGCCGGTCCTGGCGCGAGGAACGGCTCGCCCCGCTCGACCGGGACTGGGGCTCCGCCACCTCCGGCGACCACGGGGCCACGTTCCTGGACCTGGGTGTGCACAGCGTGCTGGTCGTGCCGGTCCGCGCCCGGGGCGTCACCCTGGGCGTCACCACCTTCTTCCGGCGGCGCCGTCAGGAACCCTTCGACGAGGACGACCTGACCCTGGCCGAGGATCTCGTCTCGCGGGCGGCCGTGTGCGTGGACAACGCCCGGCGCTACACCCGCGAACGGGACGCGGCGCTGGTGCTGCAGCGCAATCTGCTCCCGCACCGGCTGCCCGAGCAGAACGCGGTGGAGGTGGCCGCCTGTTACCGCCCGGCGAACCAGCCGAGCGGGCTCGGCGGCGACTGGTACGACCTGATCCCGCTCTCCGGTGCGCGTGTGGCCCTCGTCGTGGGCGAGGTGCCCGGGCACGGCATCGACGCCGCTGCGGCAATGGGCCGGCTGCGGACCGCCGTACGCACCCTCGCCGCGCTGGATCTGCCGCCGCACGAGGTCCTGGCTCACCTCGACGACCTGGTCGCGCGCACGGCCCACGAGGAAAGCGGGGCGCCGGACGCCGAGGAGGCCGACAGCACGCAGGCGGTGGGCTCGGGGTGTCTGTACGTCGTCTACGACCCGGTCGAGGGGCGGAGCTCGATGTCCGCCGCCGGGCATCCCGAGCCCGCCGTCGTCCGGCCCGACGGCACCGTCACGTTCGTCGATCTGCCTCCGGGACCGCCCCTGGGCGTGGGCGGCCCGCCGTTCGAGTCCGTCGGGATGCCCCTGCCGGAGGGCAGCACCCTCGCGCTGTACACCGACGGTCTGCTGGCCCGTGGGGAGGAGTGGGCCGTGGACGCCGACCGGGAGCGGCTGCGGCGGGCCCTGGAGGGGCCGGCGTCCTCGCTGGACCAGCGGTGCCGGGTCATCGTGGACGCCCTCGTCCCGGCCCGCCCGCACGACGACGTGGCGCTGCTGATGGCCCGGACCAAGCGTCTCGGTGCCGATCAGGTCGCCTCCTGGGACCTGCCCGCCGACCCGGCCGTCGTCGCCGACGCCCGCCGGACGGCCTGCCGCCGGCTGGCGGACTGGGGCCTGGACGAGCTGGCCTACACCACGGAACTCGTGGTCAGCGAACTGGTCACCAACGCCATCCGGCACGCCTCCGGATCCATCCGGCTCCGCCTGATCAAGGACCGGTCGCTGATCTGTGAGGTCTTCGACGGCGGCGCCACCGCCCCGCATCTGCGCCATCCCCGGACCACGGACGAGGGCGGGCGCGGACTGCTGCTGGTCTCCCAGGTCACCCAGCGGTGGGGCACTCGTTTCCTGCCCGAGGGGAAGGTCATCTGGGCGGAGCAGCCGCTGACGGGTCCGCCGCTGTGAGACCTGGAGCTCCGCTCACCCCGCAACATGGGAAACTGGTGCAATCCAGGCACTAAGGCGGAAGCCATGACGGATACGGCGATCGACTACGCGGCGGTGTTCCAGGCGCTGCCCGGCATGGTGGCCCTGCTCACGCCCGAGCTGGTGTTCGCCGACGCCAATGAGGAGTTCCTGCACGGGGCCGGGCGCACGCGCGAACAGGTGGTCGGTCGGCACATCTTCAAGGTCTTCCCGGACAATCCGGGCGACCCCGCCGCGACCGGCATGCGCAATCTGGAGGCCTCGCTGCGGCGGGTGCTGGCCACCGGCGAGCGGGACGCCATGGCCCTGCAGCGGTACGACGTCGAATGCCCCGACCGGCCCGGTGAGTGGGAGGAGCGCTACTGGAGCCCGGTCAACGCCCCGGTGCACGGCCCGGACGGAAACGTGGTGCTGCTGGTCCACCGGGTCGAGGAGGTCACCGAGCTGATCCGGGCCCGCGGCGGACCCCGCGGCGGGCGGGCCCGGGTCCTCGAGGCCGAGTTGTACACGCGCGCCCGTGAACTGCAGGAGCTCAACGAACGGCTGCGTCAGGCGCACGCCCGCGAACGCGAGGTGGCCCTGGCCCTGCAGAAGGCGATGCTGCCCGCCGGCCGGCAGCTGGGGCACCATCGGGCGGCCGTGCGTTACCGGCCGGCCCTCGGCGCGCTGAACGTGTGCGGGGACTGGTACGACCTGGTCGACCTGGTCGACGGCAACCGCATCGGGGTCTCGGTCGGCGACGTGGTCGGCCACGGCCTGGAGGCCGCCGGGGTCATGGGCCAGTTGCGCAGCGCGCTCAGCGCGGCCTCCCGCGTCGCCGAGGGACCCGCCCAGGCCCTGGACGTCCTGGGCCGGTACGCCAACGTCGTCGACGGCGCCGAATCGGCCACCGCGGTCACCACGTTCATCGATTTCGACCGGCATACGATCACGTACAGCAGCGCCGGCCACCCGCCGCCCGTCCTGGTCCATCCCGACGGCCGCGTGGAGTTCCTCGACCGGGCCACCGACCCCCCGCTCGACGCACGCCCCGAACCGGTCCCGAGACCGCAGGCCGGCACGGCCTTCACCGACGGCGCCACCCTCGCCCTGTACACCGACGGCCTGGTCGAACGGCGCCACGAGGACATCGACACCGGTCTGAGCCGCCTCGCCGACTCCCTGCGCCGCCACCGGGCCGAGGACCCCGAACTCCTCGCCGACGCCGTCCTGTTGGAACTACTGCCCCCCGGAGGCGCCACGGACGACACGGCACTGATCATCGTGCGGCTGTGAACGGGGACGACTGCGGCGGCGGTTCCCCCGTGGCCGCGCCTGCACCTAGACTGACAGCCCACGACATGCCGGTTGACCTGCCGGAACGCGACGGCCCAGCGATCCGCCGGAGCAAGTGAGGAGCGCCCCGTTGTTCTACTACCTGCTCAAGTACGTCCTCCTGGGACCGCTGCTCAGACTGGTCTTCCGTCCTCGCATCGAAGGTCTGGAACACATCCCGCCGTCGGGGCCGGCCATCGTCGCGGGCAACCACCTTTCTTTCTCCGACCACTTCCTGATGCCCGCGGTCCTCAAGCGGCGCATCACCTTCCTCGCGAAGGCCGAGTACTTCACGGGGCCCGGCCTCAAAGGCCGGCTGACGGCGTTCTTCTTCCACAGCGCCGGACAGATCCCGGTGGACCGCTCCGGCAAGGAGGCCGGCCAGGCCGCGATCCGCGAGGGCCTCGGCGTCCTGCGCAAGAACGAACTCCTCGGCATCTATCCCGAGGGCACCCGATCCCACGACGGCCGGCTCTACAAGGGCAAGGTCGGCGTCGCGGTGATGGCACTGAAGGCAGGGGTACCCGTCATCCCCTGCGCGATGATCGGCACCTTCGAGGCCCAGCCGCCCGGCAAGGTCGTCCCCAACCTCCACCCCGTGGTGATCCGCTTCGGCAAGCCCCTCGACTTCTCCCGGTACGCCGGCATGGAGAACGAGAAGGCGATCCTGCGGGCCGTCACCGACGAGATCATGTACGCGATCCTGAAGTTGTCCGATCAGGAGTACGTCGACCAGTACGCGGCCGTGGTGAAGGCGGAGGAGGCCTCCGCGGGCGCCGAGAAGGAGCGCAAGTTCCCCCGGATGCCGCTCAGTTGATGCCTGCCGTCGGCAGAGCGGCCCGGGGCCGGGTAGGGGCGGCCGTTGGCTCCGGCCGCCCCTACCCGGCCGTACGGCCTACGGCTTCGGTGTGGCGTGCGGCGCGCACGTCACGTCGGCGCCGTCCAGCTTGCCGGTGAGCAGGTAGGCGTCCACCCGCTCGTTGACGCACGGGTTGACCAGGCTGGTCACGCCGTGGGAGCCCGCGTTCTTCTCGGTGATCAGGCGGGAGCCCTTGAAGCGCTTGTGCAGTTCGACGGCACCGCCGTACGGCGTGGCCGCGTCACGCTCGGACTGCACGATCAGCACGCCGGGCAGCCCCTTGCCGGTCTTCACGTTCAGCGGGGTCTGCTGCTTGACCGGCCAGGTCGCGCACGGCAGGTTCATCCACGCGTTGGACCAGGTCAGGAACGGGTACTCCTTGTGCAGCCGGGTGTTGTCCCGGTCCCACTTCTGCCAACTGGTGGGCCACTTGGCGTCGGTGCACTCGACGGCCGTGTAGACCGCGTTGCCGTTCTCCGACGTGGCGTTGCCCGCCGTGTCCGACAGGTCGGGGGCGGCCGCGTCGACGAGCGCCTGGGTGTCGCCGGCAAAGTACTTGCTGAAGACGGTCGCGACCGGGATCCACGAGGAGTCGTAGTACGGGGCGCCCTGGAAGAAGCCGATCAGCTCGGCCGGGCCGACGACCCCGCCGATGGGGTTCTTCTTGGCGGTGGCACGCAACTGCAGCCACTTCGCCTGGACTTCGGCGCGGGTGTCACCGAGGTGGAAGGTGGCGTCGTTGGCGGCGACCCAGTCCTGCCAGTCCTTCCAGCGCATTTCGAAGGCGACATCCTGGTCGAGGTTGGCCTCGTACCAGATCTTCTCCCGCGAGGGGTTGACGACGCTGTCGACGACCATGCGGCGCACATGGCCCGGGAACAGCGTGCCGTAGACCGCGCCGAGGTAGGTGCCGTAGGAGACGCCGAGGAAGTTGAGCTTCTTCTCGCCGAGCGCGGCACGGATGACGTCCAGGTCGCGCGCGGTGTTCGGCGTGGTCATGTGCGGCAGCATCTCGCCGCTGCGCTCGTAGCAGCCCTCGGCGTACTCGCGGGCCAGCTTGCGCTGGGCGAGCTTGTCGGCCTCGGAGTCCGGCACCGGGTCCATCTTGGGCGCCTTGACGAACTCCTGCGGGTCCGCGCAGGAGATGGGCGCCGAGTGGCCCACACCCCGCGGGTCGAAGCCCACGAAGTCGTACGCCTTGGCCGTGTTGGCCCAGACGGGCGCCTTGGTGGTGACCCGGCGCGGGAAGCGCAGGCCGGAGCCGCCCGGTCCGCCGGGGTTGTAGATGAGCGCGCCCTGGCGCTCCGCCTTGGTCCCGGTGTTGCCGACGCGGTCGACGGCGAGCTTGATCTGCTTGCCGTAGGGCTTGGCGTAGTCGAGCGGCACGGTGACCCAACCGCACTTGATGGGCTTCTCCAGGCCCCAGTCGGCGGGGCAGTCCTGCCAGTCGATGCCGGTCTTCGCGGCCTTGGCGGCGGCGATCGCCACGCCGCGGGTCTCGCGGTCCTGGCCGTCGCGGGAGTCCCCGCTGGCGCTCGCCGTGGGCGCTGTCACGGCACCGGCTATGAGCGTTGCCGTGACGAGCACTCCGGCCGAACCGAGCGCCGTCGCCCGCCACTTCGGTCTGATGTCCCTCAAGTGGGACCTCCCCGTACGTCGTTGAGATGGGTACGGGGATCCTCGCTGCTGTGAGCTCCCTGAGAACAGGGGTAGTTGACCTTCTTTGCCAATCCGATAAACGGGAACGTTCGTTCGCTGGGCGGTTCTAGTGCCCCGGCAGGCAACGTTCGCCCCGTCAAGGAGCGGCGTCCGGTGCGTGCTCTGGGGGTCCCCCCTCTGGGGGAGTGCCGGCCGGAAGGCTCCGTCGATGGACCGGACGTACTTGGGCTTTCGGCCGGTGCGGCGAGTGGGGGCACCTCCCACGCCTTTAAGGCAGTGGGGGAGCGTGCCGGGCGTCGCGACGGGGCGAACGTTGCCTGTCGGGGCACTAGCCCAGGGAGGCCAGCGCCTCGTCCAGCACCCGGCGCAGCCGCAGCGCGTCCGGCGCCACGGCGGTCACCAGCGCGGCGGGCCCGGCGAGCGGAACGACCGCGGCGGTCTCGCCCAGCACCCTGGCCGCCACCGGCTCCGCCGCGAACTCCGGTCGTACGACGACGACTTGGCCGACGGCCCGATGTCCCGCGAGCACGGCGGGCCCGTCCCAGCCGCCCGGCGCTCCGGGTCCGCACGCCAGCTCCTGGTCCAGTACCGTCCGCCCCGCGACCCGTACGACCAGACGGCTGCCGAGCCGCCCGGGTTCCTCCCCCGCACGCCCGAGCACCTGCTCCTCGCGCAGGACGAGCCGGGCCGTCGCGCCGAGGTCGACGCGGGTCGTGACGTACAGATCGCTGCCGTGCGCGGAGATCAACTGCTCGGGCAGCCACTGCAGTTCCGCACCGTCGGCGACGGTGAGCCGGACGTCGTAGCGGGCCTCGTCCTTGGTCTGTCCCGGCAGGGCGATGGTGGCGGCGGCCGAGCCGACACGCAGCCGGGCCCCGGCCTCCACGCCGGCCTCCACGGTGAAGTGGTCGCCGCCGAGCGGCCCGCTCATCGCGCCGACGAGCATGACCCGCGCCTCGGTGCCGCTCCCCCGGGTCCGCCGCAGCGCCAGCGGCCCGTCGCCCTCCAGGACGGGCAGGGACGTCCCGCCTCTGCCGTCGTCGCGCGCGAGAATCCGCGCGGTGGCCCGCACTCCTGCCACGGCGGCGGTCAGGCCTTCCACGCGGCGAGCTGCGCCCGCACCCAGTCGGCGACCTCGGCGACCCCGGCCTCGGTCCTCAGCGACTGGAAGACGACCGGCAGCTCGGCCCGCTGAGCCTTGGCGTCGGCCGCCATCCGGCCGAGGTCGGAGCCGACGTACGGTGCGAGGTCGGTCTTGTTGACGACGAGCAGGTCGGCCGTGGTGACGCCGGGTCCGCCCTTCCTGGGAATGTCGTCACCTCCAGCGACGTCGATCACGAAGATCTGCGCGTCGACGAGCCCTTTGGAGAAGGTGGCGGTCAGGTTGTCCCCACCGGACTCGACGAGGATCAGATCCAGCGGCCCGACCTCGTCCTCCAGATCCTCCACCGCCTCCAGGTTGGCGGAGATGTCGTCCCGGATCGCGGTGTGCGGGCAGGCCCCCGTCTCCACGGCGGTGATCCGCTCTGGCGGCAGCACGGCCTCCCGGAGCAGGAACTCGGCGTCCTCACGCGTATAGATGTCGTTCGTGACGACGGCGAGGGACAGCTCGTCGCGCAGGACCCGGCAGAGCGCGGCAACGGTCGCGGTCTTCCCGGACCCGACGGGCCCACCGAGCCCGACCCGCAGGGCACGACGCGATCCGTCGGAGCGGCGGGCGTCGGCGCTGACGGCGGCGGGGCCGTCGTGGTGGTGGTCGAGGTGCATGGGTACGGCTCCAAACTGTGCCAAGCGGCGGTGCCATTTCAGCCTGTCCGGCGTTTGAGGACGAGGCCGTTCAGGCCGATGGGGGGTCCAGGGGGCGAAGCCCCCTGGCGGGGTCGAAGGGGCGGAGCCCCTGGAGATGGGACGGGTAGGGGCGGCGGGGGCGAAACCCCTAGGACGCGAACAGCCGTACAGCCCACGCGGCATGCGCCTCCGCCCCGATTTCCAGCAGCGGCGCAGAACCCGCGGGCAAGGCGTCGACCCCCTCGTCGACACTCCTGCGCGCCGCCTCCACCGCCAGATCCGCGACACGATCGAGCTCCGGCGCCAGCCGGGCCAGCACCCCCGTGGCGTCAAAGGGATCAAGGCTGAGCAACCGCACCGTCGCACTCGCAGGCCCACTGACACTCTCGTACGCCGCACAATAAGCGGCATCCAGGGCCCCCAGCCCCGCCGCCCGCGCCGCAAGCCCCAGCACCACCGGCTGATGCGCCCCCTTGGGAAACTCCCGGGCCAGAGCATCGAGCTCCGCCGACGGCCAGGTCGCCCGCGCGGCCCGCATCAACTGCCGCCCCAGCTTCCGCGCAGCCACCCGCAGGGCCGGCGACGGCGTCCGCGCATCGGCGGCCGCGTCCAGCGCCACGGGGTCCACACCGAGTACCGCCGCCGCGGCCAGCGCGGCCGAGACGCGCCCCGCAGTGTGCAGCCGCCCCCGGCAGAAGTCCGCCAGGCTCGCCGCACCCGTGACGCGTCCGGCCTTGACGGCCGCCTCGGCCCCGCCGGAGTGGGCGTGGCCCCCGGCGGGAAAGCGGCCGTCGGCCAGGACGAGAAGCGCTGCTCGTGACATCGGAACCTCGGAGCCTCTCAGCCCATGCCGTCAGAAGAGGAAGTAACGCTGGGCCATGGGCAGCTCGGCGGCCGGCGTCGCCTCGACCAGCTCTCCGTCGATGTGCACGGCGAAGCTGTCGGGGTCGACGTGGACCCGGGGCCGCGCGTCGTTCTCGCGCATGTCGGCCTTGGTGACCCCGCGCGTCGACTCGATGGCCACGAACCGCTTCCCGAGCTGGAGCCGTTCGGGCAGGCCGTCCTCGATGGCGAGCGGCGCCACGAAGTTGAACGAGTTGGACGCGGGCGCCCGCCCGATCGCCCCGTACATCGGGCGCGGCAGGATCGGCTGCGGGGTCGGGATGGACGCGTTCGCGTCGCCCATCTGCGCGTACGCGATCTGCCCGCCCTTGACGACGAGGTGCGGCTTGACCCCGAAGAACGCGGGCTCCCACAGCACCAGGTCCGCCAGCTTGCCGGTCTCGACCGAGCCGACCTCGTGGGCGAGGCCCTGCGCGACGGCGGGGTTGATCGTGTACTTGGCGACATAGCGACGTACCCGACGGTTGTCCGCGTGCCCGTCGCCCGGCAGCGCACCCCGCCGCCGCTTCATCACATGCGCCGTCTGCCAGGTCCGCATGATGACCTCGCCCACCCGCCCCATGGCCTGCGCGTCGGACGAGATGATGGAGATGGCGCCCAGGTCGTGGAGTATGTCCTCCGCCCCGATGGTCGAGGGCCGGATCCGGGACTCGGCGAACGCCAGGTCCTCCGGCACCGCCGGGTTCAGGTGGTGGCACACCATCAGCATGTCGAGGTGTTCCTCGGCGGTGTTGACGGTGAACGGCCGCGTCGGATTCGTCGAACTCGGCAGTACGTGCGGCTCGGACACCACGGTCATGATGTCCGGCGCATGCCCGCCGCCCGCGCCCTCGGTGTGGTACGCGTGGATGCCCCGCCCCGCGATCGCGGCCAGCGTGTCACCGACGAACCCCGCCTCGTTCAGCGTGTCCGTGTGGATCGCGACCTGGATGCCGGTCCGGTCGGCGACGGTCAGCGAGGCGTCGATGACGGCCGGTGTCGACCCCCAGTCCTCGTGCAGCTTCAGCCCGAGCGCGCCGCCGCGGATCTGCGACAGCATCGCCTGGTGCGAGACGGTGTTGCCCTTGCCGAGGAACCCGATGTTGAGCGGGTACTGCTCCATCGCCTCCAGCATCCGCGCCAGGTGCCAGGGGCCGGGTGTGACCGTGGTCGCCTTCGATCCCTCGGCCGGTCCGGTGCCGCCGCCGACCAGGGTCGTGACACCTGCGGACAGCGCCTCGTCGGCGATCTGCGGGCAGATGAAGTGGACGTGCGCGTCGATGGCGCCCGCGGTCAGGATCCGTCCGTTGCCCGCGATGACCTCCGTCTCCGGGCCGATCACCAGATCCGGGTGGACCCCGTCCATCGTGTCGGGGTTGCCCGCCTTGCCGATGCCGGTGATCCGGCCGTCGCGGATGCCGACGTCGGCCTTGACGATCCCCCAGTGGTCGATGATGACGGCACCCGTGATGACCGTGTCCGGAGTGCCTTCAGCGCGCGTGGCACGCGACTGGCCCATGGACTCGCGGATGACCTTGCCGCCGCCGAAGACGGCCTCGTCCCCGGCGAGCCCGGGCCCGCCGGAACGATCCTCCTCGATCTCGACCAGCAGATCGGTGTCGGCGAGCCGGATGCGGTCGCCGGCGGTGGGGCCGAACAGGTCGGCGTACGCGGCACGCGAGATCTCAGGCATCGAGGGCACCTCCGGTCTCCCCGCGGAGGCCGGGGACCACGCGGGCGCCGGTGAGCGGGACGAGTTCTACGTCGACGGGGATCCCCGGTTCGAAGCGCACGGCCGTGCCGGCCGCGACGTTCAGCCGCTTGCCGCGTGCGGCGGCGCGGTCGAAGTCCAGGCCGGGGTTGGCCTCGGCGAAGTGGTAGTGGGAGCCGACCTGGACGGGGCGGTCGGCGGCGTTGAGGACGGTCAGTCGGGTGACCTCGCGGCCCTCGTTGCAGACGATCGGGTCTGAAGCGAACAGGATCTCTCCGGGAATCATCGAGGCCCCTCAGACGATCGGGTCGTGGACGGTGACGAGCTTGGTGCCGTCCGGGAAGGTCGCCTCGACCTGGACGTCGTGGATCATCTCGGGGATGCCTTCCATGACGTCGTCGCGGGTGAGCAGCTTGCGGCCGGAAGCCATGAGTTCGGCGACCGTACGGCCGTCACGCGCGCCCTCGAGGATGTGCGAGGTGATGAGCGCGACCGCCTCGGGGTGGTTGAGCTTCAGCCCGCGGGCCCGGCGCTTCTCGGCCACGTCGGCCGCCACGTGGATGAGCAGCCTCTCTTGCTCGTGCGGGGTCAGTTGCACGTCCCACCTCACAGTCCTCGCTCCGGACCGTGCGGGGTCCGGCTGCCGCAGCCACGGGGCAAAGTCCCTGGTGGCGTGGAGGGGCAGGCTAGTTGGACCGAGTTTCGGGCACGTTAACCGAGCTGTGATCCATTCGGGCCTCGGGCTGCGGGGAGGACATGGTCGTCAACGCGCGTAGGCCGTCGCGCAGGATGTCGACGGGGGCAGGGCCGAAGAGCGACTGCTGGGCGATGAAGCCCAGGACGGCGGCGATCATCGTGCGGGCCACGTGGTCCGGTTCGATGTCCGAGCGCATCCTCCCGGCCTGCTGATAGCCCTCGACGATCCGCGCCCAGGCCGCGCGCACCGCGCCGTATCCCTCGCGCAGGACGGCCGCCAGCTCGTCGTTGCGCGGGATCTCCGACCACACCTGGACGACCAGCCGCGGGAAGGCGGGCGCGCCGTCGATGGTCAGGGACTCCCGCAGGCCGAGGGTCCGGCTGAGGACGGAGGCCACGAGGAGGTCGGGCGGCGGCAGCGGGCTCTGCTCGGCGGCCGCCTCGAAGGCCGCACGGACCTCGCCGAGCACCTCACCCACGATCGCCGCGATCAGCTCTTCCTTGCCGCTGAAGTAGCGGTAGACGGCACCCGCCGACAGATCGGCCTCCTTCAGCACGTCCTGCATGGACGTGGCGTGGAAGCCGTTGCGGGCGAAGCAGAGTGCGGCGCCGTCGAGAATCTGCCGGCGGCGGGCGTCGAGGTGTTCCTGGGATACGCGGGCCATGGTCCCCAACTTAAAACGAACGTTCCTTCTTGACAAGGCGGACGCACAGCGAGACGGTGACGGCGTACCTAAAACGAACGATCCTTCTTTTTACCTCCAAGGAGCAGCATGCCCACCGCATCCGCTACCGAGACCGCGCCACAATCACTGCCGCACGGCCGCCGCCTGGCCGCCGTCGCCGTCCTCATCCCCCTCCTCGCGGCCCTCGCCCTGTGGGCCTTCGCCTGGCCCGCCGCGCGCACCGCGCCCCGCGACCTGCCGCTCGGCGTGGCCGGTCCCGCCGCCGCCACGGCTCAGGTGGAGCAGCAGCTGCGACAGCGCGAGGGCGCGTTCGACATCCACCGGTACGCCGACGAGGCCGCCGCCCGGGACGCCATCGAGGAGCGGACCGTATACGGCGCGGTCGTCGTCACGCCCCAGGGACCCGAACTGCTCACCGCCTCCGCCGCGAGCCCGTTCGTCGCCCAGCTGCTCCAGCAGACGGTGGCGGAGGTGGCGTCCGCCGAGGGCACGCAGATCAGGACGGTCGACGTGGTGCCCGCCCCCGAGAAGGACCCGCGCGGTTCCGCGCTGAACGCCAGCGTGCTGCCGCTCGCCCTGGCCGGCATCGCGGCGGGCTCGGTGGTGACCCTGCTCGGACTGCGCGGCGTGCGCGCCGTGGCCGCGCTGCTCACCGCCTCCGCTCTGGTCGGCGTGACCGCAGCCGCGATCGCGCACAGCTGGCTGGGGGTCCTCACGGGCGACTGGTGGGCGGAGGCCGGCACGCTCGGCCTGGCGACGCTGGCCGTGAGCGGCGCGGTGGCCGGACTCGCCGCCCTGCTCGGCACGCCCGGCATCGGGCTCGGCGCTGGTGTGGTGATGCTGCTCGGCAACCCGTTCTCCGGGGCGGCCACGGCCCCGCAGATGCTGCCCGAGCCGGCCGGGACGATCGGCCAGTGGCTGCCGCCGGGCGCGGGCACGACCCTGCTGCGCTCGGTGTCGTTCTTCGACGACGCGGCGGCGACCGGCCCCGCCCTGACCCTGACCTGGTGGGCCGCGCTGGGCCTGGGCGCCGTACTGCTCGGGAGCGCCCTCAAGACACGTAGGCGGAGCACCGAGCCGGCGGACAAGCGGGAACTGACCTCCGTGGGCTGACCGGCCCTCGGCACCGGTCCGGCCGTGCACTCCCGCTGTAGCGGACGGGTGTGCACGGTCTTTCGTCTACGTGGAGCCGGCCCCCCGGTGGTGCGCCGCGATGTCGAAGCGCTGCTGTTCGCGGGGAGCGGACGCGACCTCGCGCACGGTGGAGACGGCGCTGATCACCTGCTCCTCCGCAGGCTCCTGAAGCTCCTCCAGCCGTTCGAGGTCGGCGGCGGAGACCAGGGCGACGAGGGGTTTGCCGTGCCGTGTCACGACCACCCGCTCACCTCCGTACACCACCCGGTTGATCAGGTCGGCGAGTTCAGCCCTGGCTTGCGTCACCGGAATCTCGTAGGCCATACCCCTAGCTTACGGCGCGTCTATCTGGTTCACCGTGGTCTGTGACGACATCAAAGTTCCAGGTCAGGGCTCTCACGTGCTCCCGTGCGCTCTCGTCTGTGAGAAATGTGTGAGACGAGGTGAGACGAAGAGCTATCTGGTCGCACTGAATCCTGGCAGGTCTCCGGTGCGGCAGAACGCCCCGCTCCGACCGGCCCTGCGCAGAACTCCGGCCGGGCGTGTGCTTGCCCGTCGACGCACTGGAGGCTGGGCGGATCTCCACCCAGCCTCCATATCGGCAAGCCGTGGTGGGCATCATGCGTGCGGCCTGATCCCGGCCGTTTGCCTCGCCCATCGTCTCGGGGGTAGAGCCGGGTGATCGTCACAGCGCTGGCGACCTCGGGGGGCCTGCGCAGGAGGCCTCGGTGCGCCGCCGGGAGGACGGGCGGGCATGGGCAGGGCCACCCGCCCGAGCGCGACGGACAGCATGGTCTTGCCGACCCCGGGTGGATAGCGCAAATGACTGGTGGTACCTCGCATGCGATCTCCCTATGACCAGGCAAACGCCGCGACCACCACCTGTGCACTATTGATCAGCCCGGCTCGGCGGAGAGGACGCTTACCGGGTCCGGCTGGTCAACGCCCTGCTCGGCATGGTACAGACCGAGGCGGCGCTCGCCGACGGTGTCGTCCTGGACGACGACGCCCGCCACGCGGCGTGGGAGGCACAGCTGAAGGCCGCAGGTGCCGGGCAGGACGACCCGGTCAAGCGTGTCGAGTTCATCCGCTGGCAGGTCCTGCGGGCCGGCACGCCGCTCAGGTTGATGGCCCAGCACCATGCGACCGGGCCGATCCCGCTGGCCGCCGCACACACGGCGAGTGGCCTGCACCTGCTGCTCGGCGTGATCGCCGCGAGTCAGGACGCCGTCGCCCAGGGCGACGTGGACACCTTGGCCGCGCAGGCCGAACAGCTGGAGGCGGCCCGGGAGGCGCAGGAGACTGCGATCGGCAACACCGACATCCTGCTGAACATGCTCAAGTCGGTCGGCCTGTAGGAGGCGCTGGTGGCGGGGATGCCGACTCCCGGGAACGTGCAGCGGGTGCGGGCGAAGCAGATGGAGGAGGCCGCGGTGAGGAAGGCGCTGAAGGCCCAGCGGCGTGAGGAGAACGAGCGGAACCGGCTGGCCAAGGAAGCGCGCCGAGGTGACTCATCGGTACACGAACGAGACTCGACGGGGACGCCGATAAGACGCCGACTGATGCCGGTGTACCTCTTGGAGTTCTGCGCACGTCCTCACGGTGTCTCGTGCGCGCCCCGGCAGTGCCGCACTGGCGTCGCACACAGAGCCTTCGGAGGACTCACCTGTGCAGGGATGCCGGGTGGCGTCTCCCAGGAGACCCGACCGGGGCACCACAGGGACGCCGTTCGTACTTCGCTGCGCCTCTTCTGGAAGGGCCCGGCTGGCGCTTCCGCCGGAGGAGCGGCTGGTGGCGCGGGCCGCGAGTATCGAGGCAAAGTGGGTCATGCACCCTGCGGAGGTCTCGGCCGAGGAGGTCAAGGCCGCGCAGCGGGCCGCGATGACTCGCATCGAGGTGGTGGATGCCGTCCGGGAGATCACCGTGGAGGTGCCGGGCCGCCAGGGCTTGCCGGGATTGCGGTCCGGGTTAGCGGAGGCGACACGACTGGTCGCCACGTGGCGGCCCCCGACGCCCGCGGCGGGTCAGAACGAGCCGGGCTCGATGATCTCCTCGCCCTCGTCGTGAGGGGGCTCAAAGCGGGCGTAGAAGTCCTCCAGCGCCGACTCCGAGACGGTCAGCGCGTTGGCGTCCTTCCGCTCGTTGCGCTCGGCAAGGCAGCAACTCCTCGCGGGGGACGGGGAAGTACAGCAGCCGCGGGCTTCCGCCGGCCTCCTCGACGAGCTTCTTCCACTCGTCGCGGGCGGCACGCGTCCACAGTCCGTGGTCCAGCACCACGTCCTGCCCGGTGGCGACCCGCTCGACCAGCTCCTCGCGGACCTCGGCGACCACCGGGGTCTCCAGGGCGAAGTAGTCCCGCTCCGGGTAGTCCACGCCGTAGCGGCCGTGCCGGGCGTGCACCCGCTCGTCCACCGACAGCCGCGCCGCCCCGGCCGACTCCAGCCGCCGCCTGGCGTACGTGGTCTTGCCCGACCCGGTCAGCCCGACCAGCAGATACACCACCGGCCCGCGCTCCCGGCCTGCCGCCTTCACCCCTGCTCCTCCTCACCCGCTGGGACTCCTTCCGCCCAGCCTGCCACCCTCCGCCCCTGCTGCATGCCCTGCGGGCGTACGTGCGGTACGTCCCCGGCCATCTCGGCAAACCCTGGCTGGCCGCCCGCCTAAACGACCACCTCAAGCACCACCCGCTCACCGCGACCGCCCGCACCCACAACAGCGCGGTCTTCCCCGTGCTGACCAGCGACGCCATCCAGCGCTACCTGTGGCTGTTCGGCGCATGGGAGCCGCACCTGACCGCCTGGATGCGCGCCCGCCTCGCCCCCGGCGACCTGGTGGTGGACGCGGGCGCGCACACCGGACACTCTGCGTTCGTCAAGGACCGTTTCCCGTCCCGACCCTGCGACACCTGCCGCGGACCTGTAACTCGATCACCACGGGACGCCCGGCGACTGCGGTGTCGGCGAGGTGTACGTATCGGCTGTGCACTCGGCCCGACGTCGTCCCACAGGCAGGACACGCAGCCTGCTCCGCCGATGCGCAGGCCCGCACGACCACCAACTCGCCGTCAACTATCACGCTTTGGATCACAACTCCTTCGATCCGGTGGAACCACAGATCCTGGAGGAGCACATCACCCACGGCCGTTCATGATCGTGATTGTGGTGACCCTCCGTGGCTCTGGCACGGAAAGTGATCCAGAACCACGGTTCAAAGCACGCCGACACTCCGCTCGCGCGGAGAGCAGCCCTGTGGCTCCTCCATCTCCACGAGCCGTCTCGGGTCACCACCGCTCGCGCGGAGAGCAGTCCAGTCACTGAACATGTCCAGTGACTGGACGCGGGTCACCTCCGCTCGCGCTGTTGCGCCGGCACCGGCCGGACAGTCAGCCGGTCAGCGCCGGCTGATCTGCCTGACCGGCCGGCTCGCTCAGGTCGCCGGACAGCCCGGCCAGCAATGCCTCACGCATCGCCGCGGTGGCGACGGCGAGGGTCGCCGGGTGGGGAAGGTACTCGTCGGTGTGGCAGGCAGGCCGCACCCGGCCGAGGCGCCCGCCGGGCTCGCCGGATCCGACGAACCAGTACACGGCCGGGCAGCCGAAGGCCCGGATGAGGACACTGACGTCATCCGAGGCGAGCGCGGGCGGGACGGTGAGATGGCGCACGGACAGCCGGCTCTCGTGCAGCGCGGCCAGGCGGTCGCGGATCCGGGCCGTGTTCTCCACCCGGGGAACGTGTGTGTCGCGGGTCAGCCGGACGTCGTCGCCGAAGGCGAGCCCGGCGGCGGCGGCCTCCGCCCGCACCAGTGCCTCGACGCGGTCGAGGATCGTCTCCCGTACGCGTTCATCGAAGGTGCGGATGTTGACGGTGACGGCGGCGCACGGCGCGCGCAGGCCCGGTGCGGACGGTGCCACGATCCCGGGCACGGACACCACGGCCTGCTCGAACGGAGGCACATCCCGGCCCACCACGGTGTGCAGGCGCTGGGTGACGCTCGCGGCGAACAGCACCGGATCGGGGCCGGAGTCCGGTGAGCCGGTGTGCCCGCCCGGGGCGCGTGCCGTAACGGTGAGCGTGTCCGTGGCGGCGAGGGCCGTGCCGGGCGTGGAGACGAGCACCCCGACCGGTGCCATGGCCGAGACATGCTGGCCAAGCAGGAGGTCCAGGCGCGGGACGGCTTCGGCCAGGCCGTCGTCGACCATCCTGGCGGCACCGCTGCCGAGTTCCTCCGCCGGCTGGAGGATGAGCACGATCCGGCCGGGCGGCAGGTCCGGACGCGCCGCCAGCTGTGCAGCCGCCCCGGCGAGCGCCGCCAGATGCAGGTCGTGCCCGCAGGCGTGCATCACTCCGTCCACCTCGCTGGCGAAGGCCTCGCCGGTGCGCTCCTGGAGCGGCAGGGCGTCCAGCTCCGCACGCGCCGCGACGACGGGTCCGGGGCCGCTGCCGAGCACCGCCGTCAGGCCCGTGCCGCCGATCCCGCGGGTCACCGCGAAGCCCTCGCGGCCGAGTACCTCGGCGAGGAGCCCGGCGGTGCGGTGCTCCCGGAAACCCAGTTCGGGACCGCGGTGCAGGGACTCGTAGAGGGCCGGGACCCAGTGCGGCAGCCGCAGGGTCATCGCTCATCCGTCGCAGGCGCCTGGGCCAACCGCCTCGGCGTCCCAGACCGCAGCGGGCGGGCGGCCAGCAGCGCCGCCGTCATCCGGTCCTGATTCGCCGACTCCGGCGGGTCGACGGGTCCGAACGCCCGGCGCAGCACAGTCGCCATCAGGCGGGAAGAGATCTTGACCTGTTCCGTGTCCTCTGCGGCGCCCGCGCGGGCGACGAATCCGCTGACGACGGCCTCGATGGACAGCTGCCCCTCCTGGGAGCAGACCGCCTCGACGATCAGTCCGTTCTCCCGCAGCAACTCCAGATACGGCGGCCGCACCAGGACCGACGCGAGCGAGATCCCGAGGGCGTCCGGGTTGGCCCGGGCCGCCACATGCGTGCCCAGCACGCGTGCGTCGCGGGTGTTGTAGGCCCGCAGCACCGGATTCGCCATGACCAGGCGGTACAGCACACAGCTGGTGCCGTGCAGGCTGGCGAGTCTGCGGTCTCGCGGGAGGTGTGCCATGAACTGGTCGTGCACCCGGTCGAATTCCCGGACCAGTACGTCGTCGATGATGTCCTCTTTGCTGTTCCAGTGCTTGTAGACGGTTCCCTTGCCGATCCCCGCGTGCTCGGCGACGTCCTGGACACTGACCTTCGGATAGCCGATCCGCTGCACGAGATCGACCATGGCGTCCAGGACCCGGGCGGAGCGGGTACATCGGTCGTCGCCTGTCTGCCCGAGCGGTTCGACAGTGCCCTGTTGAGCGGTCATCCACATCGTGTTTCCCCCGTGAGTGTGGTGAGTTCCGTACCGGTGAACGCGGCCTCCGCCACGTCGACGGTGATGGTCCCGTCAGGGCCCGGGCAGCCGACGAGCAGCTGGAACAGCGGAGCGAGCTGTTCGTCCCCGGTCGCCGCGGCGAGTACGTCGGCGCGCAGGCCGTTGTGGATCCGTCCGGCGGCTCCGGCCGCCGCCGCACCGAGCAGGGCCCGGTGCGCGATCCGTGCGGCCGCAGCGGTGATCTCGTGCAGTCGCCGCAGGCCGGCGGTGGCCTCGTCGACCGGGGTCGCGACGATCAACGTCGCCGAGGCGCTGAGGTAGTCCGGGGCGAGCCAGCCCATCGCGTCCTGCCCGCGCTGGAGCCGCTCCGTGCACTCCATGCCCGCCCGGACCGGTACCGGGCCCTGCCCGGTGATCCGGTAGCACCCGGGTTCCCAGCGGACGGCCGCGGCGTCGAGGCAGGGCCGGTGGACGACCAGGAACGCCCTGAGCCCGTCGTCCACGGTCGCGGCCACTTCGGCGGGCAGCGACCCGAGCCGGCCGACCCGGTCGGCGCCCATGGCGTTGAACACCCGGTGCCCGGAGCGTCGGTGCCGCACCAGCGCCAGGTGCCGGACGAGCGTCGACGGGTCGAAAGCGCGCGCCGGCGGCTCCAGGGTGACCCGGCCGACCGGCCGCTCGTCCGGCCCCAGGTCGAACAGCTCACCCCAGGGCCCGCTCCGGCCCCGTTCACCCAGCTCGGCGACATCGTCGTACGCGATGCCCGCTGCCCGGGCCGCGTCGCCCAGCGCTGCCAGGGCCAGGCCCGCCTCCTGGAGGCACAGCCGGGTCGCGTACCGGTGGTAGCGGTGGGAGACCTTGGTCTCGCGCACCGTCAGTACCAGGGTGAACCGGGAACCCAGCTCCCCGGGCGCGGGCCGGGACACCGGTATCAGCCGCAGATCCCCGGGCTCGACGTACCACGCGCCGGTGTCCGTGGCCAGGTAGAGCTCGACCGGGTAGAACCCGCGCGCCGAGGCGAGGCCGCGGTGTGCCCAGCCGCCGGAGTGCGCGAGGTCGCCCGACTCCCAGCGCAGCGGGACGTGCACACACCACAGCAGGGCGCGCAGCCAGTCGGGCGCTCGCGGCCCTTCGCCGGCCTCGACAGGACGGATCGCCGCGGGCCGTTCGCACTCGGACTCGCCCGCGGGGAGCAGCGAGGCCGGGTCGAGCAGGAGCGCCCGCAGCTGCTCAGGCGTGGGCCAGGGGTCCAGCAGCGGCGCGTCGGCGCTCGTGCGTGGGCGGCGGCGGTCGAGACCGGGCAGGGCACCGGCGCCGGGCAGCGGGCGGGCCGGGCGGCCGAGGAACCGGGCCACGGCCTCCGCCGCGAGTGCCGCGGCGACCACGGCCCGCTCCACCTCGCCGATCGGCTCCACGAGCCGGCCGTCGTCGGGAGCCAGCGAAACCTCCACGTCGCCGATCCGGACCAGGATGCCGGACGCGGTGGACACCTCTGGCCGTACCGACAGCTGGCGCAGACTCACGTCCAGGGGCCGCAGCCAGTCCGCCGGCGCGCTCACCGTGGCCGTGGCGGCGAGCAGTGCCGCGCATCGCGCATAGGGCGCGTCGCCTGCCAGGTCGGCGACGGCGAGCAACTGGTCGGGAATGCCCTCGGGGCGCGCCGTGGTCTCCCTCCGCAGCGCGCCGCAGCGCTCCAGGTGGTCCAGGCCGTGGCCCGCCACCGGACGCCGCGGCTCGGGCACCCGGGCCAGGACCGAGGACTCGGCCGTCCGGCCGTCCAGGAGCGGGGCCAGACGGTGCAGCAGCGGATACAGCCCGGCCGGGCCGCGGTGGTGGCCGGTAGGGGTGGTCAGCAGCGTGCTTTCCCGGGCCGCCACCGCGTGCACTCCGCTGAGCAGCCGCGGGAACAGGTCAGGCGCCATAGCCCTGCCCTGCGAGCACGAGCCGCCGGATGGAGAGCGTGGGCAACGGGTGGAACTCCACCGGGGCGAGCACCGTCAGCTTGGCGAACCGGCGGATGACCGCGCCCACCGCGGCGACCGCCTCGATCTGGGCCAGCGGACCGCCGAGGCAGTAGTGCACGCCGTGCCCGAAGGACAGGTGGCGGCGGGCCAGCCGGTCCAGCAGGAACGTCTCCGGGTCCGGGTTCAGCCGCGGGTCGTGGTTCGCGGACAGGATCCAGGCCGAGACCGGGGCACCGGACGGGACGACGGCGCCGGACAGGGTGGCGTCCCCGGCCGCGATCCGGGTCACCTGGGCGAACGCGGGCCGCACCCGCAGCGCCTCCAGCACCAGGTCCTCGACCCGGTCCTGTGCGCGCACTCGGGCGTCCAGGGCCGGCCGGACGCACAGTTCGTGGACCGCCGCGGCGATCAGCGAGGTGGTGGTGACATGTCCGGCCAGCAGGATCAGGCCGCTGAGCGAGGCGATCTCGTCGATCGTCGCCGGTGCGCCGTCCACCTCCGCGGTCGCCAGGCGCGACATCAGGTCCCCCGCCGGCTGCGCCCGCTTCGCCGCCGCCACTTCGGCCAGGTACCGGTGCATCGCGTCCATCTGGGCGGCGTCGCCGCGGCTGAACCCGACCGACCAGGTACGGAACCGGCCGTGTTCCTCCTCGGGCAGCCCCAGGAACCGGGAGATGACCCGGATCGGCAGCGGATAGGCGAGGTCGTGGACGAGGTCGAACCGGTCCGGCGTGAGGCCGCGAACGAGTTCCTCGGCGATCTCGTCGATCGCCGGGGCGAGGCCCGCGACCGAGCCGGGCGTAAAAGCCTGGTTGACGATCCGCCGCATCCGGGTGTGGTCCGGCGGGTCCATCATGGTCAGGTTGCCCCGCCCGAGCTGGGCCGTGGGGGGCATCATCCGCGTCCGGTCCGAGGAGAACAGCTCGCTGTCCGACAGCACGCGGCGCACGTCCTCGGCGCGGAACACATGGTGCATGCCGCCGAGTTCGAGGACCGGACTCGTTCGCCGCGCGTCGGCGAGCCAGGTCAGCAGCCTGGTCCAGCCCACGCCGTCGAGCTCGGTCAGCGGCATGAATCCGGCCATCGGGGCCGCCCTCACGGGAACGGGTGGGGGTCGGGGTTCAGCTGATCCCGGGTCAGGTCCGCGCCGAGCCGGCCGAGCCGTCGCGGCAGGGTCAGCAGCCGCGGCAGCCCGTCGATCCGCCGGTTGCGGTATCCGAAGGTCATCGGCACCGCTCCGGGGACGAGGACCTTGACACAGGTGAAGCCGCCGGCCCGGTGCTCCGGCGTGGTCTGGTCGACCACCAGCACCTCGCCGACGCGCTCGGCCGCGGCCCGCAGGTCCACCGTGAGGTCGTCCCGGTCCGGGCGCAGCCGGTCCGGCCCGCCGACCTCGTGGATGCCGATGACCGGCCCGCCGAACAGGAAGTCGAGCCGGTGTGCGGCGTCCGGGTGGGCGTAGAGCGCGGAGTGGTCCGGCATGGTGACGACCCGATGGGCATCGCGCACCATCTGTCCGGCCCGGTCCGCCTCGGCCGGGTAGCGGCGGATCACGTCGCTGAGGATCGGACCGAGCTCGTTCAGCGCGTTCAGCAGCGCGCGCTCCGGGTCCAGGCCGGCCCCCGCGGTGCACAGCAGCGCGGGACCCTTCCGGTCCGGATGCGCGGCCATCACCCAGACCGCCGGGATGCCGTAGTCCGTCGTGATGTCGAAGGCGTGGACGCGGTACCCGGTGCTCGAAGCGATCACGCCCGCCTGGAGGGGCACACGCGGGTCGTGGCAGGAGTCCAGATCGATCGTCGGCGGGACGGTGCGGGTGTACCACGTGCACAGGAACGCGTCACGCTCGACCGTCTCCATGAGCCCGTGCAGCGTGGCCTCCTCCCAGGACGAGCCGAGGGCGCAGCCGTTGGACACCTCGTAGTAGGAGACGGGATCGTCGCTGCGCAGCCGGTGGCAGTAGTAGTACGCCAGCGCCTCGGGCACCAGGCGGGCGCTGCCGCGGGCGAACGAGTGCGCCCACACCCACCACACCGGCCGGTCCGGATCGAACCTGCGATAGCGGAACGCCGGGTCGTCGTAGCTCTCGTCGGGGTGGCGGCCGAACACGTCGGGGTGCACGGCGTGCGGCGCCAGTTCGCGCCAGGTGCCGCGCACGGAGGTTCTCAGGCCCCCCGGGGCCACGCCGCCGTAACGCTCCAGGGCTTCGAGGATCGCGGTCAGCTCGCTGGTGCGGTAGTCGCGGCCCCGGCCGTAGCCGGGCTCGGCCAGGTTGTCGAACCGCAGCGGCATCGACGCGCCCGACATCACCAGACCGCCCTCCGCGCCGCGGTCGGTGCGCCGGATGAGGCCGCTGAAGGGGTCCACGTACAGCTCGCGGATCGTCTCGAACTCGGCCAGGACATCCCGCGTCCGGGACCCGAACGGCGTGATCTTCGGGGCGGGCCGCGGCACGCGCTGGGCCCGGGCCGCCGAGTCCTCGGGCAGCGTTCCGCAGTGCGGGCAGAAGGGATCGGGCAGGAAACTGTGGCGGCGCGTTTCCAGGGTGGCCAAATCGACCACCGTCAGCAGGTGCCGGTCCGCCGGGCCGGCCGACTCGTCCGCCACCAGCGCGACGGCCGCGTCGGCCACCACCCCGGCGGCGAGTTCGTCGAGCAGCTGCGGCACTTCGCGCTCCAGCCGGGCGGTATGCTCCTCGCGCAGTGGGGCGAGCCACGCCTTGCTCGCGTCGACCCGTCGGCGCCGCAGGTCGAGACAGTGCGGGCAGCCCGGTACGCCCGGCCGGGTCAGCGGCCCGACGATCACCCGGTCGACCTCCGTGTGCACACTCAGCCAGGGGCCCTCGCCCGGGCCGTCCGCCGGAAGGCACCAGGTGTCGCTCGCCCGCACCTCGACTCCCAGGTGCGCCAGCGCGTCGGACAGGCCGCGCGCCAGCAGCCCGAGCCGCTCTGCCTGGTCCCGGCCGGTGTTCGTCAGCGTCCCCGTCATCAGTCCACTACCACCTTTACTGCCGAGATTCCGAGTCGGGCGACGCCGGGATCGTGGTCAAGTTCGGCCACAACGGCGTCCGGCGCGCACAGCGCCACGGCACGACGCAGGTCCGCGAGCGTGATCGGCGCCGCGCCCGGCAGGCCGACCGCCCGGTCCGGCTGCGGCAGGGCCGGCCCCCAGGCCCGCGGTACGAGGTCGGTGCGGCCGTGCGTCAGCAGCTGGTCGGCGAGCACGGCCCGCTCCATCGCGCGGACCGCCGCGGCGGCGTGGCTGGTGCCGCAGGCATGGGCGGTGCCGTGGCGGGTGGTCGCCACCGCGGTCGGGACGACGCTGTCCGGCAGCACCCCGAGCCAGGCGTCGCGATCGGCCAGCCGCAACTGGCCGAGCGCTTCGCGCACTTCAGCCGGAATGGCGTCCCCGTCCTCGCCCTCGTCAAGGACTCGCGCGGCCGAGCCCGTCGTACCCACCGCCCAGGACTCCAGGAGGCCGAGCAGCGCCGTCGCGAGCGCGTCGTCCCGCGCTTCGGCCGCGGCGGTGCCCGATGCCGGCCGGGCGCTGTCGTCGCAGCGCCGCGCCCGGCCGACCGGGACCAGCACCGGGCTGTCGTCGGCCACGCGGCGGGCGGGCAGGAAATAGCGTCCGGGGTCGGCGGCGATGCGGTCCGTCGCGGCGCGCAGCGCGCTCAGGTCGCCGGTGTCGCCCAGGACGCGCTGCCCCGCGGCGTCGATGACGGCTCGTGGGTCGAGGGTCGATTCGAGGTGCAGCGCGAGGGCGGCGAGCACGACCCGTCGCCGGGCCTGCCCGTAGTCCGAGCCGTCTGCCACGAGCTCCAGGTCCAGCGGGCGGATCGAGGCCCGGCCGGCGACCCGGGCCCTCGCCAGGTGCCGGGGCACCTGGGGCAGGTCGTCCTCGCCGATCTCCCGTACGACGCCGTGGACCGGGTCGATCGCCGCCATCACCCGCTCGTCGAACGGTCCGGTTGCCGGGCCGGGCGGCGCGAGCCGCCACGGGTGCGGCAGGGCCCGCCAGGAGGTGGTCTCCTCTCGGGTGACCGTGACGCCGCTCCAGGCATCGCCGGATCCAAGGGCGGCGCGCCGGACCAGCTGCGCCGCGGCCGTCCGTACCGCGGCCGGATCGGGCCGCCCGTCGGCGAGGTCACCGCAGCGCAGGGCGGTCAGGACGTCCCGGAGCTGCTCGGTGCCCATCGGCCCGGCGACTACCGCGGCGCGCTCGGTGAACAGCACCACTCCCGCCCGGCCCGCCCCGGCCGCGTCCCGGACACCGTCGAACCAGTCGCCGTGCAGCGGTCCGGCGCCCAGCACGACGGCCGGCAAGGCCAGCACGCTACGCTCCACCGCGCGGGCCAGATCCGCGCTGTCGCCCACGAACCTCACCTCACCGGGGGTGGCCAACCGCCGCAGGATTCCGACGGACTCCATCGCGTCCCGTACGCGGCGGGCCTGTCGGGCATGCGCGCCGCCGATCTCGTCGGCCGCCTGCTCTACGTCCCGCCCCTGGTCGATCCAGGAGGACACCAGGCGGATCCAGGCGGACAGCCCGGTCGACAGCTCCAGCGGTCCGGACTCGGACAGCCCGTAGGTCCTGCCTTCGTGGTCGATCGTGTAGGCGTTCATCCGCCGGGTCGTGTTCATCCGCTCAGCTCCTCGCGCCGCCTCGGGCTGGATCCCACGATGAACTGGCCCACGCTGCACTCGACGAGCGGATCGCGGCCGGTGGCCTCGGTGAAGGCGACCGCGTCGTCCGTGCCCAGGGGGCAGCCGGCCAGCCCCATGGCGCCACACGTCCCGGCGAGCGCGTGGTAGAGCACCCCCGTGTTCTTCAGCACCACCGCGTAACCCATCCCCTCGTACTTCCACATCACCCGGCCGACCCGCGCCGCCACGACCAGCAGCACCTGGGGTACGGCGCCGGTGGTCGATCCCTGCGAGGCGACCCGCAGCATCCGGCGCACCGCGTAGTGACTCACCGGCCGCACCAGCTCCAGCCCATGCCGGTGCGCGTCGTAGTGGTAGAGACCGCTGTCCAGGCCCGAGCACCGGGTGACCACCGGATACAGTTCGAGCTCGTACACCGATCCGCCGGAGGGGCGCGGAGAGCTGACGAACTCGACCCCGTCCTCCTCGTGCACTCGCCGCACCCGCGCGGTGCGGTACAGCAGCTCGCCAAGCTGGTCGACGGAGATCGGGAACTCGTCGTCATGCAGCCGCTCGGACCGGCGCCGCTCGGCGACCTCGAAATACGAGCCCTCGCTCAACCGACGGTCCGTGAGATCCGGTACGGCGAGCTCGACGCGCGGCCCCTGATAGGGCGGCGGGGCAGCCGGCTCCGGCTCGAAGCCCGCCGCGCGGCCCCACCAGGTGCCGCCGAACCCGTCGCCGACGTATCCGCGGTAGCCGAGCCGGCTGCGGTCGTGGAACAGCAACTCGTGCGGTGCCCACTGGCGGTAGCGCAGCTCCCGCGCCTGCTCACCGTCCGGGTCGGCGAGGAACCCGGCGGCGAACAGCTGCTCGCGCAGGGCGGCGGCGAGCCCGCCGGGCGTGGTCGCGGGGTCGGCCGTGAGGTCGGCCGCAGGGTCGATCGCAGCGGTCAGCAGCTCCCGCCGATGGATCGTGATCTCGGCGCTGGCCAGGGGCGATTCCAGGATCAGGGCTCCGGCTTCGGCGCGGATGACCGCGTACCGGGAGAGGTCGAGCCGTCCGGCGGCGGCGGGCACCGGCTCGCGGGCGCGTAGCTGCCTTACGACGAACGCGACCCCGCGGTCGTCGCTGAACTCCTCGTCGAGCCAGCCTTCGCGGCGCAGCAGCTCGGTGGTCGGGTCGTCCTCGCCGGCCGGCTGCCCGGTGCCGGCCAGGCGCGCGATCTTCTCGTCCGTCCGGTGGTCGGCGGGCAGGCTGATGTGGTGCGGCCAGGCCATGAGGTGGGTGCGCCCGCCGCGCTCGGCGCTGAACACCCCCGGCCTCAGTCGTTCGGTCCGGTCTGCGGCAATGTCCTGTGCCCTGGTCACGAGTCGCCTTCTTCTGTCGTCGCCGTCGGGTCCTCTGTGGTCGCCGTCGGGTCCTCGCGTTCGTCCAGGGCCGTGGCCACCAGGTGGCACAGCCGGTACCGGCCGGACGGTCCCACGCCCAGCCGGGAGAACTGGAGGTAGAGCAGGTTGATCGCGAGGCGGTAGATCGCGAACCAGTCGGAGGCGCGCACGTCCTCCCACGGTGCGGACCCGGCCAGCGCACGGTGGAAGGCGCTGCGGTCGGTCAGTTCGGCGCTGAAACCCTTGGCCATCGTGGGCATGACGAGCTCGCCGCGGCGCTGCGCCCGCTCCGCGGCCCGGGCCACCGGGGTGATCGCCGCCAGCCAGTCCCGGGCGTACGCGGGCCGGTCCGGGCCGAGCGCCACCGCACGCAGCCGGCGGCGCAGCGCCGGTGCCGAGCGGCGGGCATCGGCGTCCCAGGCCGCGCGCACGTCCGTCGCGGCGTCAAGGTTCAGATGCGCCTCGGCGTGCGACCGGAAGGACAGCGCCGCCGAGGCCAGTCGGCCCCGGCCGAACTCCTGGGCGGTCACCGCCATCAGGTCGGCGCAGGCCGGCCCGAGCCGCGCCCCGGGTGCCGCGCGGAGCAGCCGCAGCGCCGGTACCGTCGCCGCGTAGTGGAAGTCCTCCAGCAGTGCCCGCATGGTCGCTTCCGCGTCCCGCGTCCCGGTCTCGCCCCCGGCCGTCCAGGTGAGGGAGTTGTCCGCCAACCAGTCCTGGCGCGGTTCGATCCCGGCGCGGTCGGCGATCCACCGCGCCCGGTCCCGGACATCCGCGAACGTCAGGCTCCGGGTCGACGGGCTGGAGCGCAGCACCTCGTGCAGGCGCTGGTCAATCTCCGCGCGCACCGTGGCCGCGGCTTCGACGGGGCCACGCACCCCCAGACGCAGGTGCGGTCCCCGCTGCCACTCCCGGGTCAGGCGGAACCGGCAGCCGGCCGCCTCCGCCGTCCGAGCGCACTCCCAGAGCGGCCCCAGCAGCAGTGCGTTCCACCGGTCCTCTTCGTGATAGGCGAACAGCCCCTGCCAGTCGGCGTCCTCGCGGGCGGCGAGCGTCACGGCCGACTCCCACGCCCCGCTGTCCCGCGCCCCGCTCACGCGTCTGCCCGCGTCTCGGCGAGAAGAGCCTGCGCGAGTGATGCGCGTAGCGTCAGCTCCGTGGGCATGGTCACTCCTATCCGGTTCGCAAAGAGGTGGATGCAGATGTCCAGCGTCGCGATCGGGTCCCGTGCCTCACTGGTCTCGAAGGCGACGCCGCCGAAGCCGAGGGCCGGCGGGCGGTAGTCGTCCCCTGACATGCGCAGCCCGGCGTCGAGCCGCTCCAGTGACCGGGTGAAGCGCGCGACGGCGGAGGGGGGCCGCTCCAGCAGCGACGCCACCCGGCGAGGGTCCAGCCGCACGGCGGCCGGGATGCCGGCCGCCCGGACGCGCCGGGCCCAGCCGACGCCGGCCCGGCTGTCTCGCGCCGCGAGGAAACGGGCCAGAATCAGCACGACCAGCGAATCCCGGGACGCGGCCGGGGGGTTGGCGGCGAGCACGTCCAGGGCGATCCGCGTGCTGTCGTCGAAGTGCTCCTCGCACGCCGCCAACGCCGCGCCCCGGCCGTACCGTTGGTGCTCCGGGGAGTAGACAGCCCGTACGACCGAGCCGTCCGGGGCGAGTTCGGCGGCCGAGGCGGGGTCGCCGATCCGGTCGCGCAGCAGCGCGTACTCCTCGGTGCCCATGCTCCGCTCGGACGGATGTTCCCGACACCAGCGCCGCAGTTCGGCCGCCACCCGGGACTCCAGCGCCGCCAGGGCCGCGTCCGACGGCGCCCGCAGCCGCAGCCGCACGTGCGGACCCCCGTCCCAGTAACGCAGGACGAACGCCCGGTCGGCGAGCTTGTCGGAGCGCACGGCCCGGATCAGCGGTGCGACCGCCTCGACCAACAGCCGATCCTGACCCTGGTGCTGATGCACGTGCCAAGACGCCCAGGTCGTCAACGTCGCACACCGACCTCGACCGCGTACTCGCTCACGTGTCCCGACCCGGCCAGCGGATCGGGCAGGCACTCTTCGACGATGGCGTACTCGGCCTGTCTGAGCATCTTCTCGGCGTCCGCGAACAGCAGCGGACTGGTGATGTCGACGAACACCGGCTTGCGCGCCTTGCTCTGGCCCCCGCCGTGGTCGGCGGAACTCCACGCCCGAAGGTAGAAGCGGCTGCCCAGGCCGTACGCCGCAAGCCACTGGTGCCAGGCCCGCAGCGAAGCACGCGGCTCGCCCGCACCGGGGAACTCCTCCCGGCGCAGCAGCCGACGCTCCCGCTGCAGCACCGTGGTCCCGAGCATCACGCGCGGCGTGGCTGGCTGCGCCCCGGCGCGCCCGGGGGCCGTGGGGGTGAAGGCCGCGATGCTCGGGTGGATCAGGTAGGCGCTGCCGAAGACCTGCTCCAGGAGCCTGGCGAACGGCGGCAGCGCGAGGTCCGCCGCCATGCCCAGGTGCACCAGGCGCACATCCCGGCCGTCCTCGTCACGGAGCGCGGGCAGGCCGTGCGCCCCGGGCACGACACGTACCGAGGACATCGGCAGGCGCTGCTCCCGCGGCCGGCCGGTCGTGGCGCCGGGGTACTGCAACTCCCGCGGTGCCGTGGCCGCCCTCGCGTTCAGCGCCGATCCGAGCAGCCCGCCGATCTCTACGATGTCCTCGTCGGCGGCGGTGACCAGGTCCGCGACGGCGATGCCCGCCTGCGCCGCGAGACGACCCCGGCCCCGGCCGTGCCCGCCGTGCACGACGTTCACCACCCGGCGGATCCCCGCCTCGGAGGCCTCCTGGAGGTAGAAGGTGGCCGACCGGTTCGGGTGCGCGAAGGGGAAGTCGTCGAGCAGCCGGCGCACGTCCTGCACGGCGAGCGGGCCCTTCGCCGCCAAGCTCAGCACTTCGCCGGTAAGCCGGGACAGCGCGCCGGCGAACTCCCGTACCCCGCTGCCGACGCAGGCCGCCAGGTCGGCTCCCCAGGGCGGCGCCGTCGGCCCGACGATCCGCCCGAGGTCATCATCGGTGTCGAGGCGGGCCCGCGCCAGGCTGTCCAGGGCGACGGTCAGCGGCACGTCGTAGTCCGCGCCGAACGTCCTGGCCAGATGCTCGGCCGCCGCCAGCTTCGCGGGGAACTTCACGTCCTGAAGCGCCAGCAGCCGCCGGGCGCAGTCGAGTTCGTCGAGCGCGGAGCCTTCCGGGCGGGCGGGCAGTTCGTACGGCCAGTCGGCCGCGACCGACATCTCGCGCACCTCGACCGGCGGCAGGGTGACCCCGAGGCGGCGCCCCAGCTGCCCGGCGGCGGCCTGTGCCCCGGCCGCGTCCGCGTCGCGCAGTGCCGTGTCCAGGGCGGCCAGCCCGGCGGACAGGTCCGCCGTGCCGTGCGCGTCGGCGAGGGCGGCCCACGCGGCCCAGGGGCGGGGGTGATGGTCCGCGACGGGAATACAACGTTCGAGCAGTCCGGCGGCCAGGCACTTGCCCACGAGCCCGGCCCCTGCGGGCACCCGCGCGGCCAGAGCCGCCTCGGTGTCCCTGGGGACCAGGGTGCGCAGCAGTTCGTCGATCGCCGGGTGCGCTGCGACCCGGACCGTCTGCTCCCGCTGCCCAGCCCGGATGAACAGCCAACCGCCCCCGACCCGCACCAGACTTGGGTTGACCCGCACCTCAGGGCCCGCGGCCTCCGGCAGCGCGGCGTGCAGGGCCTGGGTGAGCACCCCGGCCACCGCACCGTCCAGCTCGGCGAGCAGCCGCTCTCCGGTCACCTCGGCGCCGAGCCGGCCCCAGCGGGCCGGGACCGTGATCATCCAGGAACTGAACGGGCTGGTCTTCGCACCCGCGCGGGCCGCCATGCGGGTGAGCCGGAGGAGCCGCTTGCGCTGGGGCGCGCCGGTCTGCCCCGTGGCCCACCGCCGCGCGGTGTCGGCCAGGTCCCGGCTGGTGGCCCGCAGGCCGGCGTGAAACCGCCGGTCCAGGCACAGGCCGCGCAGGTGCCGCAGGTCCTCGCCCTCGGCCGCCACCAGCGCGTCATCAAGCCGCGCGTCCAGGTCGCGCACCCGTTCCTGCGCGGCCGTCCAGGAACCGAACGCCGCGGTGGCACCCTCGGACATCAGCGGCACAGCCCGCTGCGCGACTCGCCTGGACAGGTCACCTTGGCGCACGCCTCGACGCGCGGCGACAAGCAGGGCCCGCTCGTCTCCGGCGCGCGTGCCGATGTCCTGGAACAGGGCCGCGTCGGCTCGTTCGACGGACTCGGCCAGTTCTCTGATCGCTCGCGCTCGATCGGACAGCAGACGGTCGACGCGACTGTGGTGAAACCCTCTGAGAGAGGATCTGCTCAATCCGGCCACGCGGACGAGGACGACCTCATCCACCGCGATATCCACCGCATCCACCGCGATGTCTCCAGAGGCCGTGGAGGAGCCATCAACTGGATTCACCCTGTTACCCCCGTGCTTCCCCCGCCGAACAGGCATTACGGCACCTGATGGCCCGGCACTTCATAGGTGTTGTCGGCCGCCGGTTACGAAAGCGTCCTTGCCTGCGTCCGGACCGGGGCCGACAATGCCGTCGCCCCAAAGGCCAACCGTGTGATTAATAGTGTGATCAGAATCGAAGCCCGCAAAAGTGCTGCTGCGCGACTTCACCCCGCGCCGCAGCGCTTTGATTAACCATCAAGCCTGATGTCTCTCTAGCGAAAAACAACTCTAGGTGACCCGACGTCGACCAAGCAAGAGGCTATGGATCCAATAGATGTTAAGCGATGGAGATGCCTTCACGCTTGACAGCGGACAGTCAATTATTGGGTAAGGGTGCGTGTTTTCCGGAGCCGAGCGACCACCGGCTATGCCTCCGCACGGAACGTCCTGGTGCCGAACCACACACCCAGCAGGCACAGCAGTACGGCCCAGCCGCCGCCCCACACGACACCGCTCGCCGTCAGGTCACCGGCGAAGCAGGCCCGGACCGCGTCGACGACATGCTTGACGGGCATCAGTCCCGCCGTGAACCGCAGCCAGTCCGGCCCCATCCCGACCGGCAACAGGATCCCGGACAGCAGGATGACCGGCATGAGCAGGGTATTGACGACGCCGCCCATGGCCCGCTCGTCCTTGGCGCTGAGCGCGATCGCGTTCGAGGTCGCGGCGCACGCGCCCCCGAGAAGGAGCGTGATGGCCACGCCGACCAGGAGTTCCGGCAGCGGTGCGTCCATCCCGAAGGCGTAGGCGAGAGCGATCAGTACGACGACCTGAACCAGCAGTTGTACGAGGTCGCGTCCGAGCCGACCCAGCAGCAGGGCGGACCGGGGCGCGGGGGTGACCCGCTCCCCCTCGATCACGCCATCGCGCCACTCGCCGATCACGCCGTAGCCGGTGAAGGCGGCCCCGAAGACCGCGAGCTGGACGAGCAGTCCGGGAACGAAGAGCGTGTACTGGTTCGCAGAGCCGACCTGCTCAGCGACCGACCGCAGCAGCGGGGCGAACAACACCAGGTAGAGCACCGGCTGGAGCAGCCCGGTAAGGACCATGGCCGGGCTGCGCAGGCTCAGGCGCATCTGACGACGGAACACGACGATCGTGTCGTGGAGCATGGGTGGTGCCTTCCTTGGCGCGGTCAGTGCGAGTCCCGCAGGGAACGTCCGGTCAGGGTGAGGAACACGTCGTCCAGGGTCGGGCGGCGCACCTCCAGCGATACCAGGTCGATGCCGGCCACGCCGAGTTCGCGGGCGAGGCCCGGAAGGGCTGTCCCGGCCTTGTGCACCCGGCCGGTCACTCGCAGCCCGGTCACCGAAGGCCGGTCGGTAGCGGACTTCTCGAGGATGTGCGCGGCAGCGTCCACCTGCTCCGGGTCGGCGACCTCCATCTCGACCAGGTCGCCGGAGATCCGGTCCTTCAGCGCGTCCGGGGTGTCGGCCGTGACCACCCGCCCGTGATCGAACACGATGACCCGGTCGCTCAGCACGTCCGCCTCATCGAGGTAATGAGTCGTCAGGAACACGGTCATGCCGTACTCCTCGCGCAGGTCCCTGATATGCCCCCACAGGTTGGCGCGTGCCTGGGGATCGAGGCTGGCCGTCGGCTCGTCGAGGAACAGCAGGCGCGGCTTGTGCACCAGACCCATGGCCACGTCCAGCCGCCTGCGCTGCCCGCCGGACAGCGTTCGCACGACGCGTGTCCAGACGTCGGCGAGGTCAAGCCGGTCGAGCAGCGCGCGCGCCCGTCGCGTGGCGGTGGCCGCGTCGAGGCCGTAGAGCATGGCGCGGTCGACGATGTCGTCCCCGGCCCTGGCGAAGCCGCCGGCCGACCCGCCCTGCGAGACGTAGCCGATCTGCCGGCGCACCTCCCGCGGCTGAGCGGCGACATCGTGGCCGGCCACCCTGGCCGAGCCCGAGGTCGGGCTGGTCAGGGTCGTGAGCATCCGAAGCGTCGTGGTCTTCCCCGCGCCATTGGGCCCGAGGAAGGAGACGATCTCTCCCCCGGCGACCTCGAAGCTCGCGTCCGAGACCGCATCGACCCGCAGTCGTTCCCGGCCGCGCCGAACGCTGTAGGACTTGGCCAGTCCGGACGCCAAAATCATGGGTTCTACCTCGCTCGTTGTCAGCCTCGTCGCCCGCCGCAGAGGGATGAGGCATGCCGAGGTCCCGCGGCGCGCCCAGGAGCGCGTCGCGGGACCGGTCTCGTTCCGGGGGTGCGTCAGTTGGAGCTGCAGGAGCAGCAGATATAGCAGAAGCAGTTGGTCGACGCGCCGACCTCGGGCATGCCGTGATCGGCGGTCAGCGCGGTGACCGCACCGCCCTGCTCGACGACGTCGAACACGTCGATGGACAGGTCGTCGATCTCGACGAAGTACTCCTCGTTGTTGCCCATGATGGCTTCCTTCCGTCCTTGATGAAAAGACCGGACCCCCAAATGAATCCGGTTGCGAACTCCGGATTCGAAGAGCCGTCCTCATCCTGGGGCGGAATCCCGTCCCTGGTCACGCTGCGGAAACCGATGACCGGAAAACAAAACGGGTCACGAGACCTGCGACTGCTAAGCATTCAGCTGCCAGTTCGGGCGGTCGCGCGTTGACGGTGTGACAGGCCGATGGCGTGGGTCAGCATGTAGGATCCGCCGCATGTCGACTTCGCAGCCTCACAACACTTCAATACCCGCGAACGAGTTGGTCGAGAAGCTGTCGGATCCGGATCGCAGTGTGCGTAATACCGCGGCGCTCGCGATCGGTTCGCAGTTCGAGAGCGGGTACGCGAATGAGCTGGTCGAAGCCTTGTGGACAGAGCCGGACTTCTTCGTTCGGGAGACCATGACCTGGGCGGTCACCCGATTGGAGGAGGCCACGCGGCCGGCGGTGCTCGCCGCCATCGAGCCGGACCGGTCGCCGGAGGTGCGGGTCCAGGCCTTGCACGTGGTCAGCAAGTTCGCCAACCCCGAGACGGTGGACGCCGTTCTGCCGTACATCACGGATCCGGACGAGGCGGTCGCCCGCAAGGCCCGATGGGCGCTGGGCCGCATTCGGGAGCCTCGGGCGGTACCGCATCTGGTCGCCCTGCTGGGCGACCACGGGCTCGAGGAACGCAACGCCCTGACCGACGACGTGGCCGCGTTCGGCTCCGCGGCTGTCCCGTCGCTGGTCGAGGCGCTCAGGTCGGACGACCAAGTGGTACGACGGCACGCGGCGGACATCCTGTGCTACATCGGGCACCCGGACGCGGAGGACGCGGCCGAGGCCCTGGGTACCGCGGTGAAGGGTTCCGAGTCACCAGTGGCCGTGGCTGCGATGATGGCCCTCGGCGAGCTGCGCGGCGATGTGGCCCGCCAGGTGATAGAGGCCGCGCGGGAGGCGGAGGACCCTCAGGTCAGGGGAATCGCTGAGCGACTGACGGCCAGTAAGCCGAAGCGAGCCGCCGTACGGTCCCGCCGGATCGGCTGAACCGGGGGGTTCCCGTTCGTTCTTGTGTTCTCTTGACGGGGACCCCTCCGGCGGCCCGGCGAGCGCGAAGCTAGGGCACGTATCGAGTCGTGATCAGTTGGTGGTCCGGGTGAGGTCTTTCTCGCTTTGGCGGGTCTTCGAAGTTGGCCGGGGAGGGGCCCTCGCTGGCCCACTTCGAAGACCCCCTATCGCACCGAACTGCCTCGTCTCCTCAAGCGCATCAACGCCTACCTCATGCGCTGGATCCGCAAGAAGTACAGACGGCTCCGGAGGTTCGACAAGGCCCACGCGTGCTGGCAGCGCATCACCCGCCAGCACCCGAGGCTCTTCGCCCAATGGGTGTGGACCCCGATGTTCTGGTGATCAAGGTGGCAAGAGCCGTGTAACGGGAGACTTTACGCACGGTTCTGTGGGAGCCCGGGGGTGAGATTCCCCCGGGCGACCCGACCTCTCACCTTGTTCCTTGACATCGGCGATCATGCAGAGCGACGAGTGTCTCGGGGCGTTTGACGGTCTTGCCCCCGTCGTAGCGGGCGGCGAGGTGCGCCGCCCGCGGCGGATGCGCGCGGATGCCCCTCAGGAAGCGAATGCTGTGGCTCAACCGACACCTGCGCACGCAGAGGACCTGGGACAGCACGTCGATGGCCCGCTTCCCTGCCCGCGGCGTTGCTCCGGCCGGGTGCATACGGAGCGCGGCCCGACCCCCGGACAGGGAAGCTGACGCCATGACACTCTCCATGCCAAGGCGGCTCGCGGTCGCGCTGCTCGTCTGGTTCGCCGTCGTCCCCGGGGTGGTCGCGGTGTCCCCGGCCGGCGGGGGGTCCGGGGCCTCGGGCGGGCCTGTCCCGACCGCCGACGACCCGCTGCCGGCATTCGAGAAGGCTGCCCGTCCCCTGCGCACCGCCGATCCCTCGGGTCCTTTCGAGGACCTGCGTCCCTTCGGGCAGGTGGTCGGCGGCGCCGTGATGGTCGGCATCGGCGAGGCCGCCCACGGCTCCCACGACTTCGTCACCTTCAGGCACCGGGCACTGCGGTACCTGGTCGAGGAGAAGGGCTTCCGCTCCTTCGTCCTGGAGGCCAACTGGAGTGCCGGGCTCCGCCTGGACGACTATCTGCTCACCGGTCGCGGCGATCCCGCCCGGATCATGTCCGAGGAGTTCCAGAACGCCTACCTGCTGCTGCACAGCCAGGATTACCTGGACATGTTCCGTTGGATGCGCGCGTACAACATCGCCCACCCCGACGATCCGCTCAGGTTCGCCGGCAACGACAACGCCTACGCCGGACCGGAGCTGTACGACCGGGTCGTCGGCCACGTCCGGCGGGCCCATCCCGACCTGCTGCCCGCCGTCACCGAGCTGTACCGGGGGCTGCGTCCCACCCTGCCCGTCGGCGAGTGGATGCGCGCCGCCACGACCGCGCCCCTGGACGAGCGCCGTGCCCGGGCCGAGCGCACCGGCCGCGTCCTCGCGCTGCTCCGCGCCCGCGAACCCGCCGGGATGGACGACGA